>NZ_PDYM01000028.1 GCF_002743055.1 Sporosarcina sp. P13 | reverse complement strand
AACTTCAGCACCTTTCTTATCCTCCGTTTCATCAGTTATCAAATACACTCTAAGTTTAACTGATAGGAGGATGTGTGAGCGAAAAGTGTTCATTTTTATCGAGCAGAAACTGTCCAGTTTAGTTTAGCAGTTACACGGTATCATTGACTCGGAAGATTTTTATAGAATTAATTATTTGCGTAGAAAGCAACCCCTTCCTGTTAGTATTTATTATACTATGACTGAGGGAATGGTAGAGGATTATTTTGGCGCATGGTGTGAAGATAATAATAATGAAGATAATTATAATCCCGATTTAGACTGGCAAATCATCTTTCCTGTACCGTGATATTATCAAAAACCTCACTTAGATATGTTAAGGTGAACGGTATCATAAATAGGAAGAGTGGTTTATTCAACAAAAGGGCGCGATTGTTTAACATCAAAAGCCTGATTTCCCTAGCATTTAAAAGAGAAATTAGGCTTTATTATTTATTCCTGATGCAAAACACAGTTACTTATGTAGTTTTCCGAATAAAGTATAGTGATCTCTTAAAGTGCTTGAACACTAAAAAATTAGGTGCTGAGACACTTTGGGGCGATAGGTTGGTCTTGACAACCAACTTTTCATGTATTAAATTGGAGGTAGTAACACATATTAAATACGCCCGTTGTGTATTTTTCTATGTTGCAAATACGGCAAGACGGCTGACTGATCATCGGCCGTCTATTTTTTTACCCAAAAATAAAAACCACCCCCTAAAGGGATGGTTGTGCGTTAGGTTTTAAGTAACCGGAGCCATTCGAATACTACAGCGATAAGTGTTCTACCTGAGTAGTACACAGTCTTAAGGATGATCAGTCCTTTTTGACTTTGTCTCGCTTTTTCTTCTCGGAACTCTTTCCGCGTCTTGTATTGCCCGTTGTTTTCTTGCTGCATCTACGGCACCTCCCTTCAGCCGATGCCGGCTTTGAGGAGTCATAGGCGTGCTTGCCCACCTACGCATTTATTATTTTACCATGGGATTTTATATTTGTTTCGGTTTTGCATCAAAAAACAACAATTGTAACCGTCAAGTGGAAATGATGAAGTTCCGACAATTAAGTTTGATGATTTATTTCTGGAAATAACGTTTTCCGATGTTTCATTCGGAGGCTGTCTGTATCGGTGTAAGATATGATCTGACTGCGATGCAACAGCCTATCTAAAATAGCTGTCGTAAGTGTCGCATCGCCCAAGAATTTTCCCCATTCGTTTGGTCCTTTATTGGAGGTTAGGATGAATGCTGCATGATCATAAAGCTGATAGATGAATTGGAAAAACAAGTTCGCCTCCGCTGAATCAATCGTCAAATACATGACATCATCAATGATGATCAAATCAGAAGACATCATCCGTTTATAACGGGTTTTCGACTTATTGGTATATTCGCGAGTTTTCAATACATAAATCAGTTCGGCCATGAAAATGAACGCTACCTGATAGCCACGCTGAACAGCTTCAATCCCGAGACCCACCGATAGGTGGTTTTTTCCGACGCCAGGAGGGCCCATCAAAATAAGCGTATAACACTCCTCGACCCAATTTAGTTCCCTCAGTTGTTTAAAACTCCGTTCTCCCAATGCATCCTGTTCATCCAGATGATATTCGTCCAAGGTCTTAAGAAATGGGAATTCAGCCCATTTCATGAAACGCTCCCTCGTTTTCTCTTCCCGACATGTCAATTCGTAACTGACTAATTAATGTACAAATTCGTGATAAGTCCAATTCTCACTCTCCGCATTCCGCAGAAGGGCTGGAAGCTCTTTTGCGGTTTCAGCTAGACGAAGGGCGCGGAATTTCTCTTGCAAGGCTGTGACGGGTGCTGTCATGAGTGCTGTCCTCCCATCATGTTGACATAAAAATCAACGGGTCTTTCCACTGCCTTTAGATGACTGAACTTTGTATTCTCTTGTACCGTTTCAACAATCGTTTTTGCTGCTTGTTCCGCAAGAGAATAGACGATGTCCCGGAAATCGTTAGCGCTGATCAAATTCAACAACTTTGCTTGCTCTAACCCGCTTTCTATCTGTTCTGGATGGGTTTCGATTGTCCTTTTCATCACTTTGAGCTGATCAACTAAGTGACGTGGATATTTTTGTTTTAATTCATCAATATACCAATTGATAAGCTCTTGGTCTTGGAAGAATTCTTTGATTTGATGCGTCAGGAGGGTTGATTTCGATCCCTTCTCTTTCTTATGAGCAGGATCTCGAATCACTTTTCCTTTTTCCTTAGAAATCAGGTGTTGCGCTAAAATGATTCCATCTGATTTCAAACGAATAAGTAACTGTCCTTTTTCATTTCGGCTTACATATGCTTTGTTCGCTGAGTTTGGATGATAGGTACCGGCCGGTACCGTATATCGATTACCTCCATAGCGAATTACATTGTCCTTATGGATGGTTCTTGTTATACTTTCAGTAAGCGAATTCTCAAAAGAGAATAAGGTAGAGACTGGTTTCAAGTGTTGCTTTTCGAGGGCGTGCACTTCAACGGGTCTCTTTTTTGTATTGTGATGCACTTTGTAATTTCCAGTGCGCGCCAGCCATTTTATAGTCAGCTCGTTCCACAGTAACAAATTATCGTATGTACGGTTCTTACTGAAATTCCCTTTGACATATTTGATGACCTGTTCAATTTTTCCTTTAGATTCAGGATCACTTTTTCGGCAAAGGTAAACTTGGAATTTCCGGAGCTTTCGGTACTTCTCGAATTCTGCAGTGAACAGAAGATCGCCTGCATTTTCACTTACAGAAATAAGCGCATCTTGGTCGTAAACCATCTCTTGAGGCATCCCACCGAAAAATTGAAAAGCATTCTCATGGCTTCGAACCACATCTTCTGTACGGAACGGACGATCCAACCACTCCACATACTTGAACCGTGAATGAGAAAGAACGAATCCGATGCAGTAAACGCGTTTTCTTTCCCCGGTAGTTGTCATCGGCGTATCCTGACCAAAATCGACTTGTCCTTGTACACCCATCGCCAATTCGGATACCGTTTCGTAAATCCGTTGATTAACCTGTTTTGGAATATGGTGAACTTCCCGTAGTTCATTGACATAATTCCTGACTGTACCTTCACTTGCTTCTTTATAATTGCAACGCTCCTCCAACCAATCCAGAATTTGCGCCCCTGAAAGATCCGGATGTTCTTTCAGCCAACCAAGAATATGATCCCGATAGGGAGCCAGTTTCTTTTGCCGCGATTCAAGCGATCTTAAGAACTCTTCCAATTCTTCCGGCGTTTTGTCATACATGGCTTTCACCGTGTTCCAAGACAGCGATAACTTTCTCGCAATCGCAGCTTTTTTAAAACCTTGCTCTTTCAATTGATGAATTTGATAATAAGGCATTCGTCTTTTCACTCCATCTTCCTCGCTCTCCTCTGGCTACTATTTTAGTTTACAGGAGAGTGGTTTTTTTGAGTAAAAATCATCAAACTTATTTGTTGAAAACTCTTTAATCTAGTTTAACGTTTACAACCAATTCTATACATAACAGAAAAGACCCCTTCCAAAAATGGAAGCATCTGATTAATACTCTTTCATGGTTAAGTCAATCCTCTAATGTCATAACAAATAAATATGAACAATACGGTATTTCTATTAAAAAAGATGAATTACTTTCACGGCCTTATTTAATAGTACTATATTCTACTTGCCCCAATAAGAAATTTCTGTTCCTTAAACTTTCGTATAATTTATCATTACTTCCTAGTTATTTAGCAGAATGAGTATAATCAAGAAATAACGATTGTACTCATTCTGAATTATTAGTGGAATAATCGTATAGACATTATCTGTCCATCCGCTAAAAGTACTTCATTCAATTATTGATGGCGTTTGTTACTTGAAATAATTTTATCCATTAAACATGTGGAAAATGATTTAGGACAGTCCAATGCTTTTAATGATTACAAGTAAGAATAAAGACAATTAAGAATTTGGTTACTCACTTACAACCTCAAAAACCCTAACCCTACACCCCACCCTCACTTCCAAACTCCCTTAGCAATACAAAAGGTACCTATTATGTGTAAAAAAACAAACGTGAATGTTCAAACGAACACGAAGGTTTGGTGCACAGTTACCCTTCACTATATCCGGCTTTTTAAACAAACGACAGCCCATAAGCCATCGTCCGTTTTCTTCACTTCCCAATAAACTGCTGCGTCCAATAATGCCCATTCCCGTCATAACCAATCCCAATATGTGTAAAGCTATCATTTAAAATATTTCGTCTATGACCTGGAGAATTCATCCATGCCGTGACGACTGCTTCTGCGTTTCGATAACCTTTTGCGATGTTCTCTCCTGCGCTTCGGTATGTAACACCATGTGCTCTCATTTGATCAAAAGGGGAACCATATGTAGGGCTCGTATGGGAGAAATAATTATTCGTCGCCATATCTGCTGATTTTTGTTTCGCAGAGTTCTGTAATGCTGCGTCGAATTGTAGCGGCTTCAATCCCGCTTTCACACGCTCGGCATTCGTAAAGTCCAAAACGGCTTGCTCCGTTACTGAGACATTGTCATTATATGGTTCTTCCGGCGTTGGTTCCGGTGTTGGTTCTGGTTTCGGTTGCGGATTTGGGATCTTTTCTATTTTAAAATCATCATTCAACAGTCTAGCCATAAACACAGCAAAGTGCTCACGTGTAAGTTTGTTATTTGGTCTGAATGTATCGTCCAAATAGCCCGTAGTTATATTTTCAGTTGCTAGTATACTAATGTATCTTTTAAATCCACTGCTCTCTGGGACATCTTTAAATCTAACACTTACAGTTTTCTGTAGATTGTATCCTTCAACTAAAATCTTAGCCATTTGTCCTCTCGTTAATGGAGCACTAGCATCAAAATATTTAGTACCATTTTTATTTGTTTTACCTGAAATAATTCCTAGCTCTACTGCTTTCGCAACTTTGTCATATCCATGGTTTCCTATTTTCAAATCTGTAAATCCAGGATCAGCAGCAGTAAAATCTGTGATACCTTTTTCTCGAAGTATCATTGTCACTGCTTGAAGACGTGTTACGTTTGAAGCGGGTTTAAAACTACCATCTTCATACCCAGTAATAATACCTTTTCCTGATAAGAAGTTAATTTCTTCTTTATAGTTTTTAACATCCGAAAACCCAGCCGCTTGTGCTTCCACTTGTGGCAGTAAAGTAAAAACTACTACAATTGTCATTATGCTTAAAAGTATTTTTCTAAACAATTCTATCTCCTCCTACATTAACTCCTTTCTACACCAATCTAGTAAATCCTTCTATTTTTCGTAACCAGATAAGTAGCCCCTTCCATAAAGGATGCGTACTTTATTTTGTCGCGTCTATTGATTAGCCAACTCCCTCCATCCGATACACCACCCGCTCCCCCGCCCTCACATGCCCGACATACGCAGGAAATGCCACGACTTCCTTCTTATACGCATAGACAGTCATTTCCTCACCCGTCTTCGCAAAGGCCATGAAACGAACCATCAAACGATCCGCTCGCGTGATTTTTCGTTGCGGTCCCCGAAATAAGTCTTCATGTAATCGATATGCATCCAATGAATGTTCTGCCAAATAAAATGCGAACCAATCTTTTTCCTGCGTTTCCATCACAAATAGTTTCACCTTTCCGATCCCTAGCAAATTATCTTCCATGAGTTGCTTAATCGCTACTTCATCGAAATTCACTTTTTTTAATTGTTCATGGTCCTCTTCTACACGCACTTTTTTATGACTGAGAGCCCAGAAGATGCTGTGGGCTAAATGAGATAAGTCGAATTCTACAGCATAGTTGAATAAATCTTGGACAGTAACCATTTCCTATTCCCCCTTGTCATTTTCTCTTACCTAAATCATGTAATTTGCCGGTTCTTTTATCATAGTGTGCTGTTAATGTTTCGGTTGGGCCATTACGATTTTTGGCAATTTGAATTTCTAAAATATGTGTAGGTTCATCTTTTGTGTTGTAATAATCTTCACGGTACAGGAACATCACGACGTCGGCATCTTGTTCAATATTTCCTGAATCGCGTAAATCACTCATGATCGGATGCTTGTCCAATCGCATTTCAACTGCTCTCGATAACTGCGACAGTACGAGGACGGGACAGTTGAATTCTTTTGCCATCGTTTTTAACTCGCTGCTGATTTTGCCAATCGCTTGTGTTTGATTCTCCATGGAGCCTTCGGGACAAATGATTTGTAAATAGTCGATGAAAATGATTGGCCGCTTCGTTGGATTTTCTTTAATTAACTTTCTAGCCGTTGCTTTGATTTCTCTTACTTTCAACCCACTTCGGTCATCAATATGAATTTTGGCATTGTCCAGCTGACCAATCGCTGTAAGCCAAGAGTTTTTTTGCTGTTCGCTAAAATATTGATAAGGATTGCGCATTCGCAAACGATTATATTCCCCCGTTGCCGCAAGCAACCGGTCAATCATCGTATCTCTACTCATTTCCAGTGAAAAGATGATCGGTAAATGCCCACTATTCCCTGCATGTAAGGCAAAATGATTGAGCACGTCTGTTTTACCCATGGACGGACGACCCGCGATGACGATGTATTCACTATCTTGAAAACCGTCTAATACGTCATCTAAATCAATCAATCCAGTCGGAGTCCCTTTCTTTTTGGTCAATGGTTGAAAGGGTCTTTCGTGTTGTCTAATCAAATGATCCGTTATAGACAAAGTCTGGCTCGTTGTTTCACATGCTTGCAGTTTATCGAACGATTGCTGTATTTCTTCGATGCTCCAGTTATTTTGACTCGCTTGTTGGAGCAAAACATGCTTTTCCTGCTCTTTCCATTGTTCGATGAGAAATTCTTTATATTCATCAAAACGTGCAGGATTGGCGAATCGACGAAGTTCCGCTAAATAGTTCGCACCTCCAAGCTCTTTCGCTTCACCGACTAGCAGCATCGTTATATAATCCACCGATTTTTCTCGTAGGACTAATTCACGCATTACGTTGTAGATTTGTTTATGAACAGTTGTGGTGAAATGATCAGATTGTAAACCGCTGTCGAGTATTAAATAATTCTCCTGCATCATCGTTCCAAGTAAACTTCTTTCCGCATATTCATAGCCCATTTACTGGTCCCCCTTCCCCATAGTCAAGTTTTGGTGCACGATAGCCGCCGACTTTCCTTATCTCATTTACTGGCACTTCCAGCGTTACTTCATTCAAATAGCTTTCAAATTTCGTTGAACTGAATAACGTGGAAGGTCGTAAATACATACAGAACGTTGGATCATTCAGCCATTGTGCAGTTTTAATGTTAATAACTGCTTTGAAATCATCCACTGTATAGCCTTCACTGATCCGTTCATTAAGCAACCTATTTGTAGTTTTTGAATGGACTTTGTACTTTTTATTGATTTTTTGGTTGAGATAATCAATGACAGAAGCGATGATGTCGAGATTCTTCTCGACATATTCTTTATTCTTTGTAGTAATCTTAAATTCTTTGGTTATTGGCTTATGCAGATTCGCCAGGTCCATCTGTGTATTTTTCCCCTCATCACCTATGCAAGACTTCCGCTCCACCACTGCAAGTTGCAGTGCTCTCAATTCTTCATGTGCATAATTCACTCGATACCATTTGGTGTTATCAATTTTCATTCGGTTATATACAGCAGAGATGATCCACCCACCTTTCTCCAGTTTGCGAATGATTCGTCGGATTGTATCCGCCGACCAATAAGGGAATTCCGTTCTCCAACCTTCATAGCTGTTATACACCCACTTATAGCCATCCCGTACATTTTTGGACATAAGCGAACGGTAATGCAATTGCTGCAGAAATAACGCTTCATTCATTCCGATTTTCATTACTAATGAGGGTAGCGATTGGTAAGGTGTTTCGTCTAGTAATAATTTCATTTGTCTTCCTCCTATCATCAGTCTGTTGTGCGGACTCCCTGTTCTGGCTTTCGCCCTCTATATAGACACGGATGAAAAAAAGGATACACTTTTTATTTTTTATTTTTTTGAACGGCAAAAAAGAGTATGATCCATTGTGGATTACACTCTTTTTTTGGTGCTGTGATTATTGAATACTTAATTTTTAATATCTTTGGAAAATAATAGGATGGATCGTGCCAACAGTTCCATTCTTGGAAGGAATGTATCCAACTCCATATACTCATCAAGCGCATGCCAGTTACCGCCTACAGGACCCATTGCACAAATGGTAGGCACACCCATTGAGGAGGCAAATCCTGCATCCGCAGCTCCTTTTGTATGCTGTTCTGTGATTGGTAGTGACATATCTTGCGCCGCCTGTTGTACGATTTTATAGAGCTGGGCTGTACCATCGTTGTATTCCATCGGTAAAATACTAACTCCACCCGATAAACTACTTTTCGTTCCTTTAACATAGGAGGTATTTACGATTTTTTCAATACCCTTATACAATTCATCAAAGTCTTCCGTTTTCCAAAACCCCGAATGGACTGTTGCCATTGCATGTGGCGATACCATATTATTGCTGACGCCACCTTTGATGGTTCCGATATTAACAGTTACGCCCTTATCATTATTCATTAGTTCTTTAATCTTAGTCATTTTCAAAGCAAGTTCATCATTCGCACTAATCCCGTTTTCTATAAACGCACCCGAATGCGAGGCTTTTCCCTCTATTTCAATTTTAAGATGGGCTGACCCTTTCCTTGCGGTAACAACTGAACCATCGGGACGTCCTGCCTCAAGATTGAATACCGCCAATGCATCTTTTGCGCGTTCTTCAATGACTGCTCTTGAGATTGGGGAACCGATTTCTTCTTCAGGAGTAAATAATATTTCTATATCGCATAAGTCTTCATTTGCAAATTTCTCAAGTGCTGTTACCGCATAGATCATCGTAACAAGCCCTGCTTTCATATCGGATACTCCAGGCCCACGAAGAAGATTTCCTTCTACAGTAAATGGGCGTTCCTTGGTTGTTCCTTCTGGATGTACGGTATCCATATGACCCATCAATAAAATCTTTCCATCCTTTGGCCCTTTAATAGTTGCGATAATATGATTTCCGAATTCCTCATTTTCTCTTATTACATAAGAAATCCCTTTGCTCTCAAGCAACTCCATTATCTTAGCGGCTACGTTATTAACCCCTTTTTTATCATAAGAAAAGCTATCAGTATTCACAATCGACTTAAGAAATTCTAAAGCCTCTTCTTCATTTTTCGCTAAATATTCACTTATTCTAGTGTTCTCTTGACTTGTCATAAATTAATCACTTTCCTTTTCTAGTTTTCGTGCCAGTACGTATTTGTTTAATTCGTTTAGGATAATTTTACCAAGCACTAGGAAAGTAATAGTTAAAATGACCATGCTCACTGGTCTAGTGAAGAAAATACTCAAGCTTTCTTGGGAGAGAAGCATAGATCTCCTAAAATTCGTCTCTGCAATCGGTGCTAAAATCATAGCTAATAATAATGGTGCTAATGGTAATTCGACTTTCAACATTAGATATCCTAGCAGTCCAAATATCAACATGATCATCACATCAAACATTGAATTTGAGATCGAGTATGAGCCTAGTACACAAAGGACTACTATAATTGGCATCAGAATTCCTTCAGGTATACGCAACAACTTCGGAAATATTTTGGTAGCTCCTAGTCCCAGTGCAAGCATGAAGACATTCGCCACAATTAGCGCCATAAAAATTCCATAGACTACATCAGCATTTGTCGTAAACAACATGGGACCTGGCGTTAGCCCTTGAATCATCAATGCACCGAGCATAACGGCAGTGATAACATCTCCAGGGATACCCAATGTCAATAAAGGTACTAACGCTCCGCCTGTTACCGCGCTATTGGCAGATTCAGTTGCGGCTAGACCATCTACGTTTCCTTTACCAAATTTTGATTTATCTTTCGAAGCACGTTTTGCTTCATTATAAGCAACAAATGAAGCCACGCCTGATCCTGTTGCGGGAATAATTCCTATAAACGTTCCAATTACAGAGGATCGAAGTATATTAAACCAGTTTCTTTTAAGTTCTGAAGCTTTCAGACCAATAGAAGTAGAACCTATTTTACTTCTTAATTGTTCGCCCTTGCCTTCCATTCTTGTTAGAACTTCCGAAATTGCAAATAATCCGACTAGCGCAGGAACAACATTGATTCCATTTAATAAATCAACAATTCCAAACGTAAATCTTTCCGTTCCCTTCACCGGATCCACTCCGATCGTAGCAATGATTAGACCTATTAAACCGGCAATGACCCCTTTTAATAAGGACTTACCAGAAACGCCTGCCACAATGGAAAGACCAAATATCGCTAAAGCAAAATATTCAGGTGGGCCAAATGTCAAAGCGAATTTGGCTAATTGCGGTGAAACAAGAATTAGTACAACACAACTGAATATCCCGCCAATAACAGATGCTACTGTTGTCATAGTAAGTGCTTTTTTCGCTTCACCTTTTTTTGTAAGTTCCGGTCCTTCCAATAAAGCCGCAGCTGCTGCTGCCGTACCAGGCGTTCCAACAAGGATTGCAGTTATCGATCCAGCATAGACAGCTCCAACATACACTCCTAATAAAGCACTGAACGCAACGATAGGCGGAATGCCGAATGTGAGCGGTATTAATAACGCAAGACCCATTGTCGCCGTGAGTCCAGGTAATGCTCCAAATACAATGCCCAGTGCAACTCCTGCTAAGTTAGCAAGAAGTGCAGCCGGGGCCAAAGCGAATAATAAACCTGCAAGAATTTCTGGGGACACATAATCGCCTCCTTTTTAATGTTTAAGGTAATGGTATTTTGAAAAGGAAAGTAAACACAAAGTATAAAACAAAAGGTAATAGTATCGATGTTGCGATCAAGATAGGAATCTTCCGAATTCCAAATAACCACTGCCCAATAAGAAGGAAAATAATCGTCGATATAATGAACCCTGTTAAAAAGAACAAACCTATATATCCAATTAGCACAACAATGAACAAGACAACTCCGAAAATCACCTTTTGGCTCATAGATACAAATTCTTTACTGCGCTTAAATCGCAGAATCGCAGTCAATAGCAGAATTACAGAAGTAAAAGCCAGTAGTGAAAACACTAATTTTGGGAAGAAGTCTGGTCCATATTTAATCGTTGAATCTACTGCTAATTTTGTTGAGTAAAAGTATCCTATTAAGGAAAAAATTAATAGAACTGTACCTGTAGAAATATCACTAATTTCTTTCTTCATAAATCCCATACCACCTATGTCGTGTTATTTTAATTCAACGACTGAATTACTTTTCCATTTTTCTCATTTTCAACTTGTACTTTTTCTTTAAATTCTGCAGCATTTAAATATTTGATTGGAAGACCCGCATTTTCGAATTGTTCTTTCACTTTGTCATCATCCAATGCATTTTTAATTGCGCCATCTAAAGTATCTACAATTTCTTTAGGTGTATCTTTCGGTGCCATGAAACCAAACCATGCACCTTGTCCAATCAATTCGTATCCTAATTCCTTGAACGTAGGAACGTCTGGTAAACTTTCCAATCGCTCGTCTGTAGTAACAGCAAGAATTTTGAGTGCGTTATTTTCCGCATGAGGAATAATCTCAGAAATAGTGTTTACGGCAGCAGTAATATGATTACCAAGCAACGCACTGACAGCTTCTGCCCCACCATCGAATGGAACATGCTCCATATCCACATCTGGAAGTTGATTTAAGAAATCAGTAGTGACGACATGTTGATGTAGTCCCGCTCCTGTAGTTCCAAAAGTTGCTTTTCCGGGATTTTCTTTAGCAAAGTTCAATAATTCATCTAATGATTCAATACCCGAATCCGAATTGACGGCTATACCATATGGTGCTTCAGAAATTTGTGCAATCGGATAAAAGTCTTCCACTACATTAAAACCAACGTTATTTGCATTTGGCGTCAATGTAGAAGGTCCTACAGCCGTCAAAATAATTGTATAGCCATCTGGTTTTGACGCCTTTAGAGCGTTCATACCTGTTGCACCCGCACCGCCTGGTTTAGAAATAACATTAACTGTTTGACCTAGTTGAGTTTGAAGAGATTGGCCAATTAAGCGCGCCTGTACGTCAGCACTACCTCCTGGACCGTATGGTATCATCAAGCTAATTGGACGTTTTGGATAATCCGCACCGCCTGATGAAGCGCTTTCATCGCTTGCATCATTATTACAAGCAGTTAGAATAACAAGTACTAACGCTAGGAATAGCACCGTAAACCTTTTACTGTTTTTAATCATTTTATTTCCCCCTGTTTTCATTTTGAGTTTACTCCCTTCTATTTCAAACTGAATTTATTCAAGTTTCAGAAGAATTAAACGTAGTGTTATAATATATCGAGTTCTTATAAATGTAAAATATATATTAAGAGTATTCTATAAATCTTTTTCGTATATAGAATATTAGGAGGTTAGCCACTTTGAACATTCAAAAACTAAAGTACTTCATAGCAGTCGTTGAACATGGAACAATTTCAAAAGCCGCTATTGCACTTAATATGTCTCAACCCCCATTAAGCGCTGCGATCCGAAGTTTCGAAGAGGAATTAGATGTTGATTTATTCAACAGAGTCGGCAAAAGAATACATCTCAACGATACAGGCAAATTACTATATAAACGTGGGAAAGAATTATTGGCATCTGCTGAAATAATTATTCAAGAAATTCACGAACACCATAAAGGCAACCGAGGTCATGTTACGATTGGCTGTTCAACCATAGCAAACCTCACTATAATCCCTGAAGTAGTTCAGTATTTTAATGAAAATGATATTCCCATTAGTATTCATGTCAAGGAAGGGAATGCCGCTTATATTCTAGAACAAATACGTCATCATAAAATGGATATTGGGATTTTGCGAAATGTATTTAACAAGGAAGATTTACATACAACCACTTTATTATCGGAGCGATTATTGGTAGCCCTACCGCCATCCCATCCTTTAGTAAACAATAAGTCCATTACACTGGAAGAATTAAAACACGAAAAGTTCTTTTTGCAACATACAACATTCGGTCACGGAATCTCAGATAATATTTTGGAGGAATGCCATATCCGTGGATTTAATCCAGAAGTCATTTATTGGGGAACAGAAACATTGCCTATGCTCAGTATGGTAAAGAAAGGAATGGGTGTAGCCTTTTGTCCAGTTGCATTCTCAAAATTAGAAGGATTTTGTCTTCCCCCGCTTTTGGAGTTATCTGACCCCGTTATCCATTCAAAGTTAAACTTGGTGACATCGAAAAACAGTGTGAAAAAAGCGGCAACAGAACATTTTATTCAAGTTACGAAAGAAATTATAAAAAGTTTAGATATAGACTAAGTGTATGTCCACATTTGAAGACGTTAGGTTATTAAATGAATTCAATTATTAAAGAAAATAAGTGGAAATATGCAATCTTTTTTAATGGCGTTTGTCGTCTGGGATGGAATCGGCCTAGATGTAGTTAATTAAGGTATCAAAGTAATGAAAAAAGTAGCCACACAAGATGATCGACTTTCATTCGAATTCACTTATTTCCAATGAGGATGCAAATATTAATCCAGAAAATATTATCCTTCTATGTTCAAGCCGATTCATGGTTCTGCTCGAGATATTTCTGAAAAAAATATAGCTAACCCCTTGGCTACCATTCGCACGAAAGGTATCTGTGTGAGAAACAAAGTTGAACGTTCAAACAAACATGAAAACTTGGCACACAGCTACCCTTCAAAACTTTTTATTAATTTTTTGATTGAGATAATCAATGACAGAATCGATGACGTCGAGATTCTTCTCGACATATTCTTTATTCTTTGTAGTAATCTTAAATTCTTTGGTTATTGGCTTATGCAGATTCGCCAGGTCCATCAGTGTATTTTTCCCCTCATCACCTAGGCAAGACTTCCGCTCCACCACTGCAAGTTGCAGTGCTCTCAATTCTTCATGCGCATTATTCACTCGATACCATTTGGTGTTATCAATTTTCATTCGGTTGTATACAGCAGAGATAATACACCCACTTATAGCCACCCTGAATATTTTTGGACATAAGCGAATGGTAATGCAATTGTTGCAAAAATAACGCTTCATTCATTCCGATTTTCATTACTAATGAGGGTAGCGATTAGTAAGGTGTTTCGTCTAGTAATAGTTTCACTTTTCTTCCTCCTATCCTCAGTCAATTATGCGAACTCCCTAGTTATTTCATTTTTAAAACCTTAAGTGGACCAACCACTCCCCCCAACAAAACAATCTTCACACGACATTAGACACACACCTCTAAAACAGGTATCATTTATCTAGATAGATATCCCTTATGAATTCTAAGGAGGTAATTGTGTGTTTAATCCTAACAACCCTGTTCCACTTCATATACAACTTAGAAAAAGCATTGAAAAAAAGATTAAACTAGGGTTATTTAAGGAGAAAATACCAAGTGAACGTGAATTAATGGAAACTTATGATGTTAGTAGAAGTACGGTTCGAGAAGCCATTTCACAATTAGTCATCGATGGTATTCTTGAAAAAAAGCATGGTAAGGGAACGTTCATTTCAAAGCATCCTATTCACTATTGGTCAGGTAACTTTATTAGTACAACTGAAATGATTGAACGGATGCAAATGACACCGGGTACAAAACTCATTCGGCATGGAATCGAGACAATTCCTGACGAATTAAAGGAAGCAATTGAGATGGATAATGCGTATTTGATTAAGCGAGTTCGTTATGCCAATGAGGTACCACTAGCAATTGAAACCCAATACTATCCTGTGACGATCGGTCTACAACTGGCGAATCTTGATATTAATCACGGCACCTTGTATGACCTAATGGAAAATGAATTATCTATTCAGCTCAATGAAGCTGATGAAAGGATTACTTCCCAAAAGATTGGTTCTGAGGATGCAGAATTACTTAATCTTCCTGTAGATTGTTATACACTTCACCTCGAACGTTTTGTTTACGATGTGAGTGGTGATTTAGTCGAATACTGTATAGCTGATTATAATCCCGAATTGTATTCATTTCATTTTAAATCATCAAGAGCTGGAAAATGAAAAAAGACTTGGCATATGTAAATGCGAAGTCTTCTTTTTCAATTATAATTTTATTTCAGCTTGTTTCTTTTCGTTCTCCATCACATATATTTAAACTTTATGAATAACAAGATAAGCGACGGAATTGTCACTAGCGAAATTAACGTTGACATAATGGTTGCGAATGCTCCAAAGACATCATCTTTAGAGTACTTTGTAAATAAAATGGAGGCTAATGTAAGTGATGGCATCATCGCTTGGATAAGTATCACTTTATTCGTCATAACATCCATCTGTATTGGTAAAATACTAATAATCAAAAGTGCGGCCATCGGTAATACAACCAGCTTGGAAAAAATAGGCCAGAGAATATTTCCATTAGCAGATTTTATTGTATCTTCCTTGTCACCCCTATACATAATCAGTAGCCCAATGTAGAACATTGCAAGAGGCGAAGCTAGCGCAGCCAACTGGTTAGATAAATCAATGAAGATCTCAGGTGGGCGATAATTGATAAATGCACATAGTAACCCTACAACAATAGCGATTATAGGGATATTAATAAGTGATTTTAAATTTTGCAGTGAGAAAGCGTATGAATTTTTTAATATCATAACCCCAACTGTCCAAATAACGATATCTACTCCTGCATCAAAAATAGCCGCATACAGCGCGCCTTCTGGTCCTAATATCGCAGCGCATAAAGGGATTCCAATAAAACCCGTATTACCTAATCCAGATAAAAGAGCAATCTCTTGACGATGTCCCCGACTTTTGGAAAATGAAGAGGCAAATATCCAACCAATAATAATTCCTACCGTATTAATGACCAAGGATAGAACTAAAACGATTCCCATATTCCTTAACATTGATTGATCAATTGTTACTTTAAAAATACTAGAAAGAATAATACAAGGCATAGCCACATTCACAATAAGCAAAGTATATGTTTTTTTAGTACTTTCCGTAATGGGTGTAACCCGGGCAAGTACTACACCAATTGCTATCATCATACCAATTAAAGTTATTGAATTAAATACAACCCCTAGCTGCATACTCCCCACATCCTTACCTCATATAATAATGATTGCTCCCTTTGTGTTTATCATTCTTGCGGTCATCAAACTAACCGCGTTGCTTAATTCTCATCACATTAACCTAGCACAATACATCATGACGTCCGTACCAGTTAAAAGCTAGTATAAACAAAAGATAATAAAGAGTCAATAGGTTTTCGGGATATATAAAGTTGTCGGGAATTAAAATATACTAGCATTATTATTCGTGATGTTTCAGATAGACCTAGTAGTTTATCTTGTGATCGATTTTCTATGGGCGTGGATTGTATTCTATGAGCGTGGGAGCACCTTCTATGAGCGCGAGGACGCTTTCTATGAGCGCGAGTACACTTGCTATGAGCGCGGGAGCAACTTCTATGAGCGCGGGAGCAGCTTCTATGAGCGCGGGAGCAGCTTCTATGAGCGCGGGAGCAGCTTCTATGAGCGCGAGTACGCTTTCTATGAGCGCGGGAGCAGCTTCTATGAGCGCGAGAACAACTTCTATGAGCGCGGGAGCAACTTCTATGAGCGCGGGAGCAACTTCTATGAGCGCGGGAGCAGCTTCTATGAGCTCGAGTACACTTGCTATGAGCGCGGGTACAACTTCTATGAGCGCGAGGACGCTTTCTATGAGCGCGGGTACAACTTCTATGAGCGCGAGGACGCTTTCTATGAGCGCGCGAACAACTTCTATGAGCGCGAGAACAACTTCTATGAGCGCGAGGACGCTTTCTATGAGCGCGGGTACAATTTCTTCAAAACAAAAAAGCACATCCCCCAAAAGGGATGTGCTTTTCATCACTCACTTACTAAAATCTATTTTTTTCGAAAGAGCTAGCATAATCATGCCGCCAACAGTCATCGACAATAACTCGCCAACGCCGACTGTGAACCAGGTAAACCAGAATGGTAAACCATACAGCAACGTCAACTGACCAGCAATACTAAACATCGAGAAGACCGCAATGAGAGCCATGCAGACAAATTTCATCTTCATCGACTTCATATTTTTCGTAGCTGCTCGACTAATGATCAGCACAAGAAACGTCGCAAGTCCGCCAACGGGAACGTCCAAGAACCATGTCGGGGAAAAGAAGTTTGCTAGTACGACACCTGCTGTTACAGCGATCACATAGCGCTTATTAAACAAAGCTAAGTAGTTGAACATTTCCGATAGACGTAGTTGAATGGCACCGAAGCTGACGACAGCAAGCATGACCGTAACAGCCACATATAGGCTAGCTACTATGGCCATCTTCGCAATCTCTCCGACTGCTATGCCCGGTCGCTCTTTTGAGAGTAACGTCATATATATTCCTCCTTTATAAAACAGCATCAAAGCCGTTTTAGTAATAACTACGGACAAAGGAAGAGAGAGCCTATCGCTCTATCAAGAAGTTCCGTAGTGCAGACGTAAAGACTGCTTGCCTAGTATAGCAGAAATGATGGGTACTGGAAACTATTACTTTGCGGTCCACCCTCCATCAATCGGAATCACGCTACCGTGAATATAGCTAGCTGCGTTCGACGCCAAGTACAGTGTCAGTTTAGCTACTTCTTCAGGCTGCGCCCAGCGACCGGCCGGCGTTTCATCCGCCACCCACTTCGCCATATCACCATCCCCCGCAAAATCTGCCGCATTCATCGGTGTCTGAATTGCGCCCGGTGCAATCGCATTTGCACGAATTCCTTCTCTGCAATAGTCCATCGATAGTTGTTTCGTATAGCCGATAACCGCGTGCTTTGATGCGGTATATGCAGCACCTCCACCACCTGCCACTAAGCCTGCAATCGATGCCATATTGACAACCACTCCAGATTTCCGCTCAAGCATTTTCGGCAGAACAGCATTCGTCACAAGAAACATTCCCTTACAATTCGTATCCATAATGCGATCCCATAACGCTTCATCCGTTTCCAATGTTTTCGCGAAACCGTCAAGTACACCCGCTGTATTACACAAAATATCAATATCCCCCGCCTGCGTCACTGCCTCCAAAACATCGGCATGATTGCGCACACTACCCGCTGTAAAACGGAAACCATCGTAACATTCCGCCAATGAAGTTAAACCCGCTTGATCGACATCAAAACCATAAACATTCGCACCATTTTTAAGAAACTCAACAGCCTGGGCACGCCCAATTCCTGAAGCCGCCCCTGTAATAAATACGTTCTTACCTGAAAATTCATGTTGCACCTTGATTTCCTCCAATCAAAAAAGCCCATGGTTACCCATGCGCTCGTTGTCGTTTAATTACTCAACAATTTTCCAATCTTCCGCCAGCAAATCGCATACGGTCGGCGTAAACATCGTGTAGCCTTCCCCGCGCACATTGATCACGAAATACGGATTCATCGTTTCACCGTCTAGTGTTTCCGCTGGGACCAGTTTCACATATAGTTCAGCACCGCCCCAATTCCCGCGGATCACTTTTTCGCCTGCTTTTAGTCGTGGCAAAATTTCTTCGAAGTTCATTTAGTTACATCCTTCCTCACGCACATAGAGTTTTTTCGGTAGCTTTAGATTACCATAGCTGATATGGCTGGACAAGATAACTGGCGTCTATGAGCGCGGGGACGCTTTCTATGAGCGCGGGAGCACTTTCTATGAGCGTGAAGACGCTTTCTATGAGCGCGTGACCACAATCTATGAGCGCGGGAGCACTTTCTATGAGCGCGAGGACGCTTTCTACGAGCGCGCCCCCAAAAAAACAAACCACACTCCATGAACGCTCTTGGAATGTGGCTTCACTATTTATTTCACATTATTGCATCAGACCATCCGCTGAATTGAAGTGTACTTTGTATCGACCATATTCCGTCACTGCATTAAATACGTATTGGTCGAATGTATACGGCTCATCTGTTACAGGATCCAGTTCAACTTGTTGAGTTTTTGTTACGTATTTGATTGCGACTTCCTTATAGTTATACGATTTATATTCTTCTTGGATGACCTTCTTTGCTTCGTCCACTGTCAGTTCGAAGTTCTTTGTTCCAGCTGGGACAAACTTGAAGTTCGCCACTTTCCATTTCCCCTCTTGCTTCTTGAATGTGTAGTCCAAAAAGCCACCAGTGGAAATGCCATTTTGGAATTCTACTGTCTGGACTTGAAGCGTGTTTGTGTCTGGTTGAGTGAATTCGAAACGGACATATGGCTCCATACGCAATTGTGGAAGAGCATTTGAATAACATTCTACACACGCTTTCGGATAATAAGTTTTCAAGCTGTTGTCCACAAAATCTTTCGTAGCATACGGATACAAATCTGTTTTTATATCGTCAAACGGTTGACCATTCATTTGTCCTTTTCTCATCGTGTGTTCAAGAAAATAAGTCAGGCGATTCGTTAGATCCCATGCTTTTCCTTTGGTCACTTTATCCGTAACCGGACGAGCATCCCGTACAAGAATCGCGCGGTACAAAAACTCCGCATAATGTGCGCGTGTGACGGACTCATTTGGTGAAAACTCACCTTGATACCCTTTCGCTACACCGCTAGCAAATAGCGCATTGGCATGAACATAACCCCAATGATCCAAATAGACATCATAAAATGCATTTTGTGTTGTCATATGAAGATCGAATGCTAGATCTAATACTTTCGCCATCTGGATACGCGTAATCGGTGCCTCCGGATTAAATCTTCCATCCACGCCTCCGCTGACAATACCCGCTTCTGATAATTTCATGATGGAAGTGTAGTACGGATGCGTCTTCGGTACATCCGAAAACTTCACTTGATTGTTCGTTGGCTGAGGCAACTTTAGCGCTTTGTCCAATAATGCAGCGACATGCTTACGGCTGATAGGATCTTGCGGTCGGAACGTTCCATCCGGATATCCTCCAATAAGCCCTTGCTCCTGCATATACTGGATTGCTTTATAATTCGAATGGGTCGTTGGCACATCCTCGAAATCTTTTACTGCCGCTTGACTCGTTCCTGGAAAAATAGTAAATGAAAGCATTACGAACAATAGAGTGCATACAAAGCTTCGACTGAACTTCTTCATAATCTGTTCCTCCCCACACATTATATTTGTCGTATGTAACGTACTTGTTCATTCTATTTTACTTGCTAGCACTATATTCGCATCTACCAATTAAAGAAATATTCAGACTACCGCTATTATAAGTTTGCTAGAATAACAAAAAAGCATCTTTGCATTGATCTAATAAGGTTCTATACCCTATTATCAATGAAAGATGCATCTATTTTAAAATTTATTTTTCTTACTCTAGATTACGATCCATCATCCGACTCAAACTATTTCTCCAGTTCGATTGGATAGCTTCTTTCGCACTCTTTTTACACTTCTTTTTAAGAGAATCTATAATTACTTTGTGTTCATGAATGGACTTCTCACCGTTATCCGCAAGGCTGAAGTAATAGATTTCCATACGCTGTACTTTTATCTTTAAATTCGCCAGTAACTTTACTAGTTCAGGATTATTGGATAGATCTATAATCTTTTGATGAAACTCACTATCTATTTGGAAAGCCGCCACTTTATCCCCAGTATGTAACTGATCGATAAATTGCTCATTTAATTCTTCCATCTCACGAATCACATCATCTGTAATATTCGGAAATGCTTGATCCATCGCCAAGCTTTCTAGTGTTTCCACCAGAAGATAAATATTAGCCGCTTCTTCAAAATGAACTTGGGTGACTGTGGTTGACCTATTTGGCTTCGTTACTACAAGTCCATCTCGTTCCAATCGTAACAGCGCTTCTCGAATAGGCGTCCGGCTTATCCCCAATAAGTCAGACAAGTCCTGGTCTCTCAATAGCGCACCTGGTTCTAGTTTCCCTGCAATAATCCAGTTTTGTAGAATGTCATACGCTTCATCTCGCATGAATGTGCGTTTGATTTTCACACTACCTTCCATAACCATTCACCCCCCATTCATTCCCTTTACTAACAGCTGGGTTACGCTTTAGGAAACCCCCGTACAATTTTTCTTTTATGACATAGTCGGTGTAGGATAGCAGCCACCCCAGACAATATTCTCATACCCTTCTGGATCTGTATTGCCTTCTGTATTAAATAATAACACAACTGAGTGTTCGTCGAGTTGCAATGTTTCTTTTAATCCTGCTGCCTCTTTCGTATCTACTAAAGATAGCAAACCGATACCGATGGATGAACCCGATTCTCCAGATACTACACGCTGATCGGTACCAAGTGGGCTTGCAAGCACGCGCATACCTCGTGCGGACACATAATCCGGTAGCGTCACAAAAGCATCCGTTACAGCCTTTAATGTAGTCCACGCTTCTGTGTTCGGCTCGCCTACAGATAATCCTGCCATAATTGTTTTAAGTTCTCCACTTACTGTAGTATACCGGTCTTGTTGGATAGATTCAAAGTAACATGCCGCATTTTCGGGCTCTAAAATAGTCATATGTGGTTTATTATTCGCATACGCATCTGCATAATAACCCGCGATACCGAATGCAAATGAACCCGCTCCTGCTTGCAACATAATATGCGTCGGTGCTGGCGTTTCATCTGCAATCATTTGCTCGTTTGCTTCATGTGCAATCAGCATATAACCTTCTGAAATCCAATTCGGTATCGTAGTATACTCACCCCATGCTTGATCCTGCACATGATACCAATTATTTTCTTCAGCGATTTTCACAACTTCTCGCATCGTATCGTCATAATTCATCTCTGTAACATGCACTGTACCGCCCAATGATTCAATCGCTTCGACACGTGAAGATACTGTGTTTTTAGGCATATAGATTACGCATTTACATCCCAATTTATTGGCCATCCAGGCAATGCCTTTCCCATGATTACCGTCAGTAGCTGAGATGAAAACAAAATCTTTAATCACTTCATAGACTTCTTCAGATAATAGGTAATCAAATGTAATCTCATGCAGCTCCACATTCAATTTTTCGCATAGTATTTTGGAAATACCATATAATCCACCGATGACTTTAAATGCGTTTAGGCCCATCCGTGTAGATTCGTCTTTTACGTAGATTTTTTTAACGCCAAGCTTTTCTGCTAGAGAATCTAGTGATACTAAAGGGGTCTCTTTATACTCTTCTACAGTTTTAAAAAAGTCCTTAATCTCTTCTGCTTTCTTCACTGTCAGGAAATTACTCTTTTCTATTGCTTGCTTCTTCCCACTACTCACTTTACATCCATTAAATACTTGAACCGTCATTTTTTCTTGTCCCCTTTTATTTATATTCTTCATATATTGGCTTGTTTACATAATTGAATGAAGTTCTCGACTGCCGCCTGAAAGAAGATCCGCACCATCTTTTGTGATGACGAAGTTTTCTTCTAAATTAAAAATCCCTAATTCATTGACTACGCCTGGTTCTAGATTAATAATCATGCCTTCTTCTAGTATCGCATCATCATAGATTGTGATGGATGGCGGCTCTGTGCTCATCAGTCCCATACTATGACCCAATCTACCACACTCGAAGTTTGCATCAATACCCACGCGCTCCATTTCTTTAAAACACGCTCTCGCTAGATCGGCTACCGGAACACCTGGACGCATAATTTCCGCTGCCCGCATCGTCACTTCATGTATTTTCTGTTGATACGTCTTGCGTTCTTCACTCGCTTTTCCAATTACGCCCGTCCGGCAAAAGTCAGACCAATAGCCATTGTACCTGGCACCTAAATCCAAGAAAATATAATCGCCATTTACTAACATTCTGTCGGTTGCTGTTTTGCTAATTCGATCGTAATTTTCTACGCCTGAAGTGAGGATAACGAACCCTGGAGCATCTGCGCCACCTTCAAGCATGTACCTTTGAACAAGCCTCGACATGTCCAACTCCGTCATGCCTTCTTTCATATTCGCGAACACTTTATCATGTGCAAAGCTAGTCGCTTCACATGCTTTACGAATACACGCCACTTCTTTCGGTGATTTAATCACTCGTTGACTCCAAATGAGATTTGAAGCATCTTTAAATTGAACTGCTGAGAGTTCCTTCTTCAATGATTCATATAAATTTAATTGGAATCCGATTAATTGCTCATGGCCCATTTCCATCCCAATCGTTCCACTTGCCATTCCTCGCGCGTCCATGACGTCACGAAGCTCTTTGGCAGTCGGTCCTGTCAAGCTTTCAAAGCCTAATACATCGCAACCTTTTGTGATTTTCTCAGCATCTGGCACTTGGAAGACATGTACGTAAAGCAACGGCTTACCCTTTAGCGGAATAAATAGAAAAGCAGATCTTGTAAAGGTGGACCAAGGTGCATGGGTATGGAAGTTACAGTAATACGTTAAGTTACTTTCAGCCGTTACAAGCAGGCCATCAAAGCCTTGTTGCTCCAATTTCCTTTGACATGTAGCAATTCTTGGAACGAAATCTTCTTCTGTAAATGTTATATATGACATTCTTTGTCACTCCTTATTCATTCTCAACATTCTTTGCATTTCCCAAAAGGCGAGCTAGCATAATTGCAAACCCTCCAAAAAATGAACCTAGTATAATAATCATCATAATTACTGCATTTATAGTCATAGAAACCCATCCCATCTATACGTAGTAGTTTTATTACTCGGAGTAGTCGTTTTTCGGAATTTCCGGAAAACCGTTGCCTATATAATGCTTTGTCTGAATAGAATCGCTCACTCGGTTATTGAAAATAATACTGATCAACAGCATAAGTCCTCCCTGTAAAATCAACGTACCTAAGCTTAATGCAGCAAATGGATTCCACCACTGATCATCCCAACCAATCGATTGGACAGACCACCAAACAAACATAATCACGATAATGACAGGCGCGATATACTTGATGGAATACTCCCACCACTTACCAATCGGCATACCTGTATAGGGATTATTAATAAACTCTTTACGTACTTTTGAGACACCAAATTTATAGAGTGCAAAGCAAGATAGAAACGCACCGAATACCATCATTTGACCAACAATCCAGTCTTGATTCGATAAGAACGTTGGATTCCAAGCAGAAGGTAGACCCCAAACGATCAAGATTAAGTATGTCCAGAGAATTGCTTTCTTCTTAGAAACCCCCGAATCTGCTAGTGGCAAAATGACAATCATCACACTTGCGATAACAGATGAAAACGCTGCCAATGCTAAGCTTAGGAAGAACAAAACTCCAATATAGTAGCCCCCTGGCATTTGTTCAAATAGATTGGTCAATGAAATAAACGTTAAACCAAAATTGCCTTGTGTCAAAATACCTTCTGCAGCTTCAATTGTCGGAGCCATTGCGAACACCGCAGGTACAACGGCCATACCAGCAAGTAACGCTACCATACCGTCGCCCGCCACTTGGATACTAGTCGTTAATGACAAATCAGATTTAGACTTTGTAAAAACAGCAAGCGTAATAACTAATCCCCAGCCCGCTCCAGCCGACCAAACTGCTTGCGTTAAGGCCTCAAGCCAAATCTTTGAACTGAATAATAGAGTAGGATCAAAAGAGAATAAATAATTCAACCCTTTTGACGAACCTGGTAATGTAATTGAGTAAATCGCGACGATTGCTAGACTGATAAATAGAATCGGTAAAAATACTTTCGATACTTTCTCAATTCCTTTAATTCCTTTATACGCTATGTAACAAGCTAATGAGATGAGCGCAACAAAGATTAGTACAGTTATATAGTTACCACCAGATACCGTGTCAAAAAGTACGGCTTTATCTTCACCTTTATATCCATTTGTAATAGATAATCCTAAATAGTAAACAACCCAGCCTGTTAATACGGTGTAGTAGGCATTTAAAGCAAACATCATAATCGTGACAGTGATGCCCATCCACGTATATTTGCTACCGATAAAGTCTTTAAAAGCGCCAGGAAGGCCGTGTCGTGTAGCTCGTCCCATCGAATGTTCCCCCAACATAATTGGCAAACAAACAAGTATCATCATAATAGCCCAAGCGACTATAAATGTTCCTCCACCATTTTCGGCGGCGATTCTCGGAAATCTCCAAATGTTTCCGAGCCCTACTGAACCTGCAATAAGCGTAATAACTAACCCTAACTGTGTAGAATAACCTGCCGATGACTTTTTCAAATGGATACCCCCTGATTTTCATAATGGTGTTTTACTAGGTTACTTGTTAAAACTAGGATCTTTTAAGAATGTTCTAGCAGACTGCACTAATATGTCTGTATTCTTCATCACAGAATCAAAATCTACCCACTCCACTGGCTCATGAAGTCCAAAACCAGTAGCACCGATGTTCAATGTAGGGATCCCTGCCTCGTGGAAAACTGCGGCATCCGTCCAAACTTCCCAGCCAACTTTTTCAACTTCTGTTCCTACTACAGACTGATAAGCATTCGAAACATGTTGCATGATGAGTTCATTTTCATCGCATAATAAAGGATCTCTTCTGAAAAACCACTCAATCTTTGACCCTTCCGCAGCTGCCTGTACAACTTGTTCAATTTCTTTTTTAATTTCATCGATCGATTCATTCGGTAAAGTTCTTCGTTCAATCTGAATCTGGCATTCTGGTGCATATGTCGAGACTCCTATACCGCCAGTAACCAAGCTTACATGCATGGAGGCTGGACCAACTAATGGATGCGTTCTTTCTCGTAGTACCTCTTTATCCAATCGATCCAACCCTACAATGACCGAGCCCATTTTCGTGATAGCGCTTTCACCAATATCCCACCTTGCTCCATGTGCGCTTCGTCCAATCGTTGTAATCTTGCCCCATAAAAACCCTCTATGGGCTACTACCATTTTCAAATCACTTGGTTCCGTCAAGATACAAGCATCCGCTTTATGTTGTTTAACGAAATGATCAGCGCCGATACTCGCATATTCCTCATCGCATACTAATGCTAAAATTACTTTTCCTTTGACCGTACCTTCTGCAGCCAAGATTGCAGCAGTGCTCATAATCGCAGCAGCTCCTGCTTTCATATCGCAACTTCCTCGACCGTACACTCGATTCCCTTCTACTGTAGGTTCAAATGGATCGATTTCCATACCATCTGTTCCTACTGTATCTAAATGTGCACATAAACATAATGTCGGTCCGTCACCGTCACCCACTTCGGCATAGACATTCGGCCGTCCGGGTTTAACATATTCAATTTCCGCATGTACATGGTGTCGCTGTAACCACTCCACCGCAAACTCTGCAATTTTCACCTCATTATGCCCTTCAGTTGGAGCCAATACAGGATTGACGGATGGAATTCTGATCAAGTCTTGTAGTAGATTAAGAATTTCTGTTTTTGTAAGCGCTGACATCTCGTTTGTACCTCCTCGAACTTTCTAACTTCATTTATTATTCAGTAATATATCACACTCCACATACTAATGAAAGACTTTTTAAAAAATTTTAAATATATAAGGGAATTAAATAGTTGTGTACACTTCAATGGGTAAAACTTTTCATTCCTATGTAAAGTGATAATGAGAAATTTAAAGGGACATCAGACGAATACGAAGCCTTTTCATACGTTAGTATTTTTGGAGATTATCGGGAATCAGAGGCTTTGGGTAGGGGCATTTAAAGATCTACAATCTATTAAGCGTAACGATATTATTCGATGTGAGATTGTGAATGAGTTAGTTGAAGAAGGTGAGCCAAGCGAAGAAATTCAGTTAATCGTAGCAAACTTCAAAAGCGCACCACAATAGTGATGCGCTTTAACCTAGCATATATATGGAAACCTAACATGACTTCTACATAACGACTCTGCATATCGTTACACGGAAATGATTTTAAAGTATGTTTCGTTAAATTACTTAACATCTTGCGTCAATGTATCATCGCGCAAGATAAATTTCGATAACTCTTCAATTTGTTCAGAGATATCACGATCAGCTTCTAATGGCGGACAAATCTTACGCACTTTTTCTAAATAGGCTTTAGTGGCAGGAGCCAGTTTGTTCTCTATCTGTTCCAAGTGAATAGCCTGTGAAGCACAAATTAGTTCAATTGCGATGACGCGGGAACTGTTATGAATGATTTCACGTGCTTGTCGCGAGCCAATTGTTCCCATACTGACATGGTCCTCCTGGTTGGCCGAAGTCGGAATAGAATCTACACTCGCTGGATGAGCAAGCACCTTATTCTCCGAAACAAGTGCCGCTGCAACATATTGCGCTACCATCAGACCACATTCCAAGCCTGGATCTGTTGCAAGAAACGGAGATAGTCCGCTTAACTGAGGGTTTACTAATCGCTCAATACGTCTTTCGGAAATATTAGCCCATTCCGCGGCTCCAACTTTCATAAAGTCCATAGCAAGCGCAATCGGCTGTCCGTGGAAGTGACCACCTGAAATAATTTCACCGTTTTCAAGGATAATCGGGTTATCCGTGGCAGAGTTCATTTCTACACTTAACCGATCATCTACATATTGTAGCGATTGCCAAGAAGCACCGTGTACTTGTGGGATACACCGAATAGAATAGGCATCTTGCATACGAATTTGCCCCTGGCTTGTTATGCGCTTACTACCTTCCAACCAATTTCTTATACGGGAACCGACTACCTCCATTTCTTTATGCGGCCGCACCGCAAGAAGTTCTTTATCAAATGCAGTAATGATCCCCTGTAATGCTTCCATTGTAAGACTTGCTGCCATATCCGCAGCAAGACCCACGCGTTCGGCTTCATTCAATCCAATAACCCCAACAGCTGTCATAGCTTGCGTGCCATTAATTAAGGCAAGTCCCTCTTTAGCCTGCAATGTGACCGGTTGTAATCCAGCACGTTTTAGGGCCTCTCCGCCAGGCAAGATCTCTCCCTCAAACTCTGCACGCCCTTCTCCAATCAACACAATCGCCACATGTGATAAAGGGGCCAAGTCACCGCTTGCACCTACAGATCCTTTACTAGGAACGACCGGATGCACGCCTTTATTGATCAGTTGAATCAATAACTGTAACGTATCTTCCTTAATTCCAGAGAACCCTTTTGCTAATGCATTTGCACGCAAAATCATCATGGCCCGTACAATGGGTTGTGGCAAAGGATCTCCAACACCAACAGCATCTGCCCGAAGTAAATTGAGTTGCAATTTCGTAATATCCTCTTCCTCAATCTGAATATCACTTAGCTTTCCGAAGCCCGTATTTACACCGTAGATTACCTTTCCGTCGCGCAATTGCTTTTCAATACGCTCACGGCTCTCTTGAACCCGCTTAAGCGAATGCTCCGAAATGCCAACTTCTACCCTATCGTAGACGATTCTCTCTATCTGTTGACGATCCAGCGATTCACCATCCAAATAAATTACCATTTCCTTACTCATTCAAACACCTCTTATACTGTAGTATTTATAAAATTACGGCCGCTACTATCCCGAATACAAATAATGGAATATTATAATGCAAAAATGTAGGTACACAAGTATCCCAAATATGATGATGCTTACCATCCGCGTTTAATCCTGATGTGGGACCAAGCGTACTATCTGAAGCTGGTGAACCTGCGTCACCCAATGCTCCCGCTGTACCAATCAACGCAATTGTTGCAAGCGGACTAAAACCCATAACCATACAAATTGGAACAAATACGGCGGCTAATATCGGAATTGTACCAAAGGATGTCCCGATACCCATCGTCACTAGTAAACCTATCAATAATAGTAGTGCAGCGCCAGCTACTTTACCATAGCTGAAATATCCTTCCACAGCAGTTACCAAATCCGTTACAGCACCTGTATCTTTTAAAACAGTTGCATAACCAGAAGCCAAAAGCATGACAAATGCAATAGCCCCCATAAGTTTGACACCCTCTTGTACGACCACTTCGCCTTCACCCAATGTGACAACTCTTGCAGCAAACATCACGATAATCCCGACAAGCGCACCGATCACCAATGAGTGTAAAAGAATCTGAACCGCCAGTGCCGCGACAATAGCAACAAGTGTAAGTATATCTCGTAGATCAAATTTGTGTTTAACCTGTTCTTCAGTAGCAGCCAGTTGAACAGCGGACGAAAATAATTCTTCCTGGCTAGCACGTTCTTCAGCAGAATCATAATCGCGTGGTTTGCGATACGTGATGAAAATTGCTATAAACAAACCGACAAACATACCAACTGCCGGTAACGCCATTGCTAGCGGTACTTGTGATAATGTGACAGGCATCCCATTGGCACTGATCTCCTGCACGATGATTCCGTGGAAAATCAACCCGTAGCCTGCTGGAATTAAAATATAAGGCATCTTCAATCCAAACGTTAGAGCACAAGCGGCAGCTCGTCGGTCTAAACGCAAATAGTTGAAGAAAATCAACAATGGTGGAATTAGAATCGGTATGAATGCAATATGTACTGGAATCAGGTTTCCTGACAGACATGTCAAGCCCGCAATCATCAACAGCATCATATATTTATTCATTTTTTTAACTGATAACAATTTATTAATTAGCATTTTGGTTATATTCGAATGTGCAATCATAGCCGCAAAGATACCTAGTAATATATAGCTCAATGCAGTTTCTGACTGGCCGCCCATTCCACTTAGAAATAAGGAAGTTGTGTCCGATAATGACAAACTGGAAAGAAGACCTGCTGTAATTGCCGCCATTAATATCGCAAATATGACGTGTACTCTACCTAGACTTAATACTGTTAGAACTACTACGGAAATGAATACTGGATTCATTAGCACTACTCTCATCCCCCCGGAATCTTTTCTTTTTTCAGTATTGTCTTCCAGTTAAATCCTTACGTCTTATTTCTTCTGGCTTTCATACCACTTCTGAATTAATGCTGCAGTCAATCTCCCTGTATTTGTTAGATTCTCTATACTGATGCACTCTCTAAATGAATGGATGTTTTGAAAACCATTGCCTAACGTTAGACAAATCAAGCCATTTTCATTCAATACATTTGTATCAGCTCCGCCAAGCGTTTCGGTTAGGTACGGCTTGACGCTAATATTGTCCGACGCCTCCAATACGGTTTTCGTTAGGATATGATTTTCTGGAATCGCGAAACCACTGTACTTTTTCTCGATCGTTACGTCTACCTTACCTCCGCGATCTTCCACCGCTTTACGCATAGCGTCTTCCATATGCTTCAGCTGCTTATCCAACTTTTCTTTGGAGAAGCTTCGCACTTCACCGGCAACCGTCACTTCACCCGGAATAATGGAAGTTAGCTCTCCGCCTTCGATAATACCGATATTCGCTAGAGTCTCCTCATCAATTTCACCTAAGTTGATTTCCAATAAACCCGCTGCTGCCAAAATGAACGCATTATTGCCTTCTTCTGAATTAAGCGCAATATGTGCCGCATTTCCTTTTACCTTCATCCAGATCCTGCTGCTGTATGGACCCTTCAAAATCGTTTGACCCACGTCGCCGCTACTATCGAAAATGTATCCAAACTTACTTTTTGGTTTGCTGTAATCTAGATGACGGGCACCTACAAGACCTGGTTGTTCATTGACTGTTAAGACCAATTCAATCGGACCGTGCGGGATTCCACTCTCTATTACTGCGCGAACGCCTTCTAAGTACGCCGCCAACGCTGCACGGTCATCTGCTCCTAAGATCGTTGTTCCGTCAGAGTAAATTACGCCATCTTTGATTACGGGCTTTAAGTCTTTCGTTGGCAAGACAGTATCCATATGTGTAGAGAAAAATACTGGCGCTACAGATGAATCTGTACCTTCTTTGTAAGCAATTAGATTGCCTACTTCTCCGCCAAATGCTTTATGCGCTTCATCAAATTCAATAGTAAACCCAAGTTCAGGCAATGCTTTTTTCAAATAGTCTGCTACCTTTTGTTCTTTTCCGCTTGGTCCATCAATTTTAGCTAGTTCTAGAAATAAGTCGAGTAAGCGTTTCTCATCCACACATTGTGCTGCGTTATTCTTCACTTGTTTGTTTGTCATTCTAATTCGCTCCTTTTCTCATTGTGCCATTATAGGCTCTACAACTACTTTGCCGTCTTTCAATACAGTCTCCACAATATTGGTTCCGAGTTCATATGCGATATGGACGTATGAAGGAATTGCCCAAATCTGAAGGTCAGCTACTTTACCTTCAGCAATCACGCCTCTATCATCCAAATCCAACGCGCATGCCCCACCATAAGTCGCTGCTTTGATTGCTTCTTCCACCGTGAACTTATACAGCCTGCAAGCCAAATTTATAACAAACTGCATCGACTCTGTATAGCATGCTGGGCAAAGATCCGTTGCAAGGGCGATATTCATTCCCAAATCCAGCATTTTACGCGCATCAAACGGTTTCTTATGACCTACAGCAAAATCTAGTGCAGGCATCAAAACACCTGTTACATTCGATTTGGCGAGTTTCTCCATTACTTCGACCGGTGTATAGTTTAAATGATCAACGGAAACCATATTCATCTTGACGGCAAGATCAGACCCACCGATATACGAATAAGCATCTGCATGCAGTTTCGGTTTCATGCCGTATTTCAAGCCAGCTGCAAGAATTTGTTCGGACTCTTCCGCTGTGAAATATCCATCATCACACCAAGCATCGCAGAACTCCGCCAGTTTTCGCTCGCCGACTTTCGGAATCATATCCTCAATAATGACACGTAAATATTCCTCTTTCGTCATTCCTTCAGGGAATCCATGAGCCCCTAGAAATGTGTTATATACATCAACCGGTGTTTCTTTATCGAGTCGTCGTCCAACTTCTAGGATTTTAATTTCACTTTCTGTTGTCAGACCATAACCACTTTTACTTTCAATCGTTGTCATGCCGTACTGAAGCATGTTCATCATTCGTTTTTTCGATTGTTGGAACAGTTCTTCCTCAGATGCATGCCGAGTAAGTTCAATCGTTCGATTCGGTCCTGCGGTAATACCCATTTCCTCAAGCTTCTTTAAATCTCCACCAGCTATTTTAGCCGCGTACTCTTCTACACGTGTGCCGTTGAAAACAAGATGCGTATGGGAATCTACAAACCCTGGCGCAACCACCTTCCCCGTAGCATCGACTTGCAGTGCATCGTCCAGATCAATAGTGGTACTTCCTTCTTTTTCTGTACCAACTCCTGCAATACGTCCGTCTTTCACAGCAATCCAAGCATCTTTAATAACGCCAAGACCCGCCATTCCTTCTCCCATGCAGGTCAATACTTCTGCTGCATGACGAATGACCAAATCAACTTTTGTAGTACCATTTATTTGAGTCACGATAGAAACCTCCAGTTAAATAATGTAATAGCCCTCAATAGTAAGCGCTCTCACAAAAATAAAAATGCTAACGGTGTTACAATAATTAATGATAAAACTGTGCGAATGAACCAAAGTACCAAAATCTCACGCATTTTAATCGGGATATCCGTAGATAGGACACAAGGTATCAATGCTGAAAAGAATAGAATAGTTGAGATTGAAATCGAACCTACAATAAACCTTGTGTGCAGACTGGCATCCATTACCATCAATGACGGCAAAAACATATCCACTAAGTTGATCATCGCAGCTTTTGCAGCTAGGAACGGTTCAGGTATTTGCAAAATCCAAGTTAACGGCAATAAAAGATAAGCTAAATAATCAAATACCGGTGTATGATTAGCCAAAATTAAACCGATTAGTCCTATTGCCATAACTGATGGAAGTATACTCATCGCCATGAGAATGCCATCCTTCAGCGTCGATAGAACATTTTTAAAAAGGCTGGGCGCAGTTTCAGCAGTTTTCATCGATGCTTGCCAGGCATGCTGGAATCTCTTTTCACGAATGATGACTTCGGGTGCACCTTCCCCCGTGTAGTAATCGTCAGGAATTTTGTTAATCGGCCACAATCTAACTGTAATTGCTGTAACTAAAAATGTAACTAGGAATGTCAGCCAAAAGTATAAATTCCAAATCTCCATTAAATCCAATGTCTTGGCTACGACAACCATAAACGTAGCGGATACTGTAGAAAAGCCTGTAGCAATGATAGTTGCTTCGCGTCGGGAGTATTTACCTTCCTTATAGATGCGGTTGGTAATCAATAGCCCAATCGAATAACTACCAACGAAAGAAGCAACGGCATCTATCGCTGATTTTCCGGGTGTCCTCCAGACCGGTCTCATAATAGGTTGCATAAGAATACCGATGAACTCTAGCAATCCATAACCTACTAACAAAGCCAAGAAAATCGCACCAATCGGTACTAACACACCAATAGGCGTCAATACGATTGAATAATAATAAGGCCCCATATCATCTGCCAACAGCCACTTAGGGCCGATTTCAAACAAAACTAGAACGGATGCAAGAGCCCCAAGTACCTTCAGGCCCGACAACGCCATATCAATTTTGGATCTTCGCCAACCTCCAGAATAAAACGGATAGGCAGCACCAAGTATCATGATAATCAAAATGTAATATGAAACAGTAGTCGGAAAAGCATTACGCAACCAAGTGACTAAATGGTCTAAGGGTATAGAGTTTTTCCCATTAAGCTCCATTGGAACAAAGAACATGAACACACCAATTAGACTGAAGAAGAAAAAACTAAACATATTACGTGCCGAGTAAATATTGGGTTGTATGTCTGTATACGCTGTATCAATCTGATCGATCGTCTCTTTTACATCGTTCATTCTCTTCACCTACCCTGGTAGTTGTTTAAGTCCATTAAACAAGAAGTGAGGAGCTCAAACAGGCGTTTGATCTCCCCACCCACTTTTCTTTAATTCTATTACTTATGATTTAGCTACTGCTTTTTCTAAATCCTTCGGGCCAAATGTAGCTTTACTTTCCCACCACAATGGGATTTTAATGCTATCTTCAGTCAGTTCACCTTTACCATTTGCTACATCACGCGCAGTTTCATAACCAGCCTGAGCATGGCGTACAACACCAATTCCAGAGTCAACTGTCATCGCAACTTCAAGACGCATATCTGATTCCGCTGTACCATCCGCCACCATTGTGACACCTGTGTGTACTGCTTCCCCCATAGAATAGTTTGCCTGAATCGCAATTAGATCACACATACCAACTGCGTTCAATAATCCATTCAGCATCGGCCAGTCAGAAATCAAATCACTGCCGTCCTTCATATTTTCTGATTCAAATGTTGGGTTAACGATAGATCCCGAATCTAAATTGTCACGTGAAAACGCTACTGGTCCAGATAGCTCGCCACGGCGAATCATGTCGTTTACTTCTAATGCAAACTTTTTACGCTGACCAAAGCCCATATAACAAATCCGTGCAGGTAATGCTTCGATTGGAATATGCTCTTTCGCCAATTTGATCCAACGTGTGACTAAGTAGTCATCCGCAAACTTCTCAAGAATCATGTCATCAATCTTACGAAGATCTTCTGCATCTCCAGATAGGCATACCCAACGGAAAGGTCCACGGCCTTCACAGAACAATGGACGTATATATTCTGCTACGAATCCTGGCAAACGCTTCGCCTCATCTTTATCCATCCCTGCATCCATACACTCTTTACGGTGACTCGTTCCGTATTCAAATGCATGAACTCCTTCATCCATAAACTGAATAAGCGCTTTCAATTCACGAATCATTGTTTCGCGGCCTTTTTCTAAGTACAAATCACGATCTGTATCACGCAAATGCTCTGCTTCTTCTACTGTATAGCCAGACGGAAGATAAGAAATTGGGTCATGACCTGGTGTCATAGACGTTGCAATTTCCGGACGGAAGTCGCTCTTCAGAATTTCTTCAAATACGTCAGCAGCATTTCCTACTACTGCGATTCCAAGTGGCTTGCCTGCCGCAGCATATTCTTTCGCTTTTTTGATCGCTTCATCTAAAGAAGGTGCCAATTCGTCGATGAAACCTTTTTCGATACGGCGGTTGATGATCTCTACGTTGGAGTCAACAAGGATACAAACGCCACCATGCATCGTCATCGCACGTGTTTGGTTTCCTCCCATACCACCTGCTCCTGCAGTCAATAGGATCTTGCCCACAAGGGAGTCATTATAATGAAGGCGAGCAATCGCTGATAATGTTTCAAACGTTCCTTGGATAACACCTTGTGTTCCGATGTACTCCCAAGGTGCTGCTGTATAGTTTGCATAGATTGTAAGGTTCTTGTCCTGTAAGTCGTAGAACGTAGGCCAATCTGCTTTCATAATGTTCGTTGTAGCCATGACAACTGTCGGAGCATATTTATGAGTTTTAAATACCGCCACTGGCATTCCTGATTGAACAACCAATGTCTCATCATCTTCCAAATCTTTTAGAGATTGTACAATCGCATGGTAAGATTCCCAGTTACGCGCAGCTTTACCTATTCCGCCATAGATAACAAGCTCTTCTGGCTTTTCTGCATTTTCCATGTTGTTTTCTAACATACGGAGGATTGCTTCTTGTCTCCATCCTTTACAACGAAGCTCTGGTCCTCTTTGTGCTTTTACGGAATATAAGATTTCTGGTTTTGTAGTCATATTGAATTCCCCCTGGATAAAATAGTTTTTTTGTTTCTCGCCTTTATATAATGCAAGTACCGTGCCAACTTTTAAAAAGTTGTAGTAATTTATTTATCTATTCCACCAAAAGCTTATTGTATCAACGGTAAATTTCATTCAAATCTACTATTACTAGTATGAAAGATGACAATACTATTTCTCCGCCCCCCGCAGATAAATCTTCTCTCTGCACATGTCATTCTCTCTACTTCTTTCATGAATCACCTTTAAATGAAGGCGTTTTCAAGTGTGCAGATATATTTTGCATGCAAATGCAGATTTTTCTGATTGTTGCGTGATATAATAAAAGTCGTACTATGTATAGGAGGTTTTTTAGATGTTTGCTAAACTATTTGGTTCATTCGCGAAAAATTTTGTCGATGGAGTCATCGTCCTAGATTCATCAAACAAAGTTTTATGGTTTGAATTACAAGAAAACTTAAACCTTTCAGTAGACACAACTACAGATATCAAAGAATTGTTTAGAAGAGGCGATTTACAATTTATCGATCATGAAGTTTTTTACGTTGAGCTTCAAGGGAAAAAACTTCAGGTATCTGTCAAGCATATGGAAGAACCTGATCAACTGATTATATTATGTATAAAAGAATTCGCCTTTCAATTGGATAATAACGAAGCGCGTCTCTATTGTTTGGAAGAAGTCATCAAAACCATAGATGAAGGTGTGATGATGAGTAACGCAGATGGAGAAATCACTCTCTATAATGAAGCCCAAGAAAAGATGGAAGGTTTACGAGCCCAAGAAATTATCGGAAAACCTTTATGGGATGCATATAATTACAATCCGCAGTTCTCTGAGCACCGACATGTATTTAATACGGGCAAACCTATTTTTTCCCGGTACCGGGCACACTCTAAAGTGGCCGGTGTCCCCCAATATGTCAGCTATAGTACATTCCCTATTAAGAAAGACGGGGAAACTATTGGCGTTTTCTCTATCAGTACGAATGAATCCAAACTAAAAGATCAGCTCTATCAAACGATTGAATTAAAGCGAAGCAAATACCAAGTAGCAAGGGAAAAATCCTTCTCTTCAAATGGAACGCTCTTTACGTTTGAAGATATTAAAGGCCAAAGTACAGCATTAAAAGAACTATTGAGAGAAGCCCAGGCGGTTTCCATCCATAATACCGATACACTGATTGTCGGTGAAACAGGTACTGGCAAGGAACTGTTCGCGCAAAGTATGCACAATCACAGCCCGCGCAGGGATAAGCCGTTTGTGGCGATCAACTGTGCGGCTATTCCGGAAAACTTATTGGAAAGCACATTATTCGGTACCGTCAAAGGGGCTTTCACTGGGGCTACAGACCAAATCGGGTTATTTGAATATGCCAAAGAAGGCACCCTCTTCATGGATGAAATAAACTCCATGCCGATGACCTTGCAGTCAAAGCTTATGCGTGTATTACAAGAGCGTTTAGTGCGTCGAGTAGGATCTAACGACGTGACCCCTGTTCGCTGTACAGTTATCAGTGCATCAAATGAAGACCCGGAGAAATTGATTGAAGAAGAAAGAATGCGGCTAGATTTGTTTTATCGAGTCGCCAATACAAGCCTGTTTATCCCTCCATTACGCGATCGGCCAGAAGACGTTTTATTTTTCATTAATTACTTTTTAGAAACATTTAAAGAGAAAATGGGGACAAGAACACCTCCTCTCTCCCCCACTTTACGGGATGCTTTGTTACGCTACTCGTGGCCAGGTAATATTAGAGAGTTGGAGCATTTAATCCAAAACATTGTTATTCGGGTGACAGAAGATGCAAAAGCAATTGAAATCCAGCATTTGCCTTCCTATATTCGGGGGAAAATTGTTTCTGAGCAACATTTATTTGAAAGTAAAGAGGAAACTAAATCAAGCAGGCCAATAAAAAACTTATTAAATCAGTCTAAAAGACGGTTTATAGAGTCCACTTTAGAGCAAACAGATTGGAATATTTCTGCAACCGCACGCAAACTGGGAATTACACGGCAGAGCTTGCAGTATCATATAAAGAAGCATCAACTAGTAAAACCCTAAATCCGAGTAATATTATTTAATCCGTTTAATTTAGAAAGGCGGCAACACATGATTAAGTTACGTGGTCATCATCTATTTTGCTTGCTTGGTTATCGTGGGATGGGCTACTCGAAGGAATATGCGGAAAACATGACTGCGGTCCACAGCGCTTTACGGCAACGACCCGATACATTGATACAAATCATGAAAGGCCCGGATTATTTATGTGCGAAGTTTCCTGATGATCAGCCCTATCATTGTGAAGATCAAGGCATTTACGTGCGAGATTCGGAGATTTTAAAGCGACTTGGGTTGAAATTCGGGGATGTTTTACCGTGGCGGGAGGTCGAGCGACGGATTCGGGTAGGCGTCGTGCCTTCTGATATCGAAGTGATTTGTGAAACGTGTTCGTGGCGCTCGTATGGTTATTGCGAGCATGGAGTGGAGCGGATTATTGATGCGGTTGGGTTGCGTGAAGTGGAGCAAGAATAAAAAAGAAATGATGGGAACGGCAATCGTTTCCATCACTTCTTCTAGTTAATAATACATCCCTGAATCTGAATCCACTTCTACCGTTTCGGTTCCGTAGTCTGTCACAACTATGAATGTATAGACGTCGTATGTGTACTTTTCATTCGATACAATATCTTTTCCAGTCACTTGCTTCTTGGATTTATAAGTAACCCGGACCGTATCGTTATAGAGTAAATAATCATTTCTAATAATCTGTTCTGCTTCTTCTATCGTCAGCTTAAAATTCTTTTTTCCAACTAAATTATATGTGTAATCTTCCATTTTCCATTTCCCAGCATCTTGCTTAAATAGGTAACCTACAAACCCGCCATGTGCCAAACCATCCGCAAACTCTACTGTTTGAACGCTAATTCTATTTGGAGATGGCTGGGTGAAATCAAAGCGCAGCTTAAATTCTGTTCGTAATTGGAACGGGAATAAAAATTGATCGCATTCTGTGCAGACGTATGGATAATACTCTTGAAGATTACCCTCCACAAATTCTAACGTCGCATACTTCAATAACTCCGGACGGATCTGTGCAAAGGTCTTCTTCTGTCTTTTACCTTCAATTAACGTATATTCAATCAAATTTGTCAGTCGATTTGATAGATCAATCGCTTTGTTTTTCGTCACTTTGCCAATCGTAGGATCTGCTTTTTTCGCTTCGATTGCACGGTTTAAAAACTCCGCATAATGCGCGCGCGTCACGGGGCGATTCGGATAAAAACGACCTTGATCCCCTTTTGCTACTCCACTTGCAGCTAATGCATTGGCATAGACATAGCCCCAATGATTGCGGTTAACGTCTTCAAATGCCTCGTACACTGTCATATTAAAATCATATGCCAAATCCAATACTTTCGCCATTTGAATACGAGTGATCGGTGCTTCGGGATTGAATTTCCCATCAAGTCCACCACTAAAAATTCCCGCTTCTGTTAAGTTCATAATCGATGAATAGTACGCATGATTCTTCGGTACATCTTTGTAGATTACTTTGCCACCTGTGTAAGCCGGTAGTTTCAGTGCTTTATCCAATAACTTCGCTACGTGTTTACGGCTGATGCTTTGACTCGGACGAAATGTACCGTCTGGATAGCCGGAAATATAGCCAGCTTCTTGGATCGCTTGAATCGCTTCGTAGTTCGAATGCTTCTTCGGCACATCTATGAATTCCTTCGTTGCCGCTTGGACAGATCCTATATTGCTAACAAATAATGCGAGCAACAATGCAGTGAACAACACAACTCGAATGATTTTCTTCATTATTTCCCTCCTAGAATAGTTTGACTAGTTTCTACTAGTCACTCCCATTCTACCATTTAATTACTAGTTGGTTATAACCATATTTGATACGAACCCACGATGTATCCTTCACCGAATCCACTCCAGCGCTTGCGGATGGGTCTGCCATAACTATTTTCATCAATCAATTTCGTACGGATTTTCTATTACTTCTATATAACGCATTAGTTTGTACAAGGTTAGTCAATATGAACAAAGAGTTACATTCCTATCCTTGAATGTCTCGATTGTTGTAGCGATTGAAACCAGAAACGAGCAAAACAGCCGCCATCGTTAGCAATCTGCCAACATACAGCCAGTTCATTTGTTCAATAGGCAATTTGGATACATAACCATACGGTGAAAGTTTCTCCATCCATTCAGGAAATTGAAATAGACCGCCTAAATACGCTGTTAGGAAACCGTAAAATAGATAGAGCCAGACGAGTCCCGTTGCACGTGGAGCGACACCAATCAAACAAGTGCTAATCGCAATCATCACAACCACTGCCGGGAAATGAACCAAACTTGCTTGTAACACCGTTTGGAAAGCGAATGGTTCATCCATGGAAACCTTAGCTGCTAACCATAAACCGAGAGCTGAAAAACTTAACATCAATAACCCGCTGATCAAAGCCAAAGCTACAAATGCCGCTAACAATTTCACTCTTGAAACCGCCCGACCTAGGATAATATCTAGCCTTAACCTCCGCTCTTCTCCTGCAAGTTTATGGATTGCTAGAAGTGCGGGAATGGTACCGATGAGAGCCAACACTGACATGAGCATAGGCAAAAACTGCAAAGCTAATGAACTATTTTCATCCGCCACAATCAGAGAAGCGAACATTTCATTACTTCGGAAAAAATTTTCCAAGTCACCAAGAACAGAACCATAAGACATGGCTAGCACAAGCATACCAATCGTCCAGGAAATAAACGCAGTTCTCTCAAGACGCCACGCAAGTCCGAGTGGATTACGCAAAAGAACGGAAGCATGTGCTCGACCACTTCTCGACGGTAGAAAACCTGAGCCTAAATCACGTTTTGCATGCAAGATTATCGACAGAAAGTATATTACTAGACTTCCTACAACTAACGCGATGACTGCCAATCCATTGTTCTCGCTATACGGCTGAACTTTTGTAAGCCAACCAAATGGAGGTACCGATTCAGCACCCGCACGCAGTAAATACGTACTAATCATCACAGCGAATGACAAACCGACTGCACCCCTTGAACTTTCCGCAAGTTGTGCACAAACGGCCGTAACCCCTGCAAAAAATAATCCAATTGCGCCAAGTGCCATGCCGTATAAAAACGACCCCCACCAATTCATACTGTCGAATGAAAGGCTATACAATCCGATACTAATAAGTAACGCCAGCAACAAATTGACACCGACAAGCACTAGCATCGAAGCCGTCAATTGTGAGTTCCGTGCAATTGGCAATGAATGCAGTAATTCCGCTCGTCCTTCCTCTTCCTGAGATCGCGTATGTCGAGCCATCAATAATATGTTCATAATGGCGACTGCAATCCCCGTCATTAAAAGCATCTGATGCGACACCATCACACCAAGCGTATAGTGCGTGAGATCAGCGGGTCCGACCATTGCCGTCATGACGGGATTTTTCATCGTCTCCGCCAACATTTCACGATCTTGCTCGGTTGGATATAATTGATCAAGAGCTGGCGGTACTACTATCGTCATAGCGACAATTCCGAAGATCCACCACACATAACGCCACCGATCTTGCCGCATGATGAAACGAGAGAGACGTAAAGTTCCAGCAAAATTCCCTTTCATCATGCTTTCCTGCTTTCGACTGTTTCTTCATAATGGCGCATGAATAAATCCTCAAGTGTAGGTGATGCACTTTCAATTTTCTGTATGCCATGCTCACTTAATTTACGCATAATCGCTTCCATTTCATCCGCATCCGCTTGAAATGCCCACCCTGTATTTGTCTGCTCTACACTGTGAACACCTTTCCACGAAGCAAGTGACTCAATCGGAACTCGCGTCTCCACCGTCAAACGCATGCGAGTCAAATGCCGTAGCTCATTTAATGTACCGCATTCAATCAAACGACCTTGCCGAATGATGCCGACACGATCACAAAGCTTCTCAACTTCTGATAAAATATGGCTCGACAGCAACACCGTCTTGCCCTCGGCTTTCACTTCCGCCACGCATTGCTGGAAGATGTTCTCCATCAAAGGATCCAGTCCAGAAGTCGGTTCATCCAACAAAAACAGCTCCGCATCCGATGCAAATGCTGCCACAAGCGCTACTTTCTGACGGTTCCCCTTTGAATACGTCCGACACTTCTTCGTCGGATCCAACTGAAAACGTGCAAGCAATTCATCACGCTTTCGTTCATTCATCTGTCCTTGAAGACTCGCAAATAAATCAATCACTTCGCCACCTGTCAACTGCGGCCATAAATTCACGTCCCCCGGCACATACGCAATGCGGCGATGAATTTCCACTGCATCCCGCCATACATCTTTACCGAAGATCGTCGCCGAACCGTTCGTTGCACGCAGCATCCCAAGCAACACCCGAATTGTAGTCGATTTTCCCGCCCCATTCGGTCCAATGAAACCAAACACTTCACCAGATTTCACCGCAAGATCGAGTCCGTCCAGTGCATGATGCTTACCAAATACTTTTGTCACTTGATTCATCTCAATGACGTTCATCTGTATGCCCCCCTTTGTTCGAGTCAGACCCATTGTATTGCGTATATCTTAACACATATACCATGTAGTGAATATTCTGATGACTGAGATGCATTACCAGGATGACTGGATGACAATTGGCGCGGTTGTGAAGCGGTTTGGTGCGTTCACGACTCGGGTTGGCGCGGTTCTAACTCGGGTTGGCGCGGTTCTAACTCAGTTTGGCGCGGTCTCAACACGGGTTGGCGCGGTTCTAACTCGGGTTGGCGCGGTCTCAACACGGGTTGGCGCGGTTCTAACTCAGTTTGGCGCGGTTCCAACACGGGTTCGCGCGGTTCTAACTCAGTTTGGCGCGGTCTCAACACTGGTTCGCGCGGTTCTAACTCAGTTTGGCGCGGTTCCAACACGGGTTGGCGCGGTTCTAACTCAGTTTGGCGCGGTCTCAACACGGGTTGGCGCGGTCTCAACACGGGTTGGCGCGGTTCTAACTCAGTTTGGCGCGGTTCCAACACGGGTTCGCGCGGTTCTAACTCAGTTTGGCGCGGTCTCAACACGGGTTGGCGCGGTTCTAACTCAGTTTGGCGCGGTCTCAACACGGGTTGGCGCGGTTCTAACTCAGTTTGGCGCGGTCTCAACACGGGTTGGCGCGGTTCTAACTCA
>NZ_PDYM01000027.1 GCF_002743055.1 Sporosarcina sp. P13 | reverse complement strand
TTAGCTCGAGTTTCATTTGCTGGCATCAATTAAGATACTCATTTTGTTTATGTCACCGACAGAGTCGATGCACAAACGTTTATTTCGTTAACGTTTTGCTGTTCAGTTTTCAAGGTTCATGTAGTCGCTCTTTCGTAAGAGGCAACTTTTTAATAATACCAAATCGCCATCTTGTTGTCAACACTTTTCTTAAAAGATTTTCTTAGTAAGAATGATGTTTTCGCAACTGCTTAATGCGACGCTTATTAATATACCACCCATCTATTTAAATTGCAAGCATTTCTAATATCTTTTTAAAAATTTCTTGTTTTTCAACCTAAGACGCGAAATATTGGATGCTCTACTTATTGAGCAATATATAGAAGGAACATTTAGCAACGGTCTAAACTAATACATTATTGTTTACAATAATACTACACTAAGTTCTTGCATTCATCTCCGCATAAACAGGAGATGAATACTTAAATGAGTTAAATGAACTTTACTTTCGTGACTTTTCTGTTAGCTAATAAAACAATACGTTCCCCATTACCATCAAATCACTCATGATGTTGAAAATAGCTACTTTCATTTCTTGACGTACAAGTGGAGAGGCTTGAATCATTTGGAAACTAAGAATGACGTGCTTTTCGCTTTACTTAGTTTTTCACTAGTCGAGAATGCTGCTTTATCAAAATTATCTGTTCTACTTTTCCATTTTGCTGTCAGCTAATACACGTGCAATACCTATTTGTAATACCTACCATCTTGGATACCCCATCTGTTCACTGATTAATCCAGCTAAAATCCCTACGCTAATCAAATGATGTGCTTCGTAATTCTGGATTTCGGATAAATTATTCAGACTCCCAGTTACCTTGATATAATTCACTTACCTCTCTGTAATTATTCACCACTATCATCCAATTTGCTTTCTTCTCCATCTATTACCGTATAATTTTTATTGTGGATAGATACCTGAGCAAATTATCATATATATATTATAGAACCGATAAATAAAAAAAGTTATTGAAGCGGCACTTTATGCCCCCTCAATAACTTTTATTCACTCTTTATCATCTAGTTCATCTGAGACTTCTTCAACAATTACCTCGGATTCTTCTATATCTTCTCCATGATCTTCGTCTTTCTCAACCTTTGCGACTGTTGCTACAAGCTCGTCATCTGATAAGCGAATTAATCGTACACCTTGAGTCGAACGACCAAATATTGAAATATCACCAATTGACATACGGATCAGGATGCCATGAATGGTAATGAGCATTAGGTCTTCTTCACCATTAACTGCCTTCATCGCAACAATTTCTCCATTTCGCTCGGTCATATGCATAGTTTTCAGACCATAACCACCACGTGACTGCGAACGGTATTCAATTTCAGGCGTACGTTTTCCATACCCTTTCTCAGTGACTACCAGAATGTCGTCGTTTGGAGCAACTATATCCATGCCAACTACTTCATCCGCTTCACGCAAGCGAATTCCGCGTACACCAGCTGCTGTTCTACCAAGCGGGCGAATACTCTCTTCATCGAAACGAATAAGCATTCCTTGTTTTGAACAGATCGCAATATCTGTCGTACCATCTGTCATCTTCACGGAAATTAGCTCATCATCTTCACGCAAACCTAAAGCAATGAGTCCATTTGCTCGGATATTTGCATAATCCATAATCGATGTACGTTTGATGACGCCATGTTTTGTTGCAAAGAATAAGTAATGATCTTCGCTAAATTCACTAATTGGGATCATTGCAGTTACTTTTTCACCTTTTTCAAAGTCAATAAGGTTGATGATCGGTAATCCCTTTGCTGTTCGGCTATATTCAGGAACTTCATAACCTTTCTTACGGAATACTCGGCCACGGCTAGTAAATAGCAAGATCGTATCATGTGTAGATGTATTTAATAAGTGTTCAACAAAGTCATCTTCGTTTGTACCCATTCCCTGAATACCACGACCGCCACGTTTTTGACTACGGTAAGTATTCGCAGGTAGGCGCTTAATATAGCCTTGGTGAGTTAACGTAACGATGGAGTTCTCTACTGGAATCAAGTCTTCATCTTCTAGCATTTCAGCACCGCCAAGCATAATTTCTGTCCGGCGTTCATCTGCAAAACGTTCTTTGATTTCAGTTAATTCTTCCGTAATAATTTCAATCACTTTTAGTTCATCTGCTAAAATAGCACGTAATTCTGAAATAAGTGTTAGAAGTTCTTGGTATTCTGATTCGATCTTGTCTCGTTCCAAACCAGTTAGACGTTGCAAACGCATATCCAAAATGGCCTGCGACTGACGATCAGACAACTCGAATGTTTCCATCAAGTTTGCTTTCGCTTCAGCTGTTGTTTTAGACGCACGGATTAATGCAATGATCCGGTCAATATGATCAAGTGCTATACGTAATCCTTCCAAGATATGTGCACGGTCTTCGGCTTTGTTGAGCTCGAACTGTGTACGACGACGAATCACTACTTTTTGGTGCTCCAAGTAGTGGAATAAGATTTCTTTCAGTGACAAAACTTTTGGTTGCTTGTCTACTAGTGCCAGCATATTAATTCCGAAACTAGTCTGCAAGGCAGTTTGCTTATATAGATTATTCAACAATACATTGGCATTTGCATCACGTCGTACTTCAATGACAATCCGCATACCTGTACGGTCTGATTCATCCGCCAAGTGCGTAATGCCGTCAATTTTCTTATCGCGCACGAGTTCCGCAATTTTTTCAATTAATTTAGCTTTATTCACTTGGAATGGAATTTCCGTCACAATAATGGTTTCACGGCCATTTGAAGCAGTCTCTATTTCTGCTTTACCACGGATAATAAGTGAACCACGACCAGTCTCGTAGGCGCGTCTGATTCCGCTACGTCCAAGAATCATACCGCCTGTTGGAAAGTCTGGCCCTGGTATAATTTCCATCAACTCTTCTGTTGTAATTGCACTGTTTTCTGCCAATGCAAGTACTGCGTCAATAGTTTCACCTAGATGGTGAGGAGGTATATTTGTTGCCATTCCCACCGCAATTCCCGATGTCCCGTTAACTAGTAGGTTAGGATAACGTCCTGGCAAAACCGCTGGCTCTTTCTCCTGTTCATCATAGTTTGCTTGGAAATCTATCGTGTTCTTATTGATATCACGTAATAATTCCATCGCAATACGAGACATACGTGATTCTGTATAACGCATCGCTGCAGCACCATCACCGTCCACAGAACCAAAGTTCCCGTGACCATCAACAAGCATATAGCGATAACTGAAGTCTTGCGCCATACGGACCATCGTGTCATAAACTGCACTGTCACCGTGTGGGTGGTACTTACCAATAACGTCCCCAACGATACGTGCCGACTTTTTATGTGGTTTATCTGCTGTAATCCCCAAATCATGCATTGCATATAAAATACGTCGATGTACTGGCTTCAAACCATCTCGAACATCCGGTAGCGCACGAGAAACAATAACGCTCATCGCATAGTTCAGAAAGGATGTTTTCATCTCTGTATTAATATTTATTTCTTGCACTCCGCCTCTTGGCAAATCTGCCATGTTGTCAAGCTCCTTTCACCACTTACGTCTATAAATTCAACTACTGCCAACCCACTAGCGGTTGACGACTGATCAGGTGTCGATATTTTGTACAAAAACAGCGTTATCTTCAATGAATTTTCTGCGCGGTTCTACTTCATCGCCCATCAATTCTTCGAATGTAGCATCTGCTTCCATGGCATCTTCGAGACGAACTTGTAGGAATGTACGCTGATCTGGATCCATCGTTGTTTCCCATAGTTGCTCCGGATTCATCTCACCTAGACCTTTATAGCGTGTGATATCTGGCTTTGGAGAAGCAGGCATACTTCTCAAAATCTCTTGTAATGCTTCTTCATCATAACAATATTCTTCTTTTTTCCCTGCGCGCACACGATAAAGCGGTGGCTGTGCAATATATACATAACCTGCTTCAATTAACGGACGCATGAAACGGAAGAAGAACGTTAATAATAACGTACGGATATGTGCACCGTCTACGTCAGCGTCTGTCATGATGACAAGCTTGTGGTAACGTGCTTTCTCCAAATTAAATTCCGAACCGATTCCTGTACCAAGTGCTGTAATAATCATACGAATCTCCGCATTACCGAGAATCCGGTCTAAACGTGCTTTTTCTACGTTCAAGATTTTACCGCGTAAAGGTAAAATTGCTTGGAAGTGGCGATCCCGGCCGTTTTTAGCTGAACCACCAGCCGAGTCACCCTCAACAATATACAACTCACTGATTGACGGATCTCTGGAAGAGCAGTCAGAGAGTTTCCCAGGCAAGCTAGACACTTCTAGTGCGGATTTACGTCGCGTCAATTCACGGGCATTCTTCGCAGCCATACGTGCTCTCGCAGCCATCGTACTTTTATCAACAACTTTACGAGCTACTACAGGATTTTCAATCAAAAACCGCTGCAACGCTTCGGAAAATAATGAATTTGTAATTGTACTCACTTCAGAGTTTCCAAGCTTTGTTTTCGTTTGTCCTTCAAACTGAGGATCTGGATGTTTGATAGAGATAATTGCCGTAAGTCCTTCACGCACATCATCCCCCGATAGATTGCCATCCGCATCTTTCAATAAACCACTTTTTCGTGCGTAGTCGTTGATGACACGTGTTAATGCTGTTTTAAAGCCTGACTCGTGTGTACCACCTTCATACGTATGAATATTATTAGCAAATGACAGAAGATTTTCCGCATAGCCACTATTGTATTGCATAGCAATCTCTACTGAAATTCCGTCACGTTCTCCCTCGATGAAGATCGGATCTTCAAAGATTGGCTCTTTGCTTTCATTCAAATGCTGAACGTATGATTTAATGCCACCTTCGTAATGGAATACATCAGATTTTGTTTCTTCACCGCGCTCATCAGTAATTGATATACGTAATCCACGATTTAAATAAGCTAGTTCGCGCAAACGTGTAGCAAGTATACTGTACTCATAAACAGTCGTTTCTGTAAAAATTTCGGCGTCTGCTTTAAAACGTATAGCTGTTCCAGTTTCGTCAGACTCTCCAATTACTTCTAGCTCTTTTGAAACAGGACCTCTAGAAAATTCAATAGCAAATAGCTTGTTGTCACGTTTAACGTAAACCTCTGTTTTCTCGGACAATGCGTTAACGACGGATGAACCTACACCATGTAGACCACCGGAAACTTTATAACCGCCGCCACCGAACTTTCCACCGGCATGAAGAACGGTCATTATAACTTCTACAGCCGGTCTTCCTGTGGACTCCTGTATGCCAACTGGAATCCCACGACCATTATCTTCTACGCGTATCCAATTGTCTTCTTCAATTGTTACTTCTATGTGATCACAATAGCCAGCGAGTGCTTCGTCAATACTATTGTCTACTATCTCCCACACAAGGTGATGAAGCCCTTTTGCACTTGTTGTTCCAATATACATACCGGGACGTTTTCGGACAGCTTCAAGACCTTCTAATACTTGTATCTGATTTGCATCATAAGCTGGCTGCATATCTTTCTCTTCCATTGCCAAGGTGTTCACCTTTCCTTTCCAAACCTAGCAAACCGCTACTTTCTACCTTTCACAGAACCAGCATGCACCTCAAAAATAGCTGCTTGCTGGATCGTATCATGATCGATTCCCGTAATATTTGTCGTTGTGACAAACGTTTGAACCTGTCCTTGCATCGAACTCAGTAAGTGTGATTGACGATAATCATCTAACTCTGATAACACATCGTCCAACAATAAAATAGGTGTTTCCCCTACTTCCTGCTTCACTAGCTCAATTTCCGCCAGTTTTAAAGAAAGTGCCGTCGTTCGTTGCTGACCTTGTGATCCATATGTTTGGATGTCATACCCATTAACAAAAAACTGCAAATCATCACGATGTGGACCTACCAATGTCAGTCCTCGTTCTAACTCGCGCCTTCGAACACTTTTCAACTGATTCGCAAAAATAGTTTCCATTTCTTCTACAGTCTGCCCAGAATGCAGATCTTTTAAAGTTCCATATGAAACTTCAAGTGTTTCTAGGCCACGTGATATACCCTGATGAATTGGATTTGCCCATTTCTGCAGCAATTCCATGAAGTAGAAACGCTTACGAATAATTTGTACCGCTACTTGAATATACTGTTCTGTATAAATGTCGAACATTACATCCTGCAGGTCCAACTTGCCTCGATTCGCTTTTAGCAAAGCATTTCGTTGTTTCAACACTTTTTGAAAGTTAACTAAGTCATGCAAATAGACTCTTGAAATTTGTCCTATTTCCATATCTAAAAAACGTCTGCGTAGTTGTGGGCTACCTTTGACAATATGTAAGTCTTCAGGTGCGAACATCACGACATTCATTTGTCCCACGTACATACTCAAACGATTTTGTTCCAAGTGATTAACTTTTGCTTTCTTGCCTTTTTTAGAAATCGTTAACTCTAATGGCATATGTCCAAATTTACGTTCTACGTGCCCTTCTATTTTACCACACTCTTGTTCCCAACGTATGAGTTCACGATCATTTGATGTGCGATGGGATTTTGCCATCGCTAATACATAGATCGCCTCCATGACATTGGTTTTTCCTTGGGCATTTTCACCGATTAATACATTCATTGTTGGAGAGAACTGTAATTCTAGGGAGTCATAGTTTCGATAATTTGTTAACTGTAGCCGATCAATATACATCCGACTGTCCAGATTCATCCACTGACAGTTTAAACTTTCCTGCACCCGGGATATTCACGACATCACCGTCATATAATTTTTTACCACGACGTTGTTCTGGTTCACCATTTACATACACTACGTTTTCTCCTAAATACCATTTTGCCATACCGCCTGAACTAATAATATTTGTCATCTTTAATAACTGGCCTAATGTAATATATTCTGTATTAAACTGTACGTTTTCCATGATTTCTCAATCCCTCACAATTTAGTCTGTCCCTCTAGTTTACCTAACTTTTCACAATAAGTAAAAAGGATAGCCAACGTATGACTATCCTTTCTCTAGTTATTTTCTTTATTCACAAATTAAAATGTTCGAACCGGCAAAATTAATTGCAATATTTCTTCACTGTCGACCGATTTTAAGATGAATGGGCGCATACTACCCGTGAAATGAATTTTCAAGTCTTGACTATCAATAGCTTTAAGTGCGTCCATCATATACTTTGCACTAAAAGAAATTTTTAATGGTTCCCCTTCAATGTGTACAGCTTCCACCAATTCTTCTACATTACCCACATCTGGTGAATTCGAAGAGATTTGCACATGTGGACTACCGTCAGTAGAAAAATGGACAATATTATTACGGTCTTCACGTGCAAGTAATGATGCCCGGTCAATCGCTTGGAGTAAATTCCGTCCATTAATCGTAATAGACGTTTTATATTCACTTGGTATAAGACGAGATGTATCTGGGTAGTTTCCTTCAAGCAATCTTGAATAGAACAATACGTTATGCAGTTTAAATAACACTTGCTGGTTAGCAATGAAGATTTCTACTGCGGTGGAATGATCCGGCAAGATCTTACTTAATTCTTGAAGACTTTTACCTGGAATTACCGCATTAAATGGCGTACTTGCTTGAACCTCAGGTGTAATAATTCTACGAGCTAAGCGGTGGCTATCTGTCGCTATACAATACAGCTCATCTTCTTTCATCATCCACTGGACACCCGTCAATACTGGACGTGTTTCTTGTTGAGATACGGCAAAGACTGTTTCTCGAATAATAGACTTCATCAAGTCCGCCGGTAGTTCAAACCGTTCGGCATCTTGAATATCCGGTAAAATAGGATATTCGTCTGCACTTTGGGCAATAATATGGAATTCAGACTGTCCAGAACGAATATGCGTCTTCATCCCATCACGTAATTCAATCATTACTTCATTGGTTGGCAGTTTACGAATAATTTCATTGAATACTTTTGCCTGAAGTACTAGTGTACCTGGCTGAATCATTTTAATAATTTGTGTACCATCTTCTTCTAAAGGAATAAATGTGGAGATTGTTATATCTGAATCACTTCCGGTCATTGTCAATCCTTTTTCCGTGGCATTTAACTTTATACCTGTCAAAATCGGTGTTGTTACTTTTGAACTGATTGCTTTGATGACATCGCTTAATCCATCCAACAATCTGTCTCGCATAATCTCAAACTGCATCTCGGTACCTCGCTTATATAATAATAATTAAGTAATTAAATATAGTAGTAATAGTAGTAGGGCCTGTGGATATGTGGAAAACCGCCACAAACGTATAAGTTTCTAAGTTTCCCACATGTGTATAAAAGGTGGACTACCCTGCACAGCTTGTCCACAGTTATCCACAGTTTCTTACGCACGGCCTAATGTCTTTTTAATATCTTGAATATCTTGTTGCAAAGATTTATCTATATCTAGCTGTTTTGAAATCTTCTCGTGCGCATGAATTACAGTGGAATGATCACGCCCACCAAATTCGGAACCAATTTTGGGTAATGATGAATCCGTCAATTCTCTCGATAAATACATCGCAATTTGACGTGGGAATGCAATAGCTCGCGTTCGTTTCTTCGCAACAAAGTCTTCTAACCGTATATTGTAGTGTTCCCCAACGGATTTCTGGATATCCAATATGGTAATGATTCGTGGACGAGAATTCGGAATAATGTCTTTTAATGCTTCCGCTGCTAGATCCGTCGTAATATCCGCATTTACGAGTGAAGAGTATGCAACCACGCGGATCAAGGCCCCTTCAAGCTCGCGTATATTCGAGTCAATTTGATTGGCGATGTATAACATTACATCATTAGAGATATCAATAAGCCCATCTGCTTTGGCTTTTTTACGTAAAATTGCAATCCGTGTCTCTAAGTCCGGCGGTGCAATGTCAGTGATTAATCCCCACTCAAAGCGTGAACGCAGCCGATCCTCCAGTGTAGGAATTTCTTTTGGCGGACGGTCACTTGAAATGATGATTTGCTTAGATTCTTCGTGCAACGTATTGAATGTATGGAAAAATTCTTCTTGTGTTTGTTCTTTTCCTGCCAAGAACTGAATATCATCAATTAATAGTACATCTACATTACGGTACTGATCTCTAAAATCACCGGCTTTATTGTCGCGGATTGAGTTAATGAATTCATTGGTGAACTTTTCAGATGACAAATAAACGACTTTCAATGAGGGATTTTGCTCCAATACATAATGGCCAATTGCGTGCATTAAGTGTGTTTTCCCTAGTCCTACTCCACCATAAATGAAGAGAGGATTATACGCTTTAGCAGGCGCCTCTGCGACGGCAAGTGAAGCGGCGTGCGCAAAACGGTTACCCGAGCCAATAACAAATGTATCAAACGTATATTTAGGATTCAGCATACCAGCAGAGTTTGCCATAGGAACCTTCTCTACTGCTTTTGGCTGTGTTTTAGGTAACTTAATATCTTGTTCAGCCATATCTTGTGGAACAACAAACTCTACGATCCGGTCTTCTCCAGTTAACTCCGATAAAATACCCGTAATTAAATGAACGTAATGCGTTTCCAACCAATCTTTAGCAAATGAATTGGGAACTGCAATCGTTGCATTTTCCGATTCATACGTCAGCAACTTGGTCGATTTTAGCCAAGTTTCAAAACTTGGTTTCGAAACGCGCGTTTCAATATTTTTTAATACCTGTTCCCATAAACTCGATAGGTTTTCCAATCGTGTGCCTCCTTTACGATAAGATTATAAAAGCCGGGAATCTGCTTATGCACAGTATCCAGGCTTGTGGATAAAAATTATCGAAACATGTTGAAAAAACTATCCACATAGTATTCACATATGTGGATAAGATTTATTGTAAAAATTATATGCACAATAAAAGCTTTTTTATTGTAACAGGGAAACTGAATAATGACAAGCAGTCTAATGACTTATTAACAATACCAATAACTGTGCATAAAATGGTTATCCACAACCTTGGATATGTGAAAAACTTGTCGACAATTGCTAGAATAAAAAATCCACAGTTTTAAGCTACCAACATTTCATCCGGAAGTACGACGTGTTCGGGTGTGGATAAGTTTTTAGGTATGAAGCAAAGATCTACGAGATGACTAAAACATGTTCTATAGAAAACCATTGACATTCTTTTACTGGCTAGCTATACTAGTCAAGACTGTCACAGTAGGAAAAGAGACAATCAAGCAGGAGGTGTCTTACGAAATGAAACGTACATTCCAACCAAATAAACGTAAACGCAGTAAAGTCCACGGCTTCCGTCAAAGAATGAGTTCAAAAAACGGCCGTAGAATTTTAGCAGCTCGTCGTCGTAAAGGAAGAAAAATTCTTTCAGCATAAGGCCACTGACTTATCAGTGGTCTTTTTTTGCTATTGAGCGACTTCTTCATGACAAACCCTATTCTAGTAGCTTTCTATTAGGGGATCTACAGGTAGTGGAAGAAAATTAAAGCAGGTGGAACTATGAAAAAAAGCCAGCGAATTAAGAAAAACCAAGAATTTCAAACAGTTTTTAAAAAGGGAAAGTCTTTTGCAAATCGACAGTTTATCGTCTATACCTATAAGAAGGTAGAACAAGAAGAGTTCCGTATAGGGCTATCCGTCAGCAAAAAAGTCGGCAATGCCGTCACGCGTAACAGGATTAAGCGCTATATTCGGCAATCCTTCCTAGAAATGAAAGATGAAATTAAACCAGATTTTGACTATGTTATTATCGCAAGAAATCAAGCTGCCACGCTTGATTTCCATACGGCCAAAAAGAATCTCCAGCACGTTCTAAAGATTGCAAAGGCATTTAAGTAATATCCATATTGCAGAACGACTAAAAATACTTTCTACAATAGATGTAGAACGTTTAGAGTCGTCATGATAAACTGAAAAAAGTTAAGAAACAATTTTTTGATTGTTTGGGGGAAAAAAACGTGAAAAAGAAATTAGTGTTCCTTTCACTGCTCGTCGTGGTTGCTATCTTCATGGCAGGTTGTGCGGATTTTAACAAGCCGATCACAGCGGAGAGCACGGGAATCTGGAACGAATACATCGTATGGCCGCTCGTAACATTAATTATGAAGTTCAAGTCGTGGTTAGGTACATACGGATTGGCAATTATCGTCGTAACAGCAATTATCCGTACAGCGTTACTACCACTATTTGTCCAGCAAACAAAAAGCTCAAAACGTATGCAGGAAATTCAACCACGTCTGAAAGCATTGAAGGAAAAGTACAAATCTAAAGACGCGGTCACGCAGAAGAAGTATCAAGAAGAAATGCAACAAATTATGATCGATGAAAAGATCAATCCAGTTGCAGGATGTTTGCCTGTTATCATCCAAATGCCAATATTTATCGGTTTCTACCATGCAATCAGTCGAATGAATGCAACTCCAACGATTGAATTAGGCAGTTTCCTAGGCATCACTCTTGGCACACCAAGTATTATCTTTGCTATTATCGCAGGACTATTCCAATTGTTAGTTCTTCGTACCGGGCCAGCGATGGATAACCCGCAGATGAAGACAATGATGTACATCATGCCATTCATGATTATGGTATTCGGTTCATTCTTACCTGCAGCACTTGCTTTGTACTGGATTGTAGGAAATATCATTTCACTACTCCAAAACATTGTAATCTACAAGCCGTTTGACAAGCCAAAAGACGTCGAAGTAGGGAAAACAGGAGGGAAAAAGAAATGAAACAAATTACACAAAGGGCTGCAACCGTTGAGCTAGCAATCAAATCGGCTTTACAGAACCTAGGTGTAACAAGAAGTGAAGTAGAAGTAGAAGTTGTAGAAAGTGGTAGAAAAGGGTTTCTTGGGTTCGGTGCAAAAGAAGCGGTAGTAAATATTACTGTTAATGAAAAGTCTATACAACCAGCACCTACCAAAGTTGCAGAACTAGCTGTTGACGCAACGAAAAAAGTACCGCCCGTTATCACAGCCGGAGAAAATATAGAGGACTCCAATCCTGATCCACTGCCAACTGATTTGGAAAATTCGCAAGACTATGCAGCTGAAAATGTTTTAAAAGACAAAGCGTATAATGAATTAGAAGCGATTGAAGAAACAAAAGCTTTTATAGTCGATATGGCAAAAGAAATGGGCATCGCTGATTTAGTCGTTACCTATGAAACGAAAGGGAAGTATATCAACTTCCAGTTAGAAAGCGAAAAGGCTGCTTTCTTAATAGGAAAACGAGGACAAACGTTAAATGCCATTCAGCAATTAGCACAGCTTGTAGCCAATAAGGTCACAAAACAGTTTAAAATTGTACGTATTGATGTCGCAGATTATCGTGAACGTCGTGAGCAGTCACTTGAACAGCTGGCAGATCGCATGGCAGATCGTGCAATCCGTACAAAACGTCAAGTTGCATTAGAACCTATGCCATCGTATGAAAGAAAAGTCATTCATAATGCTTTATCTCGTAGATTGGATGTTGAAACCTTCTCAGAAGGAAAAGATCCATATCGTCATATTGTCATTAAAGGATTTGAATAATTTAACCCCACGGAAGCTTGACTCCGCGGGGTTTTTTGTCGGTTTATAGTACATCATGAAGTATCATATACCGGATTCAATCTTTCTTAAAAATATCCACATATTTTCAATTCACACGCTAGGAGAATGCAGTGATTTATGATAGTATTGATTGTTAGAAAGTTGTGTCCGCAAAAGATATTCACATGTGGATAAAGAAGCTGGGAAGGTGAAAAACTTGCATTTTGATACGATAGCCGCGATTTCAACTCCGATGGGAGAGGGAGCAATCGCCATCGTTCGAATCAGCGGTGAGTATGCATGGGAGATTGCAGATCGTATATTCCAATCGCCAGCAGCTAAGCCGTTGTGTGAACAACCCTCTCATACAATTCATTATGGACATTTACATGATCCTGCTACTGCTGAAGTAGTGGAAGAGGTTATGGTTTCCATTATGAAAGGACCAAAGACATTTACGCGGGAAGATATAGTGGAGATCAATTGCCACGGAGGAATTACTTCGGTTAATAGAGTGTTAGAACTTGTATTGACGGAAGGTGCACGATTGGCGGAACCGGGTGAGTTTACAAAACGGGCATTTCTCAATGGTCGAATTGACTTATCACAAGCCGAAGCAGTGATGGATTTAATTAGAGCAAAAACCGATAAAGCAATGAGTGTAGCACTTAACCAAATGGAGGGTAAGCTATCCCATTTAATCGGCGATTTACGTACAGCACTTCTTGAAACGCTTGCGCAGGTGGAAGTGAATATTGACTATCCGGAATACGATGATGTAGAAGAAGTAACCATTCCCTTAATGGTTGAAAAAGGAGAATGGGTACGCGATGAAATTGATCAGTTATTACGCACTTCTTCACAAGGTAAAATTTTACGTGAAGGGCTGTCTACTGTTATCGTTGGTCGTCCGAACGTTGGAAAGTCATCACTATTGAATAGTTTAGTTCAAGAAAATAAGGCCATTGTGACTGACATTGCAGGTACTACCCGTGATATTATAGAGGAGTATGTCAATGTAAGGGGAGTCCCTTTGCGTCTTGTCGATACGGCTGGAATTCGTGAAACAGAAGATATTGTTGAGCGGATTGGTGTAGAACGTTCAAGACAAGTATTGAAGGAAGCAGATTTGATTTTATTGATGGTCAATAGTTCTGAACCACTAACTGATGAAGATGAACGTTTATTTGAAGCTGTTGCTGGAATGGACATGCTAGTCATCGTTAATAAGACAGATTTGCCGGCGAAGATTGATTTAGAGCACGTTTATGAAATGGCGGGAAAAGATCGAGTCATTACAACTTCTATTTTACAAGAGCAAGGCATTGCGGAATTGGAAGAAGCTATTGCTTCACTGTTCTTTGAAGGGTCACTCGAGTCAGGGGACCTATCGTATGTTTCCAATGCCCGACATATTGCTTTATTGAAACAAGCACGCCATACGATTGAAGATGCTGTGCAAGCAGCAAAAGCAGGTGTACCGATTGATATGATTCAAATAGACGTTACACGTACATGGGAAATCCTCGGAGAAATCATTGGGGATACCGTTCAAGATAGTTTACTTAATGAGTTGTTTTCAAAGTTCTGCCTCGGAAAATAATAATTTTATGATAGGAAGGATGAACGAACATGCCACAATTTGAAGCAGGCACGTTCGATTGTATAGTCATCGGAGCTGGACATGCGGGTGCAGAAGCAGCGTATGCAGCTGCGAAGATGGGTGCATCGACTGTAGTGCTAACGATGAATCTAGATATGATCGCTTTCATGCCATGTAATCCATCCCTAGGAGGTCCTGCAAAAGGGATTGTCGTTCGTGAAATTGACGCACTAGGTGGAGTAATGGCTAAGGTAATTGATAAGACGCATATTCAAATGCGTATGCTAAATACAGGGAAAGGTCCTGCTGTCCGCGCATTGCGTGCACAGGCCGATAAAGTCTTGTATCAGCAAGAAATGAAAAGAATCCTCGAAGAACAACCTAATCTGACGCTTCGCCAAGCAGTTGTGGAGCGTTTGATTGTAGAAGATGGTGAAGTAAAAGGTGTCGTCACACAAATTGGAGCGATCTTCCGTGCGAAGACTGTCATCATTACGACAGGAACATTTTTACGCGGTGAAGTTATTATTGGAGACTTAAAGTATTCAAGTGGTCCGAATAACCAAATGCCATCCATCAAGCTTGCAGATCATTTGAAAGAATTAGGTTTACAGACTGTTCGATTCAAAACGGGGACACCTCCACGAATTAACAGCAATACAATTGACTATAGTAAAACAGAGATTCAACCAGGTGATGATGTTCCACGTTCATTCAGCTATGAAACGACGGAGTTCATTATGGATCAACTTCCGTGCTGGTTAACATACACAACACCTGAAACACATGAAATCATCAATGAAAACCTTCATCTGTCTCCAATGTATTCGGGCATGATCAAAGGGAAGGGACCAAGCTATTGCCCATCCATTGAAGATAAAATCGTTCGTTTTGCAGATAAGTCACGTCACCAAATCTTTTTAGAACCAGAAGGTCGTAATACGCGTGAGGTTTATGTACAAGGTTTATCGACAAGTCTTCCAGAACATGTACAACATCGCCTAATTGCGAGCGTACCAGGTCTTGAGAAGGCTGAAATGATGCGTGCAGGCTATGCAATTGAATATGATTCCGTGATTGCCACACAACTATGGCCAACATTGGAAACAAAAAAGATTAAGAACTTGTATACTGCTGGTCAAATTAATGGAACGTCTGGCTATGAAGAAGCCGCAGCTCAAGGATTGATGGCAGGTATTAACGCGGCTTGTAACGTTCTTGGAAAAGACGAAGTGGTATTAGATCGAAGTGAAGCATATATCGGTGTTCTTGTGGATGATTTAGTTACTAAAGGAACTAGCGAGCCGTATCGTCTTTTGACTTCAAGAGCAGAATATCGTTTATTACTGCGTCATGATAATGCGGATATGCGTCTAACAGAGATCGGTTATCAAAATGGCATGATTAGTGAAGAACGTTATGAGAGTTTTGTAGCGAAGAAGGCGCAAATCGATGCTGAAATCGAACATTTGCGTAAGGTATCTGTTAAACCTACAGAAGAAATTCAGGCAATTATTGCAGAAGCAGGTGGAACCGCGCTACGTGAGCCGATGAAAGCAGCAGACTTATTGAAACGTCCTGAAATGAAATACAGTGAACTGTGCACTGTTGTTCCACCTCTAGAAGAGATTACTGACGAAGTGGCAGAACAAGTAGAAATATTCATCAAGTATGAGGGATATATCGAAAAGGCAATGCAACAAGTTGAACGAATGAAGAAGATGGAAAATAAGCGGATTCCGGAAAACATCGATTATGATGCGATTTCAGGTATTGCAAAAGAGGCAAAGGCGAATTTAAAAGCTGTGCAACCATTGTCTATTGCGCAAGCATCCCGCATTTCTGGTGTGAATCCTTCAGATATTGCAATCTTGCTCGTCTATATCGAGCAAGGAAAAATTGCAAAAGTTTCTGGTTAAGAATATGACTGGCGCTTAGAGGCGTCAGTCTTTTTGAAAAGGAATGAGAATATGACGGAAGAACAGTTTTATGAAGCGTTACGACAAAAAGGCATCGAGTTATCTGATGTGCAAAAGCAACAGTTTAAACGCTATTTTGAAGTGCTCGTAGAGTGGAATGAAAAAATGAATTTAACAGCAATTACGGATGCACCTTCTGTATATCTAAAGCATTTCTATGATTCCATCACTAGTTCATTCTATGTGGATTTATCAACAATTGAATCTATTTGTGATGTAGGTGCAGGTGCAGGTTTTCCAAGTATTCCATTGAAGATTTGCTATCCGCATCTTCAAGTAACAATCGTGGATTCATTGAATAAACGTATCAATTTCCTGAATCACTTGGCAGGTGAATTGAAGTTAGAAAACGTAGCATTTGTTCATGCGAGAGCGGAAGAGTTTGGGCGCAATCCAAAGTATCGTGAACAATTTGATTTAGTAACTGCTCGTGCAGTAGCACGTTTATCAGTATTATCCGAGTTATGCTTACCAATTGCTAAAACAGGTGGCCTCTTCGTCTCAATGAAAGGTGCTGCTGCTACCGAAGAACTGCAAGATGCAGCGAAAGCCGTCAAATTACTGGGTGCTGTATTGCAAGAAGAATATGAGTTTTTATTGCCCGAGGAAAATAGTGAACGGCATATATTCATATTTAAAAAGAATAAACAAACACCTAAGAAATATCCTCGAAAACCAGGAGTGCCAAATAAGACGCCTATTACAGGTTAAGTGCGTAAAGATGTTTCACGTGGAACAGTGAGAGAGAGAAGTTGTTAAAGGGACTAGTTTCGAAAAGGTGGTGCAGGGGTTGAAAAATACTTTATCGCGCTTTTTTGGTGGGGGAGAGAAGATGGACTTGGTAGAGGAAGTGGTAGTTCAACAACTTGAAAAAGTAGATCAAGTTGCGATTGATTCAATTGTGCCGAATCAGTTCCAACCACGGACAATATTTAGTGAAGAAAAGATTGAAGAACTCGCTAGAACAATCCATACGCATGGTGTAATTCAACCAATTGTGATTCGTAAGATGGATGATGGACAATATGAAATCATTGCAGGGGAACGAAGATATCGTGCTATGCGCAAGCTTGGTTGGACGGAAGTACCAGCAATTGTACGTAATTTAAGTGATAAAGAAACAGCTTCCGTAGCATTGATTGAAAACTTACAACGCGAAGAACTTACTGCGATTGAAGAAGCATATGCCTACGAAAATCTATTAAAACTTCATGAACTGACACAAGAAGCCCTAGCACAAAGACTAGGCAAAGGTCAGTCTACAATTGCGAATAAGATGCGATTATTAAAATTGCCTAAAGAAGTACAAGACGCAATCCTGAAACAAGAAATTTCTGAAAGACATGCACGAGCTCTATTACCGTTGAAAGAAACAACGCTACAGATCGAAGTAATGGAAGAAGCAAAAGCAAATCAATATAACGTCAAGGAACTTGAAAGTCGAATTAAAGAAATCATGAATCCAAGTGAAAAAGCACAACCAGAAAAAAAACGAGCATCCCGTCAAAAGTCTGTTAGTAGAGATGTGAGAATTGCAGTAAATACATTAAGAGAGTCACTAACTTTGATGACTAAGAGTGGGATTGAAGTAGAATCGCAAGAAGTAGACTCTGAAGACTGCTATACAATCACGGTTAAAATACTTAAAAAATGACATAAAAAAACTCTTGCTGTCCGACTAGCAAGAGTTTTCTTATATATCAATAGAGTTCGTCCTGTGAAGATGATAAAATGGTAGTGACTTAAAGAACGATAAGTGAAATATTTGGTGTCTAAAGAAGGTATAATTAAGCCAAGGCACATAATAGGTAACTAATAATTGAAACTTGAGAGAAAGCGGGTGCGAGAGTGGGTAAGATTATTGCCATAGCAAATCAAAAAGGAGGAGTCGGCAAAACAACGACTTCTGTAAACTTAAGCGCATGCCTTGCCCATATAGGCAAAAAAGTGCTCTTGATCGACTCTGATCCACAAGGGAATGCAACAAGTGGAGTAGGTGTCAACAAAGGAGATGTACACGACTGCATCTACAATATGCTCATCGATGACGTACCAGTACAAGATGTTATCTTACATACGGACATTGAGAACTTAGACATCATTCCTGCTACAATTTCATTGGCGGGAGCTGAAATTGAACTAGTCTCTACAATCTCTCGTGAAGTACGAATGAAACATGCAATTCAAGATGTTAGAGGTCAATATGATTACGTCATTATCGACTGTCCACCGTCACTTGGATTATTGACATTAAATGCATTGACGGCTTCTGACTCAATTATTATTCCAGTGCAGTGTGAATACTACGCATTGGAAGGACTCAGTCAGTTGCTTAGTACCATTCGTCTCGTTCAAAAGCACTTAAATGAGTCATTATACATTGACGGTGTCTTATTGACGATGTTTGATGCGCGTACCAATCTAGGTATTCAAGTGATTGAAGAGGTTAAGAAGTATTTCCAAGACAAAGTATATAAAACAATTATTCCACGAAACGTCAGATTAAGTGAAGCACCCAGTCATGGAAAGCCGATTATTTTGTATGATTCCAGATCCAAAGGTGCGGAAGTCTATTTAGAGTTGGCAAAGGAAGTGGCGGAAAATGAGTAAAGGTCTAGGTAAAGGGCTAAACGCATTGTTTCCTCGGGAGTCATTGGAAAAAGTAGAGTTGCTGCGATTAAAAAGCATTCAAGCAAACCCGTATCAACCACGTACAATATTTGATGATGCATCACTAATCGAGTTAAGCGAATCAATTAAAGAACATGGCGTACTACAACCGATTATCGTAAGAAGCGTAGGCACCGGGTATGAAATTGTTGTAGGTGAAAGACGATACCGCGCTTCAGAGTTGGCAGGTAAAAAAGATATTCCGGCAGTCGTTCGAGAGTTAACAGATGAACAATCCATGGAAATGGCCATTTTAGAAAATCTACAACGCGAAGATTTAACGCCAATAGAGGTAGCAGAGGCTTATCAGCGACTGATGGAAAGTTTGCAATTAACACAAGAACAATTAGCATTTCGATTAGGTAAAAGTAGACCACATATTGCCAATCACATTCGATTGTTGGCATTGCCTGAGCAAGTACTAAGAGATATTTCCCGAGGAATTTTATCAATGGGACATGGCCGTACATTATTGGGGTTAAAAAATAAGGAACAGATCGTGGCTATTGCTGAAAAAACTAAGAGTGAACATTTGAATGTACGTCAATTAGAAAAGCTGGTACAGCAATTAAATGAGGATGTTCCACGTGAAACAAAGAAAACAAAGAAAAAGGATTTGTTTCTTGCAGAACAAGAATCTACATTACGAGAACAATTCGGAACAAAAGTCACGATTAAAAAGATGAAGAATAAAGGGAAGATTGAAATTGAATTTTTATCGGATGAAGATTTTGAGCGTATCCTTGAAATTTTAAGTGATGAACGATAAAACACATACCTATTTTGCTTATAAAGCAGAATAGGTTTTATTCTTGAATAGAACATGGACGTGGCTACATGATATTGTTAGGTTCGCTTTTTAATGTATTGACAATTATCATCGGTACATTAATTGGCCGATTTTTACACGGTATACCTGAACGAATGAAAGAAACAATTATGTATGGTATTGGTCTGGCAGTTGTAGCTATTGGTTTACAGATGACATTCCAAACAACTCAAATTGTTATTGTGATCATAAGCATTGTCATTGGAGCGATCATAGGTGAATGGATTGACTTGGATCAAAAAGTGAACCTTTTAGGTCAATGGATAGAAAAGAAGTTGCCCGCAAGAAAGGGAAGCCCGGGAATTGCTCAAGGATTCGTGACAGCTACACTGATATTTTGCGTAGGTTCCATGGCAATCATTGGTGCAATCGACAGCGGGCTTAGAAATGACCATAATGTATTGGTGATGAAAGGAATAGTAGATGGTTTCACTTCTATTATTCTAAGTTCCACTTTAGGGATTGGCGTGGTTTTCTCCGCAATACCTTTACTCATTTACCAAGGGAGTATTACAATCCTAGCCACATTGATAAGTCGTTTTGTTCCGGACGAGTTGCTACAGTTCTTTATTTCTGAAATGACGGCAACGGGTGGATTAATGATTGTGGCAATTGGTTTGAATTTAATCGGTTTGACGAAAATCAGGATAGCGAACTTTATTCCAGGGATCGGCGTAGTGGCTATAATTGTCACGATTGTTTACACTTTCTGATTTTTGACGATGGTGCGCAAGTTGTAAAGCACGTCCAATCATTCTGCTCATTTCAAAGGGTAGATGTAATCGAGTGCTTTGCAAGACGGCTTGTTCCATAAAACCTGCAATATTAACGATGCCTTTAATAGACACATCACCAACAGGGGGTAGTTCTTTTCCAACAGCCTTCCCTGGCAAGATTGGACCGTCTTGGAACAGTAGCTGCCCGACTGCGTCCCTTTTACTAAGGCAGGCGTCTATGGCTACAGTAAAAGCGTCAGGATAAAGCGTTTTGGTATGTTCTATCCGCTGTTGTAGATTAAGCGCGTGTAAAGGATCTTCAAGTGTACCGATGACTGGATAAGGGAATAGACTAAGCTCAGATAGATATGAGCCGGTAAGTGGGCCAAGGGAATCCCCGGTTGAACGATCTGTACCTATGCAGTAGAAAACGATTGGTTGCTGCTTAAAAGGGATATGTTCAACGAAATAAGAACTTAATTTCCAAACAACCCCGGTTTCTTTATAGGAAATACGGTAATGATAAGAAGAAGTTTCAGCAATATACATATGGAAACACCATTCCTTTATGAATTCTATACGCTGTCTTACTAAAGTAAGCCTACGTACGTATTGCTGTGCAGTATGGCCAGGGGTGTAAAGGTTTATACGAGAGGAGGATTTCTTTCAATGACAGTGTCTACAAAAGCAGACGTGAAAGAAAACCTAGAAACTGTGGAAGAAACGATTAAACAGGCAGTAGAAGAAACGGCTAAACATGCGAATAATACATTGTTCGATTCTACATTTTGGTTTGAAACTGGAATTTTTACGTTGCGAATCTTTTTAATCATTGTCGTGGCTAGTATTTTGGTGAAAGTGGGTCATGTATTCATTCGACGTTTTTTCACTATTAAACTAAAAAGTCCAATGCGCAAGACGGAAAGACGAGAAAATACCATTATCAAGTTGCTTGAAAATGCATTGACGTATGTAGTATATTTTTCTGCTATATTGGCTATTTTGTCGGAGTTTAAAATTGATGTGAAAGGAATTTTAGCTGGTGCGGGGGTTCTTGGTCTAGCAGTTGGATTTGGTGCACAGAGTTTAGTAAAAGACATCATCTCGGGGTTTTTCATTATTTTTGAAGATCAATTTGGGGTGGGGGATTATGTCCGAATCAATGCAGCTGAAGGAACGGTAACGGAAATTGGATTACGAACAACAAAAATCGCATTATTCGGGGGTGAACTGTATATCGTACCTAATGGACAAATTGGCGAGGTAATCAATTTTTCCGTGAATAATTCTAAACTCATATTGGATCTTGACTTGTCTTATGAAACGGATATTGATCATGCAGCAGAATTAATTAGTGGATTTTTGAATAACCTACCAAAGGATCGTTATGCAGAAGTGATTGGTATTCCGGAAGTGATAGGTGTTCAAAGACTTGACGCCTCTAGTGTTGTGCTACGTATTATAGCGGTAACAGAACCAGTTGCAAACTTTGGAGCAGGACGAAAATTACGTCAAGACTTGAAGAGGTTTATGGATGAGAATGGGATTGAGCTACCATACCCGAAAATGGTGCTATATCAGGAAAAGATGAAAGGAGATTCACAAGATGGCGGAGAAAGTGTTTGATTTGCATGACGTTGTAGAGATGAAAAAACCACATCCTTGTGGAACAAATGCATGGAAAATCATACGTATGGGTGCCGACATTCGTATCAAGTGTGAAGGTTGTGGGCATAGCGTCATGATTCCGCGTAATGAATTTGCGAAGAAGATGAAAAAGGTTCTGCTGAAGAACGAGTCTTGAGAACACATAGACATTCATAGGGATTGTCCTTATAATGAAATGGTTGACTAACGAATAATAAAGTTTTTAGATATTAGATAGATGAGAAGGGTGTGGGAAGAATGGCGTTAACGGCAGGAATTGTAGGTCTTCCGAATGTAGGAAAATCAACATTATTTAATGCAATTACAAAAGCAGGAGCAGAGGCGGCAAACTATCCGTTCTGTACAATTGATCCAAACGTGGGGATTGTTGAAGTACCAGATGAACGTTTAGATAAACTGACAGAACTTGTCACGCCAAAGAAGACGGTACCGACGGCATTTGAATTTACAGATATTGCAGGGATTGTAGAAGGCGCGAGTAAAGGTGAAGGTCTTGGAAACAAGTTCCTTTCGCATATTCGTGACGTGGATGCAATTTGCCAAGTGGTCCGTTGTTTTGAAGATGAGAATATTACGCACGTGGCGGGAAAAGTAGATCCACTTTATGATATTGATATCATAAACTTGGAATTGATTTTGGCTGATATGGAAAGTGTGGATAAGCGTTTAGCACGTGTCTCTAAAATGGCCAAACAAAAAGAAAAAGATGCAATGATTGAAGAACCTGTGTTATTGAAGTTGCGAGATGGCTTTGAAAAAGAAATGGCGGCTCGTGCAATTGATTTGACGGATGATGAATTCCAAGTAATCAAAGGTATGAATTTATTGACGATCAAGCCGATGTTATATGTGGCTAACGTTTCAGAAGATGAAATCGTAGATGCGGACAATAACCCATATGTTCAGCAAGTACGTGACTTCGCTGCGAAAGATAATGCAGAAGTCATCGTTGTTTGTGCGAAGATTGAAGAAGAAATGGCAGAGCTTGAAGACGATGAGAAAGAAATGTTCCTTGAAGAATTAGGCATAAAAGAATCGGGTCTAGATCAGTTGATCAAAGCAACGTACAAATTGCTTGGATACGCTACATACTTCACGGCAGGCGTACAAGAAGTTCGTGCATGGACGTTCCGTCTAGGGATGAAAGCTCCGCAATGTGCGGGTGTAATTCATACAGACTTCGAGCGCGGATTCATTCGTGCAGAAACAGTAGCGTATGATGATTTAGTTGAGCACGGTTCAATGACGGCAGCAAAAGAAGCCGGTAAAGTTCGTTTGGAAGGTAAAGAGTATATCGTTAAAGACGGTGACGTTATGCTGTTCCGTTTTAACGTATAATAAAAAAGCTGTTTCTCCTGTAATAAAAGGAGAAACAGCTTTTTGCATTATATAAAGGTATGGAGTGGAAAGGTTACCATTTCACTGCGTTCCGTGCGTACGCGTTAGGAGCACATCTTTGCCGTAAATCCAGAACCACTTACTAAGTACTCTTTTAAATCCAGCATTTTTCATTTAGCCGGATAAATATACAACTTCGGCAATTCTGGATCATCCTTCACCATGGCATTGTCGGGAAACTTCTTCAATTCTTTATACATCGCAAAGTCACCAGCCGCCCCGCCAATGAGCATAGCGCTTAGCGTCAGCAACACGCCATCGCCAATGTAAAGAGCAATGACAGCCGGTAACACACCTGTCATCCAAAACGGCAACAGTAGAGCTTTACGGATGCCTTTGTTATCCATCAGCCGATCCGCTGTGGCATAAGCGACACCCATTTTCAAATTGACGCCGTAGTCCATGTTCTTCCACGGTATATTGCAGAAAATACGGAAGCCGAGCAGATGGAAAAACTCATGTATAACAATCAAAAGAATATAACCAATAATGAAGTACAGGAAATACCATAATGAAAAAGACAGGAATAATCCACCTTCCAAAAAGAAACGAATCAATAAAAGTCCAATGAGCGGAAGAAAAGTCAGCCAAATACTTTGCTTCGCGAGCTTTTGTAGTTCCAACTCTACAATGACAGGATCTTGTTGTTCCATACGAAATCACTCCTTAACATATTCAGTATAGTATATTAAGGGTTGATATTAAAGTGAAGCTATGGTAATATCAACTGATGTGAGTAATATCTAAATTACTTACTCCTTGCCCGCTTGAAAAAGCAGGGCCAAGTCCATAAGGAGGTGACTATTGATGAGAAAGTACGAGATTATGTACATTATGCGCCCAACTCTTGAAGATGACGCGAAAAAAGCGTTGATTGAACGTTTTGATAACGTCTTAACTTCAAACGGAGCGGAAATCATCGAGTCGAAAGAGTGGGGCAAGCGTCGTCTTGCATACGAAATCGACGATCTACGTGAAGGTTACTACCAATTAGTAACTGCAAACGCTGGTAACGAAGCAATCGATGAATTTACACGTCTAGCGAACATCAACGAAGGTATTCTTCGTCATATGACAGTTCGTGTGGATGCGTAAGCTGATATAAATAATTTATTCCAATGATGAGGGAGGTTTGATTCTGAATGATAAACCGTGTCGTTTTAGTTGGTCGATTAACGAAAGATCCTGAGCTAAAGTATACACAAACTGGTATTGCTGTGACTCGATTTACACTGGCAGTGAACCGTGCGTTCTCTAACCAGTCAGGAGAGCGAGAAGCAGATTTTATTAGCTGTGTGGCTTGGCGTAAACAGGCTGAAAATATCGCGAATTACTTACGAAAAGGAAGTCTTGCCGGAGTAGATGGCCGTATACAGACGGGCAGCTTTGAAGGACAAGATGGTAAGCGCGTTTACACGACAGAAGTTGTTGCGGACAGTACCCAATTCCTAGAACCGCGTGGAGCTAATACAGAACGGTCGCAAGCACCGTCTTATGGCGGTGGAGCACCTTCGTATAATGCACCTATGCAAGACCAAGGACAAGGATACAACAACCAGCAATCCTACCAACCGAGTCAGCAAAATATGACGCGTGTTGACAATGATCCATTCCAACCAGGCGGCGGTCCAATCGAAGTAACTGATGATGACTTGCCATTCTGATAGAACGTTTCACTTAATACGCAAATAGGAAGGAGGACAACAATTATGGCACCACGTCGTGGAGGTCGCAGACGCCGTAAAGTTTGCTATTTCACTTCTAACAACATTACAAACATTGACTATAAAGATGTTGACTTGTTGAAGAAGTTTATCTCTGAGCGAGGAAAAATGTTGCCTCGTCGAGTTACTGGTACGAGCGCTAAATACCAACGTAAATTGACGATTGCAATTAAACGTGCACGCATCATGGCACTTCTTCCGTTCGTTTCAGAAGAGCGGTAATATACAAACCACCACTGACTGAATTATTCAGTCAGTGGTGGTTTTTTATTTAACTATTTAATGAAGTTAGGGGAATAGTAAGCAGAGATGTATCGTGGAAGTTTGAAATTACTCTTCATCGTTATACCTACCATATAACTGGAAGACAACACGGCACAGCCTTTTGATTTCAGATCGAATCATGATACAATTAGAAGGATGAATGTAAAATAATTATAATCAGTGTTCATACAAATTTGTTCACTTACGCAATTAATGGTAAGCAGAAACAAAAAGCTGTGAATGAATTGAGGCGTGAATGATATGCAAGATCAAACTAGAAGAATTACGTATGGTGCGATGATGGTAGCACTCTTCGCCATACTACTAGCATTTACATTGTATGTGCCATTACTCGGGATGCTGACATTGTTGCTAATCCCACTGCCTGTGACGTTATACCGTTTACGCTATGATCGACTATCAACGTTGCTCGTAGCTGCATGTACGTGGCTTATTACCTTGCTGATTGGTGGACTATTATCTATTCCTTCTGCAATTGTTTTAAGTATGGTCGGATTCGTTATCGGAGACGCTGTTCGAACTGGCAAGTCAAAGCTTTATGTATTCATGGCAACTGGTCTAACACTTCTTATATCTTTAAGTGCGCTGTATGTTGGATCTGTTTGGTTTTTCAAAATCAATCCAATCGATCAACTACTGCAACAATTTGAGACAATACAAAAAGAAGCACTTGTCATTTTAAGTGGAATGGGTAATTCAACAAAAGATGTAGAACGGATGGTTGCAGAAGCATTTACGTATTACCAAACCATTGTCCCATCTCTGTTTATTTTGTCAGTTTTTATCTCAGCTTATTTTTTTATTATGCCCATTATGGCAGTGGCTGCGCGTTTACGTTTTAAGGTCCCTAAGTTTGCATCCTTCTTAACTATGCGTCTGCCGTTTGTGACGGTTGTTGTTTATCTGGCACTATTATTGATTTCTATACTGTCGCAGCCAGAACAAGGAACGACATTTTATCTAATGGAAGCGAATGCTATACTTATCTTTCGATTCTTATTCTTTTTACAAGGTCTGGCATTGATTTACTATGCATTGCGAAAGATGAAGCAACCTGTCATTATCAACGTACTTGCTACATTATTCGCAATGTTCCTCAGTCCATTCACCGTAATGCTCGGTGTGTTAGATATCGCAATTAATATTCGCGCATGGATAGATAAAGACAGAGAGGAGAGAAGTTAAGACATTGAATTTATTTTATAAAAAACGAGCAATACGAATTCCACTAGCTGTCTTGTCTTTCCTAGGAGCTATAGGTGCAGTGTTACTAATGCTATTCCAATTCTGGGCTGGACTATTTTTTGCAGTCCTCTATGCTATAGCTTTGGCAATAGCCTGGAAGACAGAGAATGAAGGCTATCTGGAAACTGAAAAATATATTGAAACTTTATCGTATCGAATGAAAAAAGTCGGTGAAGAAGCGTTATTGGAATTGCCCATAGGAATTATCTTGCTTAATGATAAGCAATTAATTGAGTGGGTGAATCCGTTCATCTCTACTATTTATCCTGATAAGTCATGGGTGGGAGCCACACTCTATGAAGTGAATGAAGATTTCCGCCAAGTCATGAAAGAGGATACAGAGCGGGATGTCATCACACTGAATAATCGCTCATATAAAGTGTATTATAAGCCGGAAGAAAAATTACTCTATTTATTTGACGTAACAGAGCGTATGAAGATTCAATCCCTTTACTATGCAGATCGGACTACGATCGGGATTTTGCTTGTCGATAACTACGATGAGTTAACTCAGACGATGGATGACCAAACAAGAAGTCAGATGAACTCGCTTGTCACATCACTGATCAATGAATGGGCAGATGAAAATGGTATTTTCGTAAAGCGTATTTCATCTGAACGGTTTTTGGCAGTATTCAATGAAGGTACGTTAGAACAATTGGAGAAGACAAAATTTGCCCTATTGGATACAATTCGTGAAAATACATCGAAGAATACAGCACCACTTACACTCAGTATTGGTGTAGGAACGGGTACGACATCACTGACAGAACTAGGTGAATTAGCGCAGTCGAGTCTAGACTTAGTATTAGGTCGCGGTGGTGACCAAGTGGCTATTAAACATCATGATGGTAAGCTGAAGTTTTACGGCGGTAAAACGAACCCTGTAGAGAAGCGTACAAGAGTACGTGCGCGTGTCATCTCGCATGCGTTGCGTGACTTAATTCAAGACAGTGATCGCGTGTTTGTTATGGGGCATAAGATGCCTGATATGGACGCAATTGGTGCATCTATCGGTGTTCGTAAAATGGCCCGCATGAACGGTGTTGAAGGGTATGTCGTCGTTAATTTTGAAGAGCTAGATGCGAGTGTAAACCGATTGATGGATGAAGTTGAGAAAGATGAAGACTTATTCAATCATATGCTTATGCCCGATGAAGCATTGGAATTGATGACGGAGCGTTCACTTGTCGTCATTGTCGATACACATAAACCGAGCATGGTCATTGATGAGCGTGTCCTAGACAAAGCACAGAAGGTTGTTTTGATCGACCATCACCGTCGCGGGGAAGAGTTCATCAACAACACCGTACTCGTCTACATGGAGCCATACGCGTCCTCTACGGCGGAACTTGTCACGGAGTTGCTAGAGTATCAGCCAAAGAATGAAAAGTTAACGATGCTAGAATCAACGGCAATGCTTGCGGGTATTGTTGTCGATACGAAAAGCTTTACGTTGCGTACAGGTGCACGTACCTTTGAAGCTGCTTCCTATTTACGGACAAATGCAGCAGATACCGTACTTGTACAGCGTTTGTTAAAGGAAGATATTACGACATATATCGAGCGTTCTAAATTAATTGAAACGGTAGAATTGGTCGGATCTGGTGAAATAGCGATTGCTAAGGGACATGATGATATCATCCACAGCCCCGTGCTCATCGCGCAAACGGCGGATATACTTCTAACGATGCAAGGCATTTCTGCATCATTTGTCATAGCCAAGCGTGCGGATGGAAGGATTGGAATTAGCACCCGTTCTTTAGGTGATTTAAATGTCCAAGTCATCATGGAAGATTTGGGAGGTGGCGGTCATTTGACGAATGCTGCCTGCCAATTGGAAGTAGAGACAATAGAAGAAGCTGTGAGTAAGTTAAAAGATACAATCAATCAATACGTCGAGAGGGGAAATGAATGATGAAAGTTATTTTTTTGAAGGATGTTAAAGGAAAAGGTAAAAAAGGTGAAGTGAAAGAAGTATCGACTGGTTACGCACAAAACTATTTATTGAAAAATAATGTAGCAATTGAAGCTACAGCGAGCAATCTTAGCCAACTAGAAGGACAAAAAAATCGCCAAAAGAAAGACGCGGCAGCTGAATTAGCGGAAGCGAAGGAATTGAAGGAAACAATCGAGAAGTTAACGGTCGAACTTCAAGCGAAGTCTGGTGAAGGTGGTCGTTTATTCGGCTCTATCACATCGAAACAAATCGGACAAGCACTTGAAAAACAACATAAAATAAAAGTGGATCGCAGAAAAATGGAATTGCCTGACGCAATCCGTGCACTTGGTTTCACAAATGTTCCGATTAAATTACACCCTGATGTAGCTGCAACGCTTAAAGTGCATGTTACAGAAGAATGATAAGGAGATAATAGCTTGAACCAGATGATCGAGCGTACGCCTCCTCATAACAATGAAGCAGAACAGTCGGTCATCGGCGCTGTATTTTTAGAACCGCAAGCATTAATAACCGCATCGGAAATTTTAATGCCTGAAGATTTTTATCGAGTAGCGCATAAGAAGATTTTCGAGACGATGCTTGTGTTAAGTGATAAAGGACAGCCAATCGATCTCGTTACGCTCACTGAAGAGTTAAAGGTGAAAAATGAGTTAGAAGATATCGGAGGCATATCGTATCTAACAGAGCTTGCGAATGCTGTGCCGACTGCTGCGAATATTGTCTATTATGCCAATATCGTAGAAGAGAAGTCGTTACTACGTAAGTTAATCCGCGTAGCAACCGGCATTGTCGAAGATGGTTATACACGGGAAGATGAGGTCGAAGCTTTACTAGGCGAAGCTGAGAAAAAGATGATGGAAGTGTCCAGTCGAAAAAATGCTGGAGACTTCCGTCATATCAAAGATGTTTTAGTAGAGACCTATGACAATATCGAGTTACTGCATACTCGTAAAGGAGACGTTACAGGTATTCCTACAGGATTCCGTGATTTAGATAAAATTACGGCAGGCTTTCAACGCAATGACTTGATTATTGTGGCGGCACGTCCATCCGTTGGTAAGACGGCTTTCGCTTTGAACGTAGCGCAAAATGTTGCGACAAAAACAGACGAGAATGTCGCGATCTTTAGTCTAGAGATGGGTGCTGAACAGTTAGTCATGCGTATGCTTTGTGCGGAAGGTAATATTGATGCGCAAGTGCTTCGTACGGGGAATCTAGAAGCTGACGATTGGCGTAAACTTACGATGGCCATGGGTTCACTATCCAACGCAGGCATTTTTATCGATGACAGTCCAGGTATCCGCATCAATGAAATCCGTTCTAAATGCAGACGTTTGCAGCAAGAACATGGATTGGGCATGATTATGATCGATTACTTACAATTGATCATGGGAAGCGGCCGCGGCAGTGATAATCGGCAGCAAGAAGTATCCGAAATCTCACGTTCGTTGAAAGCATTGGCACGTGAATTGAAAGTCCCTGTCATTGCCCTTTCCCAGCTATCACGGGGAGTAGAGCAACGACAAGATAAACGACCGATGATGTCTGACTTACGTGAGTCAGGAAGTATTGAGCAAGATGCTGATATCGTGTCGTTTTTATATCGTGAAGACTATTACGATAAGGAAACTGAAATGCAGAACATGATTGAAATCATCATCGCCAAGCAACGTAACGGCCCGACCGGTACAGTAACATTGGCATTTGCGAAAGAATACAATAAGTTTCTTAATATTGACTGGAGCCAGCACGAAGGCCCTCCACCTAACTAATAGTACAACACTTCCTCTCTAAATTTGTAGAATAGGAAGTGTTGTTTTTTTATGGGACAAGTTACAGCCACCAGAAAAAAGTGCGATTTGGCCGTATTCATGATAGAGTTAAAGGATATGGAAAGAACTTTTACCAGTAGTAAACAGTCTAAAAAACCGATCGCCTTCGTGGCGGGAAAGGAACAGACCATGCAAAATAAAACGATCTTTATAGTGGACGATGAAAAACCCATTGCAGATATAATAGAATTCAACTTAAAAAAGGAGGGCTTCAATGTCTTTTGCGCCTATGATGGTGAAGACGCCATCAATCGTGTAGAAGAAATTCAACCCGATCTCATGCTACTCGATATTATGTTACCTAAACGTGATGGCATGGAAGTATGCCGTGAAGTGCGTAAAAAGTATGACTTCCCGATAATTATGTTAACTGCCAAGGATTCAGAGATTGATAAAGTATTAGGACTTGAACTAGGTGCGGATGATTATGTAACCAAGCCATTCGGAACACGTGAATTAATAGCACGTGTTAAAGCAAACTTACGACGTCATGCAAGAACAATAGCGGAAGACCAAGAAGAAGTGACGAATGATATTACAGTTGGGCATTTAGTTATTCAACCAGATGCCTATTTCGTCCAGAAACGTGGCGAAACGATTGAACTGACACATCGCGAATTTGAGCTACTCTATTATTTAGCAAAACATATTGGCCAGGTCATGACGCGTGAGCACTTACTGCAAACTGTATGGGGCTATGATTACTTTGGAGATGTACGGACAGTAGACGTTACGATTCGTCGTTTGCGCGAGAAGATTGAAGATACGCCGAGTCATCCTAGCTGGATTGTCACAAGACGTGGCGTAGGCTATTATTTGCGCGACCCGGAACAGGAGTAAGCCACTATGCAGAAAGTAGGTTTTTTCCGGTCAATTCATGTCAAGTTCGTCTTGATCTATGTCCTGCTTATTCTCGTAGCGATGCAAATTATTGGTCTTTATTTTGCTCGTGAACTAGAACAAACACTAAAAGAAAACTTTACTAACTCAATTGTTGATCGAATGAATTTAGTCGAATTTAGTGTACGAGAAGAAATTACGAAAAAGCGTAAAGATGGTGATCCAACCCTTGAGCAAAGCTTGAAAAACGTCTTAGTTGAGTTCACATCAGACGACATTATTGAAATACGTGTCATTAACTCAAAATACCGTATTCTAGCTACTTCGTCTTATGAAAATCAAACGAGGGTTGGTCAGCATTCCACAAATGACAGTGTTAGGAAGTCTATAACGTCTGAGACGATTAAAGATGCCATCACACTTGATTCCCAGTCCCAGACACGGGTACTATCTTTAGCCCAACCTATAGTAGATGGAAATGATGTTATTGGCTCTCTATACGTTGAGGCGAATATAGAGTCCGTGTTCCAACAAATCGAAGAAATTAACCGCATACTAGCCGGAGCAGCTGCTGTATCATTAACGATTACGATTGTCGTCGGAATTTTCATCGCGCGAACATTTACGCGTCCAATATCCGACATGCGACGACAAGCTCGAGCAATGGCGAATGGTAATTTCACACGTAAAGTAAAAGTGTACGGGACTGATGAAATGGGACAATTGGCGATTGCTTTCAACCATTTGACCAATCAATTACAGGAATCTCAATCCACCACCGAAAGTGAAAGGAGAAAGTTAGCCTCCGTTCTCGAAAACATGACGGATGGGGTCATATCAACCGATCGTAAAGGACGTATTAGTTTGATCAATGACTCGGCCTTACAAATGCTTGGCGTGACAAATGATTTAGTAATCAATCGTTCAATTACGAGCATTCTTGGTATCGAGTCTGACTATACATTTGAAGAGTTAATTCAGGTGAAAGAGTCAATCCCATTAGACTTCAGTACCGAAGAACAATCCTATATTTTACGTGCAACATTTTCAGTTACACAGCGCGAGACAGGCTTCGTCAATGGCTTGATCGTCGTACTTCATGATAATACGGAGCAAGAAAAAGTTGATATGGAACGTCGGGAATTTGTCTCAAACGTTTCACATGAATTACGTACGCCACTTACTACGATGCGCAGTTATTTAGATGCATTAGCTGATGGTGCATGGAGAAATGAAGAAATTGCACCAAACTTCCTACGCGTAACGCAAAATGAAACCGAGCGTATGATTCGACTTGTCAACGACTTGCTAAAACTTTCTCGCATGGATAGTAAGGAATATGAACTGAATAAAGAATGGGTAGAATTTAATCGGTTCTTCAATGCTGTCATTGAACGTTTTGAGTTCTCCAAGTCAAAAAATGTTCGATTTACACGTAATTTGTATTCTAGTAGTTTGTTTGTAGAAATTGATACCGATAAACTGACGCAAGTGCTTGACAATATTATTTCTAATGCCTTGAAATACTCGCCGGATGGCGGGGAAGTCCGTTTCGGAGTCACAGTTTCTGGTGACAATATTAAAGTCATGATTTCAGACGATGGTATGGGAATTCCAAAATCCAACGTCAAACGAATTTTCGACCGCTTCTATCGTGCAGATCGAGCACGCTCACGTGCACTTGGTGGGACAGGCCTAGGTCTTGCAATTGCCAAAGAAATGATAATCGCCCATAAAGGAGAAATTTGGGCCCAAAGTGAAGAAGGGAAAGGAACAACAATCTTCTTCAACTTACCATTTGAACAACAAGAGGATGGTGAGTGGGATTGAAATACGTAGAAACAATTAAATCCATCGTGTTACTATTGCTTGTAATCTTGAGTATCATGTTCACATTTACGGTCTGGAACTTTTCACCGAAATATGAACCAATGGAACAATTACAAACAGTAGATATTTCGATCGCAGAAAAAAAGACAATCGATGAGATTATTAAACCATATAAAATGATCACAAATTTAAAAGATCAAGTACTTGGCTCAGTAGAAGCAAGTAAGATTGATACGATTCTTTCTGAAATGGGAACTTGGGAGATCAGTGATTTTCATCTTATCAATCAGAAGTTAAGTAAGTTGGAAATTGCCCAGCTATTACAAAGGCCTAGTCAGATGACATTATACTTTCCTGGCGAAGTACCAATTCTTGTATACGATAATGTTCTACTCATGAATGAGACGAGCATACCAGAATCTACATTCAATCGATTAGTTATTGATTGGAGTCAGTCTACTCAATTGCCGACGCTTCACTTTATAAGTGAAGCAAACGGTATGCATTACCAAGCTCAAGTCACATTACCTAATAAATCTAGATTCTTGCGTAATGTGGTGGATGTGGGTCAGTCGTTTGATGAATACGCGGAAATCGATCGTGGCAACGCACCTTTGCTAGCTGTATCTAAAGATCCTGTTTCCGTCACTCGAAATACGTATTATCAGGAAGAAATTAATCCTCATCGATTTCGTGATGCATTATTCAACGATCCGAATGCCGTAAAGCGTAGTCAAGTGGATTCCACCCATGAAGAATATGGAGACGATCATGCGTTCATGAGCATCAACACAAAGACTAAAATGTTGAACTATGTCATGCCTGCTGCGGAATCTCAGGAAATAGCTATCCCTTCAGAGCTACTACTGAATACTATAGACTTCATTAACGAACACGGCGGTTGGACAGATGAATACCGCTACGCTTATATGAATCCAATCTCGCGTTACGTGGAATTTCAGTTATATGTAGATGGTTTGCCGGTTTATAGTGACCACTCAGAAACAAATAAGATCACCCAGAAATGGGGGAAAACACGTGTTTTCAAATATATCAGACCGTACTATACACTTGATGTCAATGTAGAAAAAGTAGAAGAAGAGCTGCCTTCAGGCGTAGATGTAGCAAAGGCCTTAAAAAACTCCGATGAACTAGACTTTGATTCAATCGATGAAATCTCTGTGGGTTATTATTTAATCCATGATGAAAGTCGAAGATTGCTCATTTTGCAACCTTGTTGGTATTACCTTATCAAAGATAACTGGTTCCGCTTCACGCCAGCACGGTTCCCTGGGGGAGGTGAACAGTTTGGATTGGAATAAAACCAAAACAATCTTCATCATCGTCTTTTCCGTTATGAATATTTTCTTGTATTGGTTGTACTTGGATCGTCAAATGGGTGTGGATAATATGCAAGTCATACCAAAGATATCTTTGGAAGATACATTGAAGTTAGAAGAGGTCACATACAATCCAATTCCGTTCATGAAAAAGGAAGTCTCTTATTTATCTGCACATATTGCTACTTTTTCAGAGGAAGATTTAAAAAACTTAAGTAACCAATCCTTCGTTTTAATTGAAAACTCACGATTGCTGTCTCATATGAAAAAACAAGTTTCCGTGAAAGATGAAAAAGACGAATTTGATTTTGACGACTTTCTTGTAAGGTATGTTTTAAAAGGGAGTAGTTATGAACTATGGGAAATAGATGAAGAAAATCAGCGTGCCACGTTCTTTCAGCGCGTAAAGAATGAAACGATATTCCATAGTCCGAATGCGATGCTAGTCATTCATTGGGATGATGACGAAGCAGTGACTCATTATGAGCAAAGTATGTTGGATGATTTCGTCAGCTTTAATCATAAGAAGGATTTGATGTCGCAAGACGATGCAGTAGGTTCACTCGTGACAAGAGGTTATTTGAAGCAAGGTTCTACTGTCATGCAAGTGAAGTCTGGTTATTCGACACTTGTCCAGCTAACGGAAACACAAGTATTTGCACCAACGTGGAACATTCAGGTAAAATTGAGAGACGGGACAATTGAAAATTACTTCATCAATGCGATTGAAGGGAAAGTTATCGAGTTCCAATCTAATATGTTAGAAGAACAAACAGAATAGGAGTTTTCCACATGCGCTTTAGCATTTTGGCGAGCGGCAGTACAGGTAATTCGCTATATATAGAGTCCGATGAACATGCATTTCTTGTAGATGCAGGGATGAGCGGCAAGAAAATGGAAGGTTTACTTGCATCAATTGGTCGTTCCATGCAACAAATTGACGGCATTTTCGTCACACATGAACACAGTGATCATATTAAAGGAATCGGAGTTCTCGCAAGAAAGTACAAAACCCCCATTTATGCCAATGCAAAAACATGGCAAGCGATGGATGGACTTGTTGGTGAGATTCCTATTGATCAGCGTTTTCATTTCGATATGGAGACGGTGAAAACATTTGGCTCACTGGATATCCAATCATTTGCTGTATCCCACGACGCGGTAGATCCGATGTTCTACACATTCAATGAAGGCAATCGCAAGTTAGCAATCATTACCGACACAGGCTACGTTAGTGATCGTATGAAGGGGCATATTCAAGGCGCTGATAGTTTTGTATTCGAAAGCAATCACGACGTCAGTATGCTCCAAATGGGACGCTATCCATGGTCCATTAAACGCCGGATATTAAGTGATGTCGGTCACGTGTCCAATGAAGATGCTGCCGTCGCAATGAGCGAAGTAGTAGCTCAAAAAGACACGCATATTTACTTAGCCCATTTAAGTCTAGACAATAATATGAAGGACTTAGCGCGTATGAGTGTAGCACAAACACTTGAAGACTGTGGTATCCGTGCAGGAGAATTTGTCCACTTGCACGATACTGACGCCTCGGAATCCACAGAACTTGTGCTAGTCTAACAAAAACGCAAAAAGCCTTACTTAAATTAGTGGGGCTTTTTGCATTTTCATTGGTGCGTTGGGGTACAGTATATGTAGGAAACTAAAAGAACTGAAGAGGAGGAGTAGCGGATGGATGAAGATAGAAGAGAATCGGAGTGGCAACCCACACAACCCAAAGAACCAACACGTAAACCAAAACGTAATAGCGGCTTTTGGCCAGGTTTGCTCGGTGCATTAGTAGGTGGCTTGATCGTATTTGCGATTATGATGTATGTTACTGGCTTATCGATTAATGATAATGATGCGCAAGCTGACCAAACAACTGGCACGCCGAACTCCCAGCACGCGCAAATACCAATGGATATATCGAATGAAGTCACAGACGTAGTCGATGATGTTGCAACGGCGGTAGTAGGTATCACGAATATCCAAACAGTACAAGACTTTTGGTCATCTACAAAGTCTACACAAGAAGCGGGCTCTGGTTCTGGGGTTATATATAAAAAAGAGGGAGACAAAGCCTATATCGTCACGAACCATCACGTTGTAGAAAACTCTGAGCAGCTAGAAGTTAGTTTCGATGACGGTACCAAAGTAGAAGGGAAATTGATCGGTAGCGATCTCTGGACTGACTTGGCGGTAGTCGAAATAGATGCTAAACATGTAGATACAATAGTTGAATTTGGTGATTCAGATGCACTAAAACGTGGTGAATCGGTCATTGCTATCGGTAATCCACTAGGTCTTGGCTTTGCAGGGTCCGTAACAGTCGGTGTCATTTCAGGTAAAGACCGTTCGATTCCAATGGATCTCAACAAAGACGGTATTATTGATTGGCAAGCAGATGTTTTACAGACTGATGCAGCGATTAATCCAGGGAACTCAGGCGGTGCATTGATCAACATGGCGGGCCAACTGATTGGTATTAACTCCATGAAGATCTCTCAAGAGACGGTAGAAGGTATTGGTTTGGCAATACCAATCAATATTGCGTTACCGATTATTGAGCACTTAGAAGAAACAGGACAAGTTAATCGACCGACAATGGGCGTATCCTTACTCGATCTTCAACAAATTCCAATACAGCAACAACAGCAAACATTGAATTTACCTAAAGACGTAACAGAAGGTGTCGTTGTTACAGATATCATGTTAAACTCTCCAGCCCAAGTAGCAGGTGTGAGGAAGTATGATACGATTGTACAGCTAGACGATGAAAAGGTGACAGATATGGTCACACTTCGTAAATATTTGTACAATAAGAAAGAAATCGGTGATTCATTGAAAGTAAAAATATACCGAGATGGCAAACAGTTAGAGTTGGAGATGGTGTTGAAAGACGGTAACACATTCTAGGCTATCCACACAGTGAACAACTTTCTGTCCACATCAGGCATCGTAGCGAAACTGCGCTACGATGCCTGATTTTTTAATAGAGTTATCCAATTGTGGATAAAATCAAAAAATTGTGCATAATATTGTGTGAAATATAATATGTAAAAAATAGACTAAATAAAATTACCGACAAGTGCTAATGCCTTACAGGGCAACAGGTAGTGGAGTTTTCATTTTTATACGTAAATAAAAAAACATAAGTAAAAAAACAAGTTAGTAAAAAGTTATCCACAAATGTGTGATAAACTATAAAGGAAGTTTTATATGTAGTAGTGAGTAGGTGGTCAGGCACAATATATAGAATGGATTGTGGATATGTGCATAAGTATTGTGTATAACTTTTGGAGTGAGGGTGGATAAACTGTGAATATAACTATTGTGACCGTTGGTAAGTTAAAAGAAAAGTATTTGAAACAAGGAATAGAGGAGTATACGAAGCGTCTTAATAGCTATGCAAAAATGCAATTAGTTGAAGTAGCGGACGAAAAAGCTCCCGAAACACTAAGCGAGGCCGACATGGAAATTGTCAAAAAGAAAGAAGCTGATCGAATCTTAGCGAAAATTGCTACAGACGCGTATGTCATCGCACTAGCAATCGACGGTAAAATGAAAACATCGGAGGAATTCGCTGCGAGTATTGAATCATTGATGACGTACGGTAAGAGCAAGATTGTCTTTGTCATTGGTGGATCACTTGGGTTGCATAGCAGTGTGTTGCATCGGGCGGATGAGAAGTTATCATTTTCTAAGATGACTTTCCCACATCAGTTAATGAAGTTAGTGTTAGTGGAGCAGATTTATCGAGGGTTTCGGATTATTAAGGGGGAACCGTACCATAAATAGAGGAAAAAAGGTTAAAAATAAGGTGGAAATTTCTTTGTCGGAAGCCGGTATTAAAAATGAAATTTTATTATCGGTTTCACGATCAAACATAATGAAAGAATTTTATCCATAGGAAGTTCGATGGAAAAGCTAACAAAGTTCAAAGATGAATTTCTCTAACTTTTGTTAGCTTGATGGCTATGGGACCTATCCCTACATCTCATGCCTTGCTTTTAGAGTATAAGAATAAACCTAGTAAAAGTACTGTTTGTCCAAGAAAAGCTATGGCATCCCAAAAAGCAGATGGAGTCGTAGACCAAAGTAAATTAGAAAAAACTTGTGAATAAGCATAATAAGCCTGTGGTAGAAAGTAAAAGATAATAAGACTTAGCGTTAACAAGATCCCAGCGATATAAAATATGCTATACATACGAACTATTCTTTTCTCTCCATCGAACACTTCTGTATCACTAGAATCACTTCTTAAAAATGGAATCCACCTGCTTAAAAACTGCTTCCCGTTTTCCATCAAGTTATAGCATCCTGTTATATTTTCAACGAAATAATAGACATCTGTTTTCATGTAGAAAGCGCATTGATACATGGTCTTTATGAAAATATCAAAGACAACTATCCCTAAAATACCTAGTATAATAACATTCGCTTCTGGCAAGATGACTTGTAGTGAAAGTGCAATTAATAGACATGTTTGTTCAAAAGACATTCCGGCAAAATAAAGAATATTTCTTTGCTTCGGTGCTAGCTTCCAGGCTGACGTTATGTCTGTTTGAATAACGACAAAGATAAGCCTGTTTCCAATACTTAATTTAGCGGGTAAATCATAGGAGCGGATAGCGAGAATATGTCCGAATTCATGAATGGTGATTAATGCGAGGGAAATAAGCATGTAGGCAATGATGTTGAGCATCATCGAATCAAATAAAAATATATCTTGATAACGCGGGAATAATTCAGGGTTCCACGCCATAAGTGTAACATTGATCAATAATAAAACGAGGTAAATCTTATTAGTAATCTCATTGAAGAAGATGCGTCCAACAGATGAAGGGATCCATGTAAATCCACCTGAAGCTTGAACTTCTTTTTTCTGAGTGACTTGTTCTCCATCTAGCTCTTGAACGAGACCTAATTCAATCAGCTGTTCGCCAAATTCAATCATATCTACTTTTTCATTCGGATACTTTTCTCGCAACTCTATTTGGATGTCGTCTAATGTTTGACCTTTATTTATCCTTTCTATTGCATCGATACAAATCTTTGGCATTTCAAAAAAATCGCCAGAAACAGGTTCTTCTACGATATAATTCTTCTTATCTTTTTGAATAGATAAAGGGTATAGAATAATTTGTGATTGTAACGTTAATTCCAAAAATAGCACCACCGCTCTTTAAAAATGAAAATAGGATGCTATCGTGATAGCATCCTATACGTAGTGTTGCTTAGCCTTTTGGAGCAAAGAAACACCACCAACATGTTACTTTAACTTTCTTAAGTTTACGGATTTTCATGTTTACACCCCTCCTTTGAAGTATGATCCTTACAATATTGTTTTGAGATTGTAATCCAATCTGGATACACTTTTTTAAAAACCTCCACCAATTCAGGATCAAACTGGGACCCTTTTCCACATAGTATTCGTTTATAAGCTTCGTCAAAAGGAAGTGCTGGTCGATAAGACCTTGTGGAAGTCATCGCATCGAAGGCATCTGCAATAGCTGTAATTCTAGCAACAAGGGGTGTTTCTTCTCCCGTAAGCCCATCTGGATAGCCCTTACCATCCCATCTTTCATGGTGATAATAAACAACAGCAATATTATCAGCAATTCCTTCTACATCTTCAATTGCTTTAGCTCCTACAACCGGGTGGGTTTTAATAATTTCATATTCTTCATCTGTAAGTTTACCATACTTTGCCAAGATACTGTCGGGGATATTAACTTTTCCGATATCATGTAATAGACATGCATAATAAAAGTGATTTAATTCAGACTCTTTCACTTTCCCTGTTGCTATTGCAAGACTCAGTGCATATTCGGCAACCCGCTCACTATGTCCACGTGTATAAGGGTCTTTTAACTCTAATGTGGCAATAACCCCTTTTACAATTCCCGCTAGTTGTTCATCATAAGAGTTTTTTAGTACTTTCACGTAACTTAAGAATCGATGAAGAAGGATGTAAGCAATAATGGCCAACATGATGTTGATAGTAACAGGGAATAATATGATAGGATCTTGTATGAATATCCCAACTAATAAGTATTTCAGGATTATTCCCCATGTAACTAGATAAAAAAATCTTTTATTAATAAAAATAGGTGAAAACAATATAATGACTAACTCTACCAAATTACCACTAGAATATGAATTGGCGTTGCCAAAGTAATAATAAATATCCGTAACTAGATTAGTAACCAGATAAGCAATAACGACAATATATTTTACCTTCCCGGGATTTTCCTTTTTAAATAGATAGATAGTAATCGGAATAAGGCTAATTATGATGATATATTTTATAAAACTTAGATAGTACCATACTGTATCAGGTAAAGCTTCCGCTATCCATGGTAATAAGGGGAGAAAAATATAATAAAAAATATCATATAGAAAAAATACAATATAAAATAACCACATAAATAAAACAGTAGCTCTTTTTTCTTCTTGTAATAAAGATCTATTCATCAATTTTCTACCCTACTAAGCATGAATGGTTTGTCTAGGAGGATCTCGGTTATAGGAAGATGAAGTTGTGCTTGTCTCATAATGAACTAACATCCTTTGCAATAGATTTCACTTTATACATTCTTTTATCGGCAATTAATAATAAATCTGAAATGTTTTGCCCATCTTCTGGATAGATGGAATGGTCGATGGGTAATGTTATATCTCGTTTCATAGATTCTGCATAATTGTTTCATTGATTTGGTTGGTTAGACTTATAATCAATATCAATAGTTAAAATTCCTATTTTCTCATTATGACGTTTAGCACTTTTAAAACACTTCTCAGAATATATGCATACATACGATTATACACACCTGTCAGGGAATCGCGATAGGATAGGTACCTATACTTGTCATACCACCTCCGATAAACCATGAAATACTCACATCTATTAATACGAAAATAGTAAAAGGATGGCTTCCGCATTCCTAATTATTAAATATATCCATGAACTGGCAAACGTTAGAAATAAAAAGTAAATCTTCCTCGGTGCTTCATATGTTCACCTTTGTGCGGTAAAAATGTTCATGTCCCGTGACATGAGTTCTATTATGTTAATTGATATAGTATACTTTTTTGCGGTTATTTAGGCAATGTGGAGTGTGATAGGGCATGATATTTATTAGTTCATTCTTATGTGATAATCGAAAGAGGTATGGAAGTATAAAAGTATTCAACCAATTGCTCTGTGATAATTAATTTAAAACCTTACTTATCCCATTCTGCTTCTACTTCACAATATTGTCATCAAAAATATTGATGAAATTATCTTCCAGAGTAAATTAATTACGAGATATGCTGTTATACTAGTAAAGATATAGTAAATTAATGAGAGGGAAATGTAGATTGCCGCAAACAGAATATAAAAACAATAAAGAGTGGAATGGTAGAGGATCTTTAAGAGACTTTATTACTAAGTTGGTAATGCACAAATACTTTCAGCCGGTTATTATTAGTATTATACTACTAAACGGATTGATCATCGTTAGTGAGACTTACTTTGCTGGAAACTCCGTATTACTGGCTCTTGATTTAATCATCGTATGGATCTTTGTCCTAGAGGTACTATTAAAACTAGTCGGCTACGGTCTTAAAGGATATTTTTCAGACAGATGGAATATATTTGATTTCCTTATTGTTGTAGCTAGTTTGATATTTTACGCAACGCCGTTTGTCAGTATCCTAAGGTTAATTAGAGTGTTGCGCTTAATTAGATTAATACCGGCCATTCCAGCATTACGAAAAATTATTGACTCATTAATGAAATCGATACCTGCATTAACAGGGATTTTGGGATTATCATTTTTAATTTTCTCTATTTACGCGATTATTGGAACGACGTTTTTTAGTGAAGTACTTCCTTATGAATTTTTCGGTAGTTTTCATACAGCATTGTTCACTTTATTGCAAGTTGTAACGTTTGAATCATGGGCGAGTCAAGTTGCTCGACCAATTATTAATGAGGTGCCGTGGGCTTGGGCTTATTTTGTATCCTTTATTATTATTGGTGCTTTAGTCATCTTAAACCTTGTTGTTGCTGTCATTCTAAGCTATTTGGGCCAGGATGATGAACTTGAGCGTGAAGAGAAAATGGAGCGTCTTCTTAGGGAAAATCAAGAATTAAAGGGTGACATACAGGAAATTAAACAAATCATTCTTGATAGTTATCATAAAAAAAATGGTCATGATCAAGAGAATCTAAAATAATGACCATTGTTCATTTGTAATAAAGGAATCCCGTTTGATCCTGAACCGTACGCGATCAAATGGGATTCTTTGTATGTTGTATCTTTGCTTTTGAATGATATCGCAGCTGTGTATTAAAACTGTAAGATGAAATTGATAAAACAGACCACCTAGGAAATTGATCGGACAACAATTTAGGTAGTTAATATTTAATTTAGTCATGGAATTTATAATGTTTAAATGCTTGAATAGGCGGCTTGCGCTTCTCAAAGATATCAGGGTCATGGTAGGGAAGATCTAATTGACTCAGATCAAAGGAATCATCTGTACATGCTATATATAAACTATAACCTTCTTCGTCTTCAGGGAAAAAGACTTCTTTTTTTTCACCAAATTGAAGTGCTTGATCAATCGTATCCCTTAACAATTGTAATGCTGCACGATTGCCAACGATAAAGGCATCGCCATGCCAACTTGGCTGTCCATAAATGTGTAAGTATTCATCTTCCTCACTATAATTCATTGCCTTCTCAATTTCCTCAATTATTTTCAATGGTTCCTTCTCTTTAATAAAAATATCAGAATGGAAACTTTGGAATGCTTTTGATTTGAGATTCTGTATAAATACTTCTTTTACATCACATTCCTGAACGAATAAATACATCTCTTCTTGAACATCACTGGCATACAAATAGACAAGAATTTGTTGATTGTCCTTTTGGAAAAGGAACTGTTTAAAAAATGGAGTTGAACAAGACTCCTCTACTAGTATAAAGCCTTTTGAGATGATTTTTTGGTTAGAAAAGGTTAAATAATTTTTTAGACTATGGCTATACCAATATAAATTACTCATACTTTACCTCCTAAAGTTTATAGTATTTCTTTTACTATACTAATATTAATTTGCTTATACTATAAGCCTTTATAAGGTAATGGATCTACGTCAATATCCTGGACACAAAAAAGTTAAGTCCGTTTCAGAACGGCATCCATTCATGGAGCGTCCTGTATCCAGCGAAACCAGTCAAGTGAAAGACCGCACTTGACAGCTTTCGCTGGATACAGGAAA
>NZ_PDYM01000026.1 GCF_002743055.1 Sporosarcina sp. P13 | reverse complement strand
TCTGCCATGGTCAAAAAACATCTTGCTTTCTTGCGGAAAGCAAAACTAGCCCTACATTCGAAGAAAAAATTCGAATGTAAGGGCTATTCGTGATGCGCACTACATAAGTGTGCTTTTTTATATTTCGGGCTTACTCTTGAACGTTTGTTTAGTTATCGTTATTCAGAGTAGTGTTTTAGTTCCGCGGTGCACAGTTTACTGGATCAATACTTTGAATTATTTTATATTTTATCCTCTTCACGCGCCGCAGCTACTTCTTCCTGTACATTTCGCACACCTACATCTATCAGTACATTAGGCTCCCTGAACTCCACTTCAATTTCATGAGCACTCTTTTTTCCATAGTCTTCTTTAAACCACTTGAACAAGGAAATTATTGCAAACAAATACACTAATAATATAGGTGTACCACTAATATTGGCGCTTGCTTTAAATGCTTCTATCGGTGCACCTGACATGATAAAACCAATAGGTAAACCCGTAAGAACTATACACCAGAACAATCTTAATCCTTTAGCCGGACTTTCTCCTAACTTTAAATTTCTCTGAGTGTTACTTGCAAGTGCAAAAGCTCCTGAATCCATTGATGTAGCAAGGAATAATGACGCTACTATTGTCCATGATATTAATATAAATAAGCCACCCGGCACCATTGTAAGAAATGTGGAAATAGCATTATCCGCACCTAATGTAGCTACAGATTCCACCATATTATATGTGCCGTCTAATTGATATGAAATCGCATAATTAGAAATGACTCCAAAGTAAAGAAGTGTTCCTGTTATTCCGGCAAGAAGCATCCAAGAAACAAGTTCTTTAATAGTTCTTCCTCTAGAGATCTTTGTAGCAAAAATCCAAAAGAAAGGAGCTGTTCCTAGCCAGAAACCCCAATAAAACATCGTCCATGCCTCAGGAAACCCTTTTTGATCGATTGGGTCCGTCCATAAACTCATTTCAACGAAATTATTTACCATAAACCCAATTGAGTTTGTTGTATTATTAAGAATAAAAGTGGTTGGACCTATAATAAAGAGAACCACAACAAACAAAATTGCGTAATAGGTATTCACATCCGCAATTTTAGAAAGACCTTTATCAAGCCCTAAATAAGAGCTGGTTATGAAAACAAGCGAGATAATAGACACAATTATAATAGTAAGTACGATGGTATTTTGGATGTTTAATATTTGTGCCCATCCATCACTCACCATATAAACTCCTGTACCAAAGGTGCATGCTAGACCAATCACTACTGTAAATATAAAACTAATATCTACAATTTTCCCTAAAAGACCGTTTGTATGCTTTTCTCCAAAAACCCCCAAAAGAACATTTGAGCATCTTAAACCAGGCCTTTTCTTAACATAATATAAGTAGGCCATTGATACAGTACCAACTGCATAAAAAGCCCATGGCGTTAATCCCCAATGAAAAAGAGCATATCCAAGTCCGGCCTCTGCCGCTTTAGATGTATAAGATTCAATCCCAAGGGGTGCATCAGCATAGTAATAAGACCATTCTATAACAGACCAGAATTGTAGGGAAGCTCCCATAGCACCGCAAAACATCATTGCACACCAAGTGAACTTTGAGAATTCAGGTTTTTCTGCACCAAGCTTCACCTTTCCGAACTTTGAAAAAATTAGATACCCACATAGAATAACAGATAAGAAACCTGTCCAAAGAAATAAGACACCTAACTTCGCATTAATAGTATTTCTCACATCCACAAAAAGGTTCATACCTTCCTTAGGATTTATTAGAACGTACCCAATAATAATTGACAAACCTAAAACTGATATTAATATAGACTTCTTATCAATACTAGTTTTCTTTTTGGTAGCAACGTTACTAACCTTCATATGATCATTCCTATCTCGTATGTTTGTTATTTTGAAATACAGAACTTCTTAAAATAAGCGAATAGAAACTAGTATTATTAATTTGGGTAGATTATAAGATTGATTTTCGAGACAACTTAATACATTTACAACAAATCAGCTAATTTTGTAATGTAAATAGATTAACTGTTTTTACTTCGGGATATTTATTTGTAAAAGTCAGATTTATAAAAGACGATGAAATTAGATGTATCACATAAAAAGAATAGATTGTTAATCAATCAAGTTGTTATTTTCGTAAGTCTTAGTTTATAAATAATTAATTACACCTGAACTTCTCATTTGTTTTATTTCATCATCTGAATAGCCAATCGACTCTAGAACCTCGACTGTACTAGATCCCAATAACGGTGCTCCACTTTTGATTATTCCTGGCGTTGCGGAAAATTTAATAGGTATACCCGGGGCTTTCATTATGCCAACTCCAGGATCATCTATATCTACAACCATATTCCTAGCTACAATCTGAGGATTTTCCATCATTTCTGGTACAGTCGAGACAGCAATACAAGGTATTCCTTTACTAATAAGCAGGTTTTGAAATTCCTCCTTTCTATAGGACCTAGTTATTTCTTCAATTTGTAATTTTAACTCTTGATAATTTGCAACACGATTTTCATTTGTTTTGAATTTAGCGTTTTCTATCCATTCTTGTTTATCCAATACATTACAAAATTGTAGCCATAAACGATCACTTGCAATTCCTAAAGATATAAATCCATCTTTTGCTTCAAATATATCATAAGGTGCACATCCTGGATCAGAATTTCCATATCTCTTTGGGATATTGCCTGTAGTTGCATATTCTAATATCGGAAAATCTAAGAGCGAAAATAACGAATCAAACATGGATACGTCTATTCTTTGACCTTCACCTGTTTTTTCCCTATGAAATAATGCCATGCAAATACCCATAAACAAGCTAGCACCTGGATAGCTATCCCCTAAAGCAGGCCCTGTTTTTAACGGCGGTCCCCCTTCAAATCCGGAAGTATACATAATTCCACTAGCCGCGGACGCTACATTATCATAAGCAGGGAACTTACTCATTGGTCCATTTAATCCAAACCCTGAAATTGATGCATAAATAATTCTTGAATTTATTCCTTTCAAAACATCGTATCCTAAACCCAATCTATCTAAGCTACCGACTTTGAAATTTTCAGTAACAATATCAGCATCTTTTACTAGTTGTTTAATAACTTCCTTGCCTTCATCACTCTTTAAGTTTATTTCTAAACTCTTCTTACCTCTACAAACGGTAGCAAAATAAGCACTATGTCCATTCTTTATTGGTGCCCATTCTCTAGCCTGATCTCCAGAACTATACCGCTCAATCTTAATTACTTCCGCACCATAGTCCGCCAAATGCATCGTACAAAAATTCCCACTATATGCTTGTGTAAAATCTATTACTTTAATTCCTTCAAGAGGTCCCATCTATACTTTCACCTTCCTCATTTATTTATTAAATAATCTTTTTATCTCTCAATTCGCTAATATCGGTTTGTGAATATCCAATGCTCTCTAGCACTTCTTCTGTATGATATCCTAATAGAGGCGCTCCTTTGTCAATAGAACCTGGTGTTCCATGTAATTTAACGTGTATTCCAGGAACTTTTACCTTCCCTAAAGACTTATCTGTTATTTCCACCAACATATCTCGTGCTTTTGTTTGTGGTAGTTCCAAAGCTTCTACTACTGTATTCACTTTCCCTGCTGGTATTTGATAGTGGTCAAGTTTCTGCAATATTTCTGATGTAGTTAATGTTTTTGTAATACTTTCAATAATAACTCTAAGACTTGTAAAATAGTTAGCACCTCTTTTTTCATTACTGTTGTATCTCTTATCTACTGCTAATTCACTTATGTCCAATGCCATACAGAAATTCTCCCACTGATTATCCGTAGAAATACCCAAAGATACATAGCCATCTTTTGTTTCTAACGTATCGTAAGGTGCAATCATTGGATGTGCATTTCCAACCCTACTAGGCATGACGTTTGCTACAGAATAATGTGCGATCTTATCCTCTAAAGCTGATACCAAGGCGTCTACCATACCTAGTTCCACTTTTTGGCCAATTCCTGTTCTTTCTCTATTAAATAAAGCCATATTAATTCCTGCTGTTAGATAGACAGCACTAAAATAATCTCCAACGGGTGGACCCATTTTTGTAGGCGGTCCATCACTAAATCCGGTGACATCCATTATTCCACTCATTGCTTGAACAACAATATCATATGCTGGATAATCTTTTAGTGGTCCAGTGCTACCAAATCCCGTCAATTGCGCGTAAATGATTTTAGGATTTATCTTTTTTATATCTTCATATCCTAATCCGTAACTTTCCATTGTTCCCGCTTTAAAATTTTCAACAATAATATCAGATTCCATTACCAATTTCCTAATAACTTCTACTCCTTCCTCTTTTCTCAAATCCAAAGTTATACTTTTCTTCCCTCTGTTCAAAAGAGAAAAGTATGCGCTACTACTTTCTTTAAATGGTGGCCAACTCCTAGCTGGATCACCATATTCTCGCCTTTCTATTTTAATTACTTCTGCCCCAAAGTCCGCTAGATACATTGTTGTCGCAGAGCCACCATGCGATTGTGTGAAATCAACTACCTTAATGCCCTGTAACGGTTTCATAATTAAATATCTCCTCCTTTTGAAGTGCCCTTAAACACGATGTATAACTATATTGTCATATAGTTATACATCCAAGTAATTTTGATAACGTATAATGTAAGTAATCTTTATATTTAGTAGTATTCTTCACTTTTCATTATTAATTCTTTCGACTCTTCCTTCTCCTACAAAAATCGTAACCCCATATCCTTCCTATCGCAATTTATCTATTAATATTTGATTTTTTGTAGGAAGATTAACAAATATAGACGAATAACCAATTGATAGTTTATGTTCGATTTTTGTCCCCACTAAAATACCAACACTAAATCCAAAAACATATACTAATGCTTCGAAAAGGCCTAGTACAGCTGCCTGTATTCGTAATTGTTTCACGATAAATATGGTGCGGATTGTAAACATTGGGACATATATTAACTGTAGTAAAAGAATTAGAAGAACACTCTTCAATTACTATCTCCTGTTAATTACCTTGTTACTTACCATTTCAATAAACATATAAAAGGTTAAACCGATATTTCTTCATTAATAGTTTTCCGAACAGATGCAAGAACATCAAGTGCTTTTACTCCAGCTCCTGTTGATCGGACAATTAACGGATTAATTTCAAATTCTACTATTTCCTCATAGTTACTTTCGGCCATCTCACCCATTTTTACAATTGCATTAACAAGACCCTCAAAATCAAGTGTTTCCTTCCCACGATAGCCTTGTATACTTTTCCATAGCATAGGTATTTCACGAATCATTTCCTTCGCTTTTTCTTGAGATATAGGTGGAATGGCAACCACTACTTCTTTGATCATCTCGGTATAGATTCCACCTATTCCAAATATGACTACCGGACCATAATGAGCGTCTGTTTTATAAGAAAGTATAGTTTCAAATCCATCGTGAATCATCTCTTGAATTAAATAGTATGGAGAGTTTAGCTTTTGCATACTGTTCCATGCTTTTGTTAACTCTTCAGCATTTCGAAGATTTAACGCTACTCCACCAACATCCGACTTATGTGCTAATCCTTGCGCTTTTAATACGACAGGATAACCAATTTCTTCTGAAGTTTGTATAGACTCTTGCAATGTATTAACCACTTTCTCAGTAGGTGCATGAAATCCATATTGTTGAAGAAGTTTACGTCCATCATCGTCATCAAGTAAAGTCGGCTGATACTCAAATACTTTCTTGTTCACCGAATAAATTGGTGATTGTTCCTTCTTTTCTAAGAAATCTCTGTATTGAAACATTGCACGGCACGCTACAAGTGCATTTCGACTACCACGTATTGCCGGAATACCTGCTTCATCTAAAATAGCCAATACACGTGGATCAAAATCTTCTTGAATATGACTGAAATAAACGAGTGGTTTATCCGTTTTTTCTCGTAATGCCGCTAGACACCTTGCTGGGGTTCCTGTAAAGTCAAATTCATGATCACCTTGCCCATCCGGTGCATCAATGGCAACAGCGATAATACCTGCATCAGAGCCTGTTGCTAGTGCTTCTAAACATATTTTTGATACTTCTGAAAACTCTTTCGAGCTTTTCCCCCAAGTATCTAGCGGATTAGATAAAGGTATGAGTTCAGGCAGTTTATTCTTGAATTCCTGTTTAACAACATCAGAGAACTCTGGAAAATCAACTCCATACTCTCCTGCTAAATCAAGTGTCATTCCCGCTTGTCCTCCGGATACTGCAAAAGAATATACCGTGTTGTTAGTAGGTGCGTACGGCTGTGAAAATAATTGTGCAGTTGCAACTGCTTCATCAATATCAGAAACAAATATAACGCCATGCTCTTCGAGGACTAATTTTTCAACTTTATAATCACCTGCTAGTGCTCCCGAATGCGCGTTGGCCATAGCGGATGCCTTTTTCGTCTTACCAACTTTGATTGCAATGACTGGTTTTTTATATTCAGCACACAAATTAAGCGCTTTCAAAAACTCCTCATGATCTCTCACTGCTTCAATATATAAAATAATAACTGAAGTTTTTGGATCCTTCGCAAGCAAACTAATGTAATTACACATCTTCAGTTCTACTTCGTTACCCGTCGAATAAATTTTACTTAAACCAATGCGTGATGCAACGAACGCATCGAGCACTGATCCACTCTGTGAAATTATGGATACTTGTCCTTTTTGAATCGGACGCTTCGGTCTATTTAAAGTCCCAATGTATGGAGTAAAGCCATTATGCAAATCAACATATCCCATACAATTTGGTCCAATGACACGCATCCCCGTCTTGGAGGCTTCTTTAAGAACAATTTCCTCAATCGCCTTCCCGTGTAAGCCACTTTCACCATAACCCCCGCCTGGAATAAAAAGGACTTTAGCTCCCACATTTACCGCTTGTTTAGTAACGTCAATCATCATTTGTGGATTTACAAGTCCTGCAACCATATCAATTTGCTTACCGATGTCAAGTAAAGAGTCATAACATTTCATTCCATTAAGACTCTCATATCTTGGATTGACTAAAAAGATCTCTCCTTCAAAACCAAAGTGAAATAGATTCTCTAACATAATTTGGGTTGCAAATCGATGATTCGCTCCTACAAGGGCAATTGACCGTACAGATCCTGACAACATAATTAAGTTTTGTTCTTTCATTTTCATTCCTCCATTGAGTGATTAATATTTTAATTCGCTAATTTTTTTACAATATCGCTATATTTTGCTTAACTTTCTTTTATGATTCCCCTTTCTATAGTGACACTTAGTAGTAATTGCAAGTTTCATGCCAACTCTAAATTTTCTTTCAATTCTCGTGAAAGTCTATACTTTCTTTGCTTTCCGCTTATATTTCAATAGTTTAGGAAGCATCCATCGTGAGTTGAAATCGTTTCATTGAAGTGAAACAAACTCAGTGCCACTATTTATGATGATTAATTTTTCAATAGAATTATAAACTTACTTGGTTGCTGTCTAGACATAAGGAAAAATCTAAAATCAAAGATCCCCTTATGTATAAATAAAATGCTCCTAATTCACTGCCACTGCCATTGACATCTCCCTATATAAGTTACTTTTGAAAACAAACAAATCTTGCGCGAAAATCAGCTTATTTTTCATACCTCAATATCCTCTGTTTTGTTCAAATATCGCCCGTCTTATTTCAGCAAATAAGGTGTGTAAGACTTACTTCCAGTCTTGGGTTAAATTGTTGTTCCACACTTAAGTTCTATTGGCAATCGTCTGGCGAGTTCGTTCCAAGCTTCTAGCAATTTCTCCGCGTTCAGACAGTGATATGTATTTAAATTTAAGGCTTTGTGTGGTATTCTCTGGGTGTGCCATTATAAAATCCTTTCATTAATTATCCCTTTAACTGCAATGACAGACCAATTTTTAGAATGGCCATTTCTTATATGAATTTAGGTGACTAAGTTTATATTACAACCAGCAAAATTACACATTTGTGACAGCTAGAATCGGGGGGGGATTAAATGGACTGGTCAAAAGAAAATTATTACCACTTATCAAAAGAGACTATGTTCAAAATCTTAGAAAACTATCCTAATGAAATATTTGTTACGGACAAAAATTTAAATATAATTTACACTAATTCAGTTTCAATAAAACAATATGGTATATTGCCTGAGCAATTAATAGGGAAAAACTTTTATGACGTTTGGGACGGTTCATGGTATCCAACCGCATTACCAATTGTTTATAAGGAGAAAAGAAGTGTTACGATTGAACAAGTTACCTTTACAGGGATAAAAATCATCTCCGTTGATGTACCTGTTTTTGATGAAAATGATGAAATTGAAATGGTTATATGCGGTTCTCAAGCAAACATCAACAATTATGATATTAGTTTTTCCACTGTAGAAGATAATAGTATAAATCATATGATTCGAAGGCAGAATGACTCTGAATTTGTTGACTTTGTAACTAATTCACAAATTATGAAGTCTTTATTTGATTCAATAACAAGAATTGCGGACAAAGATATCTCAGTTTTGATTCAAGGTGAAAGTGGTACAGGAAAAAGTATGTTAGCTAAGTATATTCATGAGCTAAGCTCTCGAAAGGACTTTCCATTTGTCACCATTAACTGTGCTGCAATACCCGAAAACTTATTGGAATCAGAACTTTTTGGTTATGTTCCACATGCATTTACTGGATCTAATCCTAAAGGTAAAAAGGGATTAATAGAGCTTGCTAATTCTGGAACATTATTCTTGGATGAAATTGGTGAACTGCCTTTAAATATGCAAGCAAAGTTATTAGATGTTATCGAAAACAAGCGGTTCTATCCAGTAGGTGGTACTACATTTAAAGAAGTAAATATATGTATTATCGCAGCGACTAACCAAGATCTTCAAAAATTAGTTGAAGATAAAAGGTTTAGAGAGGATTTATATTGGAGATTAAACATTTTTGACATTTATCTCCCCTCGCTGAAAGATAGAAAGGAAGATATATTACCTTTATGTAATTACTTTTTAAATAAGTTTAATGAAAAGCATTCTCAACAAAAAGTTCTTTCTGAAGAAGCAGCAAGAAAACTTATAACTTATAATTGGCCGGGAAATATTAGACAGTTAAAGAATATTATTGAAAAACTAACTATTATTTCTCCAAAACAAGTAATTCAGATGAATGATCTACCTAATATCATTATTAATAATCCTATTGAAGCGGTTACGATAGGAAAATTTGATTATTTGGTCGAAAACTTTGAAAAAGGACTGGTAACCAATGCATACAATAAGCATAGATCATCCAGAAAGGTCGCTGAAGTGCTTGGTATTAGTCAAACTAAAGCACTTAGACTGATCAATAAGTACTGTATCCGAGAAGCAGAAGTGGAGTAAGGCTTACCACAAACTTTATAACTATTTGCTCTTATTACTCCATCTTTCATACAGTAAATTTGGCAAGCTAGCCTAGATTTATCAAAGTGAATTATTAATCCATTGCTATAGCTGACTTTCAAACATTTTTGCTTTAATCCGTTTTATGGCATCTTAAAGAACTCGATTAATTGCTCTAATGCAATTGATCGAGCTTTTTCAAGATGTCTTGAAAAAGACAATATCTACACTAAAGAACTTATCTAAAATCATCTATAACAATGGATCGCTGGCCTATCCAATTATATCTAGGCTTATCCGCTGATTTCGTCCTGCGAAAGCAAAGTTAAAAATAGATTGACCGGTCAATTAATATACTTTACAATTAGGTATAGTATTCAGAATAGTTAGTACTAGATCTATATTAGAAGAAGTAGTCACGAAGTACATGACGTTTGAAAACTTAATAACCAGAAAATCAATACAATGATAGAAAGAGGAGATTCCTGTGAAGAATAATCGAGTTTGCAAGATGCTAGACATTAGATATCCAATTATTGAGGGTGGAATGGCATATGTCGGTAACGGCTCATTAGCAGCTGCTGTTTCAAATGGTGGAGGATTTGGTCAAATTGGTTCAGCAGGAGGAACACCTGAAAGTTTTGAAGAAGAAATTTTGATTGCAGCTACGCAAACAAAATTCCCATTTGGTGTAAACCTGCCAATAAGCGAGCATAAAGACAATACACCTTTTATAAATGTCATTGAAAAGCATAAAGATAAAATAAAAGCGATTAGTATTAGTTCAGGTAACCCTCTTCCTTATATACCGATTTTCAAAGAAATGGGTATTATCACAATGATTCTAACTTCATCAGTAAAACATGCCGAAAAAGCTGAAAAGGCTGGAGGAGATATAATCGTCTGCGAAGGTTATGAAGCCGGCGGATATAACGGTGGTGCAGAGTTAACAACTTTCGCTTTAGTTCCACAAATCACACAAAAGGTTAACATTCCAGTTATAGCTGCAGGAGGCATTTCGAATGGAAAAGGAATGATTGCTGCTATGAGTTTGGGGGCGGACGGAGTTCAATTGGGAACACGCTTTGTCGCTACAACAGAGTGCGTAGCTCATGAAAATTATAAGCAACTTCTGATCCAATCCATGGACGAAGATACGACTATTTTAACAAGAAGTATGGGTGGAGTTATGCGTGTTATTAAATCTGATTACGTTACTAAGGTTCAGGAGATACTTCATACAGATTCCTCTCCGGAAGTAGTATTGCCTTATATAAGCGGGGCTATTAACAAAAAGGCAGCGATTGAAGGAGACCTTTTAAATGGTTGGGTTAATGCTGGTCAGGGAGTAGGGTTAATTGAGACGATTGAAAGTGCTGAGCAAATTGTAGGAAGAATTATTAATGAAGCTACTATTGCAATTGATAAAGTAAAATCGATCAAATTCTAGTTCAATACCAACTTACACAGGACGAAAAAGGAAAATCAACTCAGGTACCAGATCCCTAAACAATTCTGAATTGTTCGGGGATCTGGCGCCTATCATTTGAAATTATTTATGAAAGTTATGTTTTATCATTTAAAGTGGACTATTCAACTGACGTCGCATACATAGCATGTTAACCCCAATGATAACTTTTATACTACCGTCAATCGCTGCGAACAATAGGAAAGGGACACTGAGTAAAAATATGCCGACTAGCGAGTTTACTATTGTTAATATGCCTAATATGAGCATTAGTTTTCCTTGAGAAAAGTAAAAACCAAAGAAATGAATTCCAATAACGACAAGTATACATAACCATAGGAATCTTAAGTCATCAATGCCTATAACTAACCCAATAACTGTGCACAAAATTATAGTGAATATTATCGAATAGTTATCCATTTTATCTTGAAACTTGGAATTCTTCCCATATGATAGTTTTCTATTTACATAAGGCAAACCAAATATAAGGAAATAACCAATAAAATAACCAAATCCCATAATAAAAGGCTGAATGAATAAGTCACCACCAATAATCGCTGAAAAAATAATAATAACCCCAATATAAACGAGCCATACCCCTACGACCCTTTGATTATTATATTCTATATGACGCTTTCTTCCATCCATATTCCTACCCCCTATCTTTGGCTACTTTCTATTCCTTCAAAATTTGGAGCAATTGCTGAATAAGTATAGTTCTACTATCCATACGTTCGCCAATTGTGGAAAGATTCATTTTTCAAAATATTACAAACGCATCAATTGTGTCTCGCCCCTTTTATTTCACTCTCTCAGTTACTATACTGCAGATATTCATAAAAATTCCCAAAAACTAGACTCTTTTTAGGTTTATTCAATAAATAAAAGCACCGCTACATGCGATGCTCGTTAACCTAGGCACTAGATCCCTATTATTAGTTGAAGTCTCTTATGAAAGTTATGTTTTCGAAAGTCCCTTTTACATTTGGCTCTGTTAAATACAATTGTTGATAAAAGATTACTATAGAAAAATAACACATAGCGGTAGTCATTTTGATAGGTAAGACGTATGATAGCTTTTTTTAAAATAAAGTGGGTAACCTCGCTTGGAGTAGTTTTTTTGATTGATGCTCTGTCAGCTCTTCTACTCTAGTCACCTGCTCTATAATCTTTCCTTTATGCATCACAGCAATCTGATCTGCTAAATAAGACACAGCTTGTAAATCATGCGATATAAAAATATATGATAAATGAAGTTTTTCCTTTAACTGCTTCAATAAATGGAGTATTTCCACTTGAATAATTGCATCTAGTGCACTAATTGGTTCATCTAGTATAATGAGCCTCGGCTTCAAAGCAATGGCTCTTGCAATATTTATACGTTGAAGTTGCCCACCACTCAATTCGCTTGGTCTCTTTTCACCATACTCTTCCTGTAAACCTACCATTGAGAGAAGTTCATTTATATAGGCTTGTTCTTCTACCTTCGTTAGCTTTTGAAAGTTTCGAAGGGGTTCGGCAATTATCTGTTTCGCTGTCATCCGAGGGTTTACTGCACCATAGCAATCCTGAAACACAACTTGTATTTCTCGACGTATAGCAGAGGGGATTTTCTTAGTCCCGTAAAGTTCCGTGCCATCTACAGTAATAGACCCAGAACTAGGGCGTTCAACGCCAAGAATCATACGACCTAATGTACTTTTCCCAGAACCACTTTCTCCAATAAGCCCTAAGCATTTCCCTGTATTTAAAGAAAGAGAAACATCTGAAACTGCCTCGAAGATCACTTTCTTTTGCATAAACGATCCAACTACATAGCGTTTAGCCACATGTTTCACTTCGAGGAAGGACATACAGACTCCCCCCTTTCAATCTGTATACACCGCACTTGATGATGCGGTGTTACTTCTACTAATGGAGGTAAAGATTGACAAGACACTTGAGCATAAGAACAAGCAGAAAAATAAGGACAGCTATCATATTGCACGATATGTTTTACTAGTTTCTCGCTAATACCTTGTCCAACTTCCGCTTGTAAGAGACGCTTTGTATAGGGATGTTTTGCCGATTTTATAAGTGTTGTTAATGGTGCTTGCTCTACAATAAAGCCATTGTACATAACCGCTATCTCATCCGCTATGTATTGAATAACCGCTAGATCATGTGAAACGAACAACATACCGACATTTGTCTGTTCCACAATTGCTTTTAATTCCTTTAGTACGGTCAGTTGATTCGTTGTATCAAGAGCTGTTGTAGGTTCGTCTGCGATAATAAAGGCTGGTTCTAATGCTAATGTCATCGCCATCATAATACGCTGAAGCATACCACCACTTAGCTGAAATGGATAGTGCGAAAGAATCTGCACAGGTAGTAGCCCCATTTTTTCTAAATTGGCCTCGGCTATGGCCTTAGCCTGCCGCTTTGAAACCGCTTGATGAGCACGTATCGTTTCGATAAAGTGACGTTCAATTGTACGTACAGGATTAAATGCAATCATAGGTCTTTGCATAATAACCCCAATTTGTTCTCCACGTAATCGACGTAATTCTTCTTTTGAAAAGGATTTCAGTTCTTTTCCATGATAAGAAATGGAACCCGACGATGTTACTCCTTCTGGCAATAAATTGACAAGGGCCATCGCTGTCATGGTCTTACCTGAACCACTTTCACCGACTACACCTAATACTTTCCCTTGTGTTAACTTAAAAGAAACATCTCTTACTAGCGTAGCTTCCTTAGTCTTGATCGTTAACTGTTGCACTTCAATCATTACAGTCTCCTCTCTACCTGTAGCCATTGTCGCAAGGATTCACCAAATACATTAAATGAAATTACGACGAAAAAAATTATTAAACCTGGATACATCATTTGCATCGGGTGACTTCTAAAATATGGCTTACTATCATTTATCATCATGCCCAATTCCGCATTTGGTGGCTGTACACCCAGTCCAAGAAAGGATAGACCTGAAATGGATAAAATAACTCCGCCAATATCCATGAAAAGTAAAACAATGACGGAAGATAAAATTGTAGGAACGATATGCTTTATGGCGATTTTAAATGGACTTGTTCCACAAATACGAGCGACCATAACAAACGAACGTTCCTTCACACTTAGTACCATTCCTCGAATAAATCGTGCGTAAAAAACCCACTGCACACAGACCATCGCTAAAATTAAATGCCCATAGCTAGGACCAAGCATTCCAACAAATGCCAACGATAATAAAAAGCTTGGAAAAGCCATCAACATATCACAAATACGTATAAACCACGTATCAATAATTCCACCCATATATCCCGCAAAAATACCTATTGGCACACTAATACAGAACGTAATACTCATCACGATACATGCAGTGCTTAAAGATGTACGTGCTCCAAATAATAAGCGCGACAGTTGACAACGCCCTAAATGATCTGTACCAAGTGGATAGCCCTTAGAAGATGGCTGTAGTTTTTGTGTCAAATCTACATAATATGGATCATTTGGAGCTATGAACGGTGCAAAAATAGCAACAGCTGTAAATATTACAAGTACTGTCGCACTGACAATTAATAAAGAATGCTGGCGAAATGTCTTCATTTTATCCGATCATCTGCCAGTCGAATGCGTGGATCTAGCCACCCACAAAGAATATCTACTAGTAAATTGGTTAGAAAGAAAACAATTCCTAATAGTAAAACGCAAGCTTGGATCATTGGATAATCTTGATTGACAATCGATTCTACTAATAATTGCCCCATACCTGGCCAAGCAAAAATGTTCTCCACAATTATCGTTCCTCCAAGCATATTACCAAAGCTCATGCCAAGGCCAGTTAATGTCGGGGAAGCTGCTTTTTTAAGAATATGCCGCCAAACAATCGTGCGCTCTTTCAAACCACGTGCCTGTGCATATAATATAAACGGCTCCTCCAACACTTCGATTGTACTGGCTCTTATTAAACGTAAATACGTTCCAATATAGCCAATAGCCAATGTTGTTGCTGGTAACACAAAGTGCACTACTGATCCTTTTCCAAGTACAGGTAATAGGTCAAACTGTACAGAGAAAAAGTACATAAGTAGAAACCCTAACCAAAACGTAGGTAACGACACACTGCTAAAAGCAAAAAGCTGCGTCAATTTGTCAAACCATTTTCCTCTATGTAAAGCAGACGTAACGCCTAGTGGAATACTGCAAACAATAATCAATAAAAACGCAACGGTTGTTAACTGCAAGGTCGGTAAAAAATGAAGCACCATTTCATCTACGACTGGCCGTTTTGATATAAAGGACGTTCCAAAATCAAACTGCAGTACATTTGCTAGCCATTGTACATATTGCATGATAAGTGGCTGATCTAGTCCCATTTTCACACGTAATGCTTGAACAACTTCTTCAGAAGCCTGAATATTTGATACGCGTAAATACGTTAATACAGGATTACCAGGTATTAGCTGTATAAGCAAAAACGTAATGATCGACAAACCAAAAATGGACGGTATTGCCCCTAGCAATCGTTTGTATATAAAACGAATCATAAGTCAACGCCTCTCTATAAAACAAACGCCCATTCCGAAAAGAAATGGGCGAAATTAATTTAGTTTTTCATATCAATAGTTGTTGTTGGTATTTCTACTTCTTGTGGCAAGAAATCTACACCCAGTATATTTTTCTTGTAAACTGCGATATTTGATTGATATGAAATGGGTAAATATACCGCTTCCTCATGAAGCATCGTTAAAATTTGATGATATTGTTTAATGCGATCCTCTTCAGTTGTTGTTAATAATACTTCTTTAATACGCGTATCCAACTCTTTTTTAAAGGATAAGCCTGATAGTGCATAGTAATCTGGGCCGCCACCAGAAGAATCGGTTGTGATGGAAGCTAAATAAGAGTGCGGATCAAAAGGGTTCGCCCAAGTTGCAGTGAATAAAATATCATAGTGGCCATCAAAAGCCGTTGTCCAGAATGTATTTGATTCTTGACTTGTTAATTTCACATCGACGCCAATTTTACGTAAGTCCCCTTGCACAAATTCCGCTATTGACTTTTGAATATTGTCCGTACTTATGAATAACAGTTCGAGTTGTAAAGGTTGACCATCCTTTTCTCGGAATTCCTTACCCTTTACAGTTTTCCAGCCTGCTTCATCTAATAAAGCTGTTGCTTTCTCCACATCATACGCATACGGATCAACTTCTACATTTGTATACGTTAAATTTTGCGGGAATAACGTATCTGCTTTTCTTTCTATTCCATAGAAAATATTATCGATGACCGCATCCTTATCAAAAGCATGCTGCAACGCAAGTCGTATATTTTTATCACTCATTGTTTCACGATTCGTATTAAATAACAGTGTACGGGTAGCTGTTGGTTCTGAAATTTTTGTTTCATATTTTCCAGATTCTTTTAAAAACTTAAAGGAATCTTGGCTAATTACACCATTGCCAAAAATCATATCTAGTTCACCTTTTTCAAAGGCTAGCACACGAGATTCCCCGTCAGTAATTACTTTCACAACTACTTCGTCTACTTTAGGCTTTTCACCCCAGTACGTATCGTTACTCTCAAAAATAGCGTACTCATTTTCTTTGTGTTCTTTTAATACCCATGGGCCTGTACCAATTGGCGCAGTTAAACCATCCGTAAATGTATCCCCACTTGCTGGGAAAGCTGATTCTGCAACAAAACGTAGGGGTCGCACATACGTTAATTCTTGAAGCGTTGGATAATAAGCATGATGTAACGTTAACTTAAATGTATAGTTATCGATGACTTCTGTAGTTTTAATTTGATTAATCAAATCAATCCAATCATGCTGTTCACGGTTGGCAAGTACGGCATCAAAATTTTTCTTCACTATGGCTGCATTAAAAGCGGAGCCATCTGAGAACTTCACATCATCACGCAAATGAAATATGTACTCTTTCCCATCTTCCAATACATCCCAGCTCTTGGCTAGCCATGGTTTAATTTCTCCATCTTCACCATAATAGACAAGAGATTCATAAACCATTGCTTGCGAAAAAAACTCATTTGGAAAATAAGTGTGTGGATTTAAATCACCAATATCCCCAGACCAAGAAAAGGTAAATACTTTCTTGTCATCTTTTGTAGCTGCTATTTTATTTTCATCCTGTTGAGAACATCCAGCAAGAGCTAATATAATAGTCAGCACAATGAGGGAAACTGCCCATATATTTCTTTTTTTCATTTCTTCACTCCTATTTTTTTCATAAAAAAAAGTATTTTTAACTGATACAGTTAAAAATACATCATAATGCTAGATTACGTATTTCTTACAGTACCCCCCTATTCTCCGTAGGTTTAACGGTATCTCCAAAAAATAGGCAGGTATTCTGACTGAGGTTCAACATCTTTTGTGCCTTCCCAGATCTCATGACCCAGTGACATTTACAAAAGACTTCCCTTTACAGCGGCGGGACCGTATCGGATTTTCACCGATTTCCCTTTTAAGTATCTATGTAACATATATACACCTATTCGAAACAATATTTAGTTTTCACTTGACTATCTTACTACAAATAAAATTAAATATCAAAATGATAGTAGTTTACCAATTGATAGGCTGCCTAAAAACCAAAAATCCTATATCTGTAACGTTAACCCAGGTACCAGGTCCCTAAACAATTCTGAATTGGTCGGGGACCGGGTACCTGTTATTGAACGGTTTAAGCGACTTATAGAAATTAAAGAACGTTATGTGGAAGAGTTTGAGGGGAATGGATTGGATCGGTTGGTTATTAAGAAAGATTAAGGTACACAACTACCAAGAAAACCCTACAAATGAAGGGTTTTCTTGTGTGTTGGTTATTTATCCGTTCCCTAGAATGAATCGTGCACAACATACTCTATTCAAGAAACTAACTTCACTTCGTGTGATAGGTATTCCCATACTTCGTGAATATGTTCAACTGAAAATATTCTCTTCTTTCGTTCATTCCAATTTTGAAGTTCTTGGACAACGTATGCCATATTCTGTGCTTGAGAAGGTGAATGCTTCATAATCCAATACACACTGGAAAGTAATTCGAGTCCATAAGGATTTTCAAAGCCATCTATTAATTGCTCGAGCTTTTCTAGCTGTACCAAAGATGTCGAGTCATTCTGTAGATACAAGTGCACATCATCCATCACGTCGTCCAGTATATAAATTTCTGAATCCGTTGTACGATCACCATATCCACGAATCATATGTCCTTCCATTCGTTGCAGTACATGATTCAAATTTTCTGCATAGGGTCCATAATGACTTTTCTGAAATCGAAGTCTAGGTAACGCATCGATTTCAAAAAGAAAATAAGCAAGTTTTTGTACTTCTAACTGCGACAGCTTATATCCAGGTCCCTTATAAGAATTCATCGCTGCTAATAATAATGCTCTACCTTTTGTCATTTTAGGTGGCTCTGTACGGACAATCATCTTATCTACTTGGGGTGCACCAAATGGTTCATATAAATGCACGTCAACAGCTTCATCTTGAAATGCATCTATAATAAGCGGGCGAACGACAGCCCAATCTAAACCACCATTGCCACATCCTACTGGTGGTAATGCAATCGACTTGATATTATTTTCTTTAATCACACGTTTTAAGTCCTCTAACCCCTCCTTGATAAAATCCAGTTTCGAAGGATTCCGCCAATGCTGCTTTGTAGGAAAGTTAATAATATATTTCGGATTTGTTAAACTAAAAGTAGGGACTATATGCATTTGTCCAACGTGTACCTGTCCATTCTTACAGTCTTTTGCATATTGTTTAAAAACATCTGGAAATGCTTGTTTAAATTGAAGAGCGATCCCTTTTCCCATGACGCCAACTGTATTTACTGTATTTACATAAGCTTCCGCTGAATCTTCTAGTAAATTACCCTGCACAGATTTAATCATGCTTCATCACTCCTTTAGAAAAAATAATCTGGTCGTATCCCAATGAAGATATCTTGGTCTAAATCATTTAAGATTTTCCTTAGTTTTAATTCTGCTTCCTTATTATATACAGCAAATCCAATACATGACGACATAGATAATTGATTATAAATCAAGAATTCTGCTTGCCGCTTCATTTTACGATTTGGATAATCAATATGATCATGCCAATACTTTGATTGCATAATATCCCAATCAATTTGATCCAAATCCTGTAGATTCGAATAAAAGTTTGTTAACCTCATAATAGCATGGCTATCTGTAAAAACGTAGTTATTTTCATCACGATGAACATTTTGAGTATTGGTCATAAAATATACAATTTCCTCTTGTGAAATTCCGCCATTTACAATTGCATATAACATCGGAGACCGGGGTGCAAAATAAAACGGTACATAGTCATGAAGGTTACCACCAGGTGAAATGGGTACTATTTTTTGACCACGCTTATCTTGTATATCTATATTTGCAACATCTTGATAGCTTACGCTTTTTTTGTGGATTAGTGAATGGGAGTATAACCCATTACTTTTTACTATTGATGGGATATTGTTAATATGTGTCATGTGATACAGTAATTTATTCAGCATGTAATCTTCACCTCCAGAGTAGATTCATGTAATTCTATGGTACCATCTTTCAGTATTCACTCTAGTTACATCAAACAACATTTCAGTACTTTACATACCCTCGGTAAAGCACTGGTTCACCTAGTATAAAGTCGATAGAATCTTTTTTTCGAATGATACATAAAGACTTTGTACTGTTAATGGGGCAGAGGCTTAACAAATTAACTGTACAATTTACTGTCCCAAATTTACCTCTTTTTAGATTTTCAAGGAATCACGAGTTGGACCAAGGAATTTATAACTAAAGCGGAAGATCTCTAAACAGTTCTGAATTGTTCGAGGATCTGGTACCTGTTTTTAAATTGGATTTCACGGGAGTTGCAGGGGGTGTAAGTAAATTTCCCTAGTTTTTCACTTTGGAAGAGATTTCTTCAAATACAGAATCCTTTGACACGATAACGGCGAACGAATGATTCCTTCCAAAGCAAGATACGGACACCCATTTCCGCCAATCATTGATTCTAATGATACTAACGTATTTTGGTTTGAACTTTCAAGTCATCTTGCTAAAGGGAATTTAACGAAAGAAATAATACAATAGTATGCCAGTGAACAGGTACGTCGACCATTAAAATTGGGGAGCATCGTAAAAATGAGTTGATTTATTTGGTTGTTGCAGTAGATTGTGGTGTGCAAAAAAATAGTTTTAAAAACCCTTCGAATATTCGAAGGGCTTGTATGTGGGGGTGTACAACATTTATTGTTACATTTCCATATCCCTTTAGTGAACAGCTTCTCGAAGGTTTAACTCTAAACTCGAAATGTATTGCTGTTCATACGCACTGACTTTTTTATCGGGAGTATTTATTTTAACATCATATTGAAATGGTTTATTTAAATACCACCTAGCGTACCTTAGCATAAGTTCTCCATATGAAAAAGCACCTGCTTTGTAAAGGACCCTGAATGTTTTCCATCTACTTTTAATAATAATTTCTAAATGTAACTTATCTGACGAGGATATCTGCTTGTCTTTCTTTATACTTCTGATTATTTTCTTACGATCATTATAAATATCAGCAGTCCCTTTAAACGGCATAATAAAGAACAGATACAAAAATTTAGCTGTCAGCAGGATACCCGTCAACCCATGGTTACAAAAAGAATAAATATTTACAAAAGTAAAAAGAAAAAAGAAAATTACTGCAGTAAACAATATAATAATGACATTATCCATTAGAAACATGTTTAACCACCCCAGATCTTTTTATTTCAGCACTTTCACTGCTAGGTTCTTTATTTGCATCCTTTTGTAATTGAATAAGATGCTCAAATACTACTACGGAAATAAAAACCGATGAGTAGGAGATTCCAGCAATCAATATATAATTATAATAATCAATACTAAAGGAGAATGGCAATGCATAGGTATCACTAAAAGTGATGGATTTTAAGTCTTTATCGACCTCTATTATACCTAGTATACCCGATATATTAGTAAATAAAATAAAAACACCGAAAGTATATATAAATCTTATTATCCAACTAATTATTTTATCAAACTTTATAATTAAATATTTATGAAATTCTAAAATATAAGGTACGAAGAAAATGGTGTGTGTAATGAACAAATTTCTCATGTCGTAAGGAAAACCGACTACAATATTGATAAGAAATATCCCTATCAAAAATACCAGTACTTTTACAGTATTCAAAATCCTTCCTCCAGTGATATATAATAACTGCCATTATATCACTTTTTTCGTCATTCGGTAACAGATCATTCTACTTTTTGACTAAAGATAATAACCTACCTATAGAAAGGTAGTTAAGTAAAGGAATTACCATTATTAACTTCAAAATGACTATAATTCACTTGTACTAGTATTTGCCGGACTACCCCAAATCTTATGAAGCGGAAACATACCTTATACTAACCCCGCAACCCCGCATAAACCTCCTCAAACATATCCGCCATCATATATTCCTTCAACTCTTGATTCTCCAAAATCTTCATAAAGAATTCCTCATTCTTAGAATATCGAGAGATCACAAAGTCCATAAATACTTTCTCATACGAAAACTTGAAATTCTCTTTCGTGTTGTTTTGCGCTTTTTGTACGAGCTCTTCGTTACTAATCATATCTTTTGCCAGTTGTTCTTTATTTAGAATGTCCGAATCAGTAAACTCTGTACCAAATCGTTCATTCAATCGATCAATGATGGACGATAGTTTCTCGGTCTCTTCTTCTGGTTTACCACCCTTGGCATTTGATACAGCAGGCAACTCGGCACCGCCTTGCACCTCTAAAGAAATGCTTCCCTCGAATACTTTTTCGTTCCGATAATATTCTAAGGCGACGTCATCGGCTAGATAGATTCTGGAACCTTCTGTTCTTGGCAGCTTTTTCAGAAGGTAGTTCAAGTAGACGTATAGCTTGTGTAGGTCAATATCCGTGAATGGTCCAATTTGCAGAATGAATGAATACGTGCGAATGAATTTAGTTGCGGCACCCTTAAACTCTTCTTTCACTTCATCGGTCAGCTCTTTGTTAAAACGATCGACTGCTTTATCTAAAATAGCATTCAGCTTCTCTTGAGCCTTATCCGATTTTTTCTTGGAATTGAACTCCAGCTCACATACTTGGTCAACTTCTTCTTCGTTATATACTTGGCAGCTGTCTAATTCATTCTGCAAGTCATACAACAAATTGGGATCGGTCGTGCTTTCGATTCCTGTCGTTTCATAATAATCCTGAAACGCTTCTTGAATATCTGCTGCATCATTAATAAAATCCAATACAAATGTGTCATTCTTTCCTTTTGTAGTTCTGTTCAATCTAGACAACGTTTGGACAGCTTTGATGCCGGATAACGGCTTGTCCACGTACATCGTATGAAGCAAAGGCTCATCAAATCCTGTTTGATATTTTTCAGCGACGATCAACACTTGATATTCTTGTGAATGAAATTTCTCTGGTAGCTCTCTCTCGCCAAATTCATTCATTTCAGGCTCAGTATAAGGTACTCCACCATCATCAACAGTACCCGAGAACGCTACTAGTGTATTTAAGTCCGTGTATCCTTTAGCAGTAATATAGTGATCAAACGCTAACTTATAGCGTACGGCATGTAATCGACTAGACGTAACGACCATCGCTTTTGCACGGCCGCCAATTTTATGGCGTGTCACTTGCCGATAATGCTCAATAATAATCTCCGTTTTTTGCGAAATATTATGCGGATGCAGGGAAACGAATCGAGCAATCTCTTTCGTCGCTTTACTCTTCGCAACCTCGGGATCTTCCTCGATACTTTTAGCCACTTTATAAAACGTCTGGTACGTCGTATAGTTGTTTAGCACATCAAGAATAAAGCCCTCCTCTATCGCTTGTCGCATCGAATATAAATGGAATGGATGGGGCTTCCCTTGTGCATCAAATGTTCCAAACCGCTCAATGGTCTTTTGCTTAGGTGTCGCTGTGAATGCAAAGTAGGAGATGTTATCCTGTCTACCACTTTTCGCGATCGTCTCTAAAATCTTTTCTTCAGTATCTTCCATATTATCCTCAGCAACACGATCTTCTTCCATCGCATCTTCAAGAGTTTTATTCGATAGCACATTCGTTAGTGACGTTGATGCTTTCCCACCTTGTGAACTATGGGCCTCATCAATAATAATTCCATAGGATCCCCTAGAAAATGCACCAACTTTATCGATAATGAAAGGAAATTTTTGCAACGTCGTAATAATAATACGTGTACCGCCAGCAATTGCTTTAGCAAGTTGTTCAGAATCCGTATCAATCCGTTCTACCAAGCCTGGCTTATGCTCCAACTGATACACCGCGTCTTGTAGCTGCTTATCCAGTACTCGACGATCCGTAATGACGATAATACTCGTATACAGCGGCTCGTTTTCTTCCGAGTGTAACTTCGACAAACGATGTGCGAGCCAAGCAATACTATTCGTCTTTCCGGAACCCGCTGAATGCATCGCAAGATAATGTTGACCTACACCTTTTTCCACTACATCGGCTTCAATTTTACGAACAACATCTAATTGATGATAACGAGGAAAAATAACCGTCTCACGTTTATCAATTACTTCACCCGTGCTATCCTGTAAATCATCTTTTTTAATGAAAACAAAACGAAATAGAATATCCAACAAACTATCCTTTTGTAAAACTTCATTCCATAAGTAAGAGGTGCGGTAGTCATTATAAGCTACTGGATTTCCACGACCTCCTTCATTACCTTTGTTAAAAGGTAAAAAGAAAGTCTTTCCTTTATTCAGCTGTGTCGTCATATATACTTCATCTGTATCTACTGCAAAAAAGACGACCGCGCGCTTTTTAAATTGAAACAGAAGCTCTCGCGGATCACGATCATTCATAAATTGTTTCTTTGAATGCTCCACATTTTGACTCGTCAACTGATTCTTCAATTCCATCACAACAATCGGCAAGCCATTTAAAAAGAGCACCATATCAAGACTATTATTATTGTTTTTACTGTAATACACTTGCCGACTCACACTGAAGATATTCTTACTATACAACTCCTGAAGCGTCTGATTCATCGTACTTGGCGGCTTGTTGTAAGCTAACTTGAGTGTTACGCCATAATCTTTAATATCATGACGCAAACAATCAATTACCCCACGTTTATTTAGCTCACTAGTAAGCCGCTCCACGATTTTCTTCTTGTACTGATCTTTGTATACTTTTTCTAATCTTTCAAGTGCTTTCGGTTGCGTCGCCTCTAAAAAGCCAAACAGCATCTCCACATCGATTGCAGTTTCTTTAAACGTATCAGAAGCAAGACCTGCTAATGTCCTAGACATAAAACCTGATGAGACTAAACAACTTTCAATGTTCGCCTCAAACCCCTTTTCAGTTGTATTGATCCCCATAGTTCTCCCCTCCTTTTTTATTCTGATTCTATATAGTCACGCACATCGATTTTGCCGGTTACTGCTTCGTAGATTAGAGATTGGCGGTATTCTCTTAGTTTTTCAACCATCTTTAAAATTATATCAATTGTCGCTTGAATTTCTTGCATTTGCATTTCAATATATTTTTCTATTTCAACTTGTTCATTAACCGGTGGTACTGGAACTAAAAATTCATTAAATGAAGCAGTCTGTAGTCTCCACCTTCCAAATTTAGATACACCCTGACCGAATCTATAAAAAATTCTTCTAAAATAACACATTTGTAAGTAATATAAAAAGTATTCCTTAGAATTCTTTTCTTCTCTTAATGTAAATACTCTATAATCAGGACTAGTCACCCCCTTGATACTTGAATAATCAACAAAACCAGTAAGTAAATCCATTTGATTCATTACAAAATCATTGACATTAACCCTTTGGTATTTATCATAAGACTCGGCTATTTGTCCTTCGTTTTTGCTTATGTCCTTTATCTTTATACCCCTTTGGGTCATAGATAAGATAGTTGGATTTTCTTCGGGTATGACTCTTTTTTTAATTTCAAATAAATATTTTATCTTTTTCAGACGCCAATGTTTTGGTACCTTTCCGATCCAATCAACACCCGAATCCTTCATTTCGACATTAGGATCCAACCCTTTTGTCACCGCTTCAGTAATGACCGCTTGCCGTTTTTCTTCAAGTAAGGTAATGAGCTTTTCTTTGTCTGTAATTAGGGTGTCGATTTCAAAAATTTTCACTTGTATAAACCTGACAATTGCTTGCTGGACTTTTAATGGTGGTATTGAGATTACCCTATCTTTTATAGTCTCACTTGTAATTAAAGGCTGTGCAGTTGAGGTTGAATAACTATTTAAATTCAGTTGTTCCAAAACATACGCTAAAAATTTATAACTCAAAATATCTTCTCTTAGTTTACTAATAAATAGACTATTGTCAGTAATCCAACAATCAAAATCAATATGATGTATGTTTCCACACAGCGCTCCAACCCTGCCAATGGCTAACGTTTCATTAGTAATATTTACATTTTTCGTAAATGCCATCACACCATTACCACCTATGACAGGAAATATATATTCATCATCTCGTTTTTTTGACGTATTACTATTATCCAAATATCCCCCACTTTTACACGATAAGTACCACCTTAACTTCGCTACTTTCCAAGTAGTTAAAGCATCATCATCTTGTCCAACTCTCTCCAAATGAATAGACATTTAACTCATCACCTGCTTCAACTTCTCCAAAATACTCTCTTCCAAAGCTTGAATCTCTTCTTTAATCTCTTTAGAGCTTCTCAATGAAGTATATTTATAGAAATGTCGTGTAAACGGAATTTCATAGCCAAACTTTGTTTTCGTTTCGTCAATCCATGCATCCGGTACATGTGGTAGTACTTCACGTTCGAAGTATTCATGAATATCCTCTTTTAACGGGACATTCTCAGTATCACGTAGATCCGTGTCTGGTTCAGGTTCTCCTTTAGCTGTCGTACAAATATCAGCTGTTTCGTCTTTTACAGACAACGCATTCAAAATGGCTTTCAGTAGAGCTGCCGGTAATGTAATTTCTTGTGCTTTGAAATGTTTTTTCAATAGCTCTATAAATTGCGGACGGTTTTTATATAGTTTTTGATCTTCTAGTGAGTGAAGGACTTTTATAATTGCTTTTTGTTGTTGCTCACCTGCTTCGATTTCTTTTAGACCCGCTTCACCTTTTTTGCGTGACTTCGCTAAATTCATGAACGCTGATTGATTTTGTAATTCCTCTATACGTTCCTTAGTAATGGCAAAATTTAATCGCAATGGGCGTTCGACTACAATTTTCTGAAAACCAAAATCTTCGTTATCAAACCACTTTACATTTTCATTCGGCTTCATATCGCCATACAACTGAACGATTTCATTGACTTGTTGATCAGAAATTTGTTTTCTTTTACTTCCCATACTTTTTCTCATTTGCTGCCAGTAATCTACTGCGTTGATGAGTTGAACTTTTCCTTTTCGATGCGGTTCCTTAACGTTTGCCAGAATCCATACATACGTTGAAATCCCTGTGTTATAGAAAAGATCGGGTGGCATGGCGACGATTCCTTCTACTAAATCATGTTCAAATAAGTAGCGACGAATTTCACTTTCTCCACTCCCTGCATCTCCTGTGAAAAGGGGTGATCCATTCATAATAATCGCAATGCGTGAACCTTTTGGATCTTCGTCTGTAATCGGCTTCATTTTAGAAACCATATGCTGCAAGAATAGAAGTTGTCCATCACTTATTCTAGGAAGTCCTGCACCAAATCGACCATCAAATCCTAAATCTTCATACTCCGCTTCAATTACTTTTTGCACTGGCTTCCATTCTACTCCATATGGTGGATTTGTAATCATATAGTCGAACTTCATATCAGGGAACGCATCGTTAGAAAGGGTGTTTCCAACACGAATATTTCTTGCTTCTTCCCCTTTTATTAAAATATCCGCTTTACAGATTGCATACGATTCTTCGTTAATTTCCTGTGCAAAGAATTCCAGGTCTGCTGTTGGATTCAACTCTTGTAAAAACTCTTGAGCAACAGAACCCATGCCGCCTGTACCCGCACAGCTGTCGTAAATCGTCTGTGTGATGCCTTGCTTAGTCAAGATGTCTTCATCGTCCATGAACAATAGGTTAATCATCAGACGCACTACCTCACGAGGTGTGTAGTGATCTCCAGCCTCAGCATTCTCAGAAAAACGACGAATTAATTCTTCAAAGATATATCCCATTTCTGTGTTTGAAACTTCTGATGGATGCAAGTCGATTTCGCTAAATCGTTTAACGACTAAATACAGCAAGTCATTACGATCCATCTTTTCAATTTGCTTATCAAAGTCAAAGTGCTCGATGATATCGCGTGCCATTTTTGAGAAGCCATTAATATAATCACGTAAATTATCCGCAATATTATCGGAATCACTCAATAATTTATGAAAATCATAATTACTTGTGTTGTGGAATTTCTGCTCTGCAATACGATTTAGAATTTCGTCTTTTGATTCTTCTGGCAGATGCTTAAACTTTTCATTATTTCCAAGTACCGCTTCTTTTGTATCTGCTAATACATTATCAAAACGTCGTAATACTACTAACGGTAGAACGACTTTTCCATAGTCTTCCGGTTTGAAAGGTCCTCTTAATAATTCTGCAATTGACCAAATAAAACTTACTTTTGATTGAAAGTTATTCATATAAATCCCCTTTTTCGACTTACTTTTATGTATTTAAGTATCAAGTATAGCAAAGTTTCTATGCTTCTCAGCGGTATCCGGTAATTTTGTTCTATTGAAAAAAGTACCTTCGCTGGAAGCTTTCGTGTTTGCATAAACAATCTCGATTGTTTCTCAAATAGGCACTTTTTATTTAGCACCTATTTTCCGAACTGTTCGCCGTAAGTATTCTAAGCACTATGTTAACCTAATCTACGCCACGCCCGCCTCTCCGCATACTCACAACAAGCCAAACAAATCTTAGCCTTCTTATTATTTGGCAAACGATACCGCTGATAAGCCGTAATCTTCCGTTTACAAATCCCGCACTTCGGTCTAAATAAACCAAACATAAAAGTCCTCCCTTCACCCATCAATCATTTTATACTAGACACTTTCTCTTAATTTACTTCATTAATTCTTACAAATAATAGTCCTATTATACCTATATCCAGATTACTTTGCACAACAATCGACAATATTTGTAATAACCAACCTATCCCAAGAAAATCAAAAAACCCCCATCCATGTCAACCAACGACACAAACAAGGGCCAATCATAAAAACATCTATCTATTCCCCACCTCCCTGAACCACAACCTTCCCCCCAGAATACAACCCGCCAGCCGACAACCCCAGAATCACACCACTCAACACACCCAACTTCCAATTCTCAGGAAACAAATACAACACCCCGCCACCCACACCCAACAACACCGAAACCACTGGCAGCCATCGCTTCTCCACCCCATAACCCTTCAACGCATCCACCAACCCCACAATTACCGGAATCAGCAATACATCCGTAATCTCCATCTATCATCCCTCCCATACATTTAGATCCGATGCGACACTGGTCCCCCGCATCACCATCAAATAATCCTATTGCCACACCTTCACACCCAACTCACGAAATTGTTCCACGTGTAATCTATACACATCCAATCAATGCCCTGACAAGTAAAACGCAAACCATCCCAGGCGTTTCGTATCCATGACCTACTGAATACCTCTAAATTAGCACGTGTCTGTAGTAGACAGCTAAACTGCAATTGGGGTTCCAGCCCACATTAGCAAAACTTAATCTCCACTCCCCTAGTCAACAGTTTATACACACTCACGCAACCTCGAATAAACTATAGAAAAGGAGGCTTAAATAATGTGTAACCAAAGAAATCGCGGACCTCGTTTTTGTATCTTTCCAGGCTATAACTGGTGCGGTCCTGGTTGTAATGGACCCGGTCCACCTGTCAATGATGTAGATGCCGCTTGTAGGGCACATGATATTTGTTACCGTACGGGTAGGAGTCGCTGTGAATGTGACTGTGAGTTTATGGACCGTCTGTATTCCGAAATAAATCCGTATACGCAAGAAGGTAGACATGCCCGCACGCTTTATAACTATATGAGAATACAATCGCGTTTTACATGCAGATACTTTAGGTACTGAATGTAAGTAGACGCAGGAATAAATTGAGTAGGTAGCGCACCCCCTTCAACTTATTTAATTCCTAAAAGGCGGGAATATCCGTTTCAATAAAGGACAATCACTTCCAGTACTAGGTCCCAACAGAAGGTTTGAGGAAATTGCTAGGGGACCTGGTACCTATTATTCATTGTGATCCACTCCTCTTACATCCGATGCAACACCCGTTCCCCCGCCATCACATGCCCCACATACCAAGGAAACAAACTCACACCCTTTCTATAATCATACAAACTCTCTTCTTTCCCGGTTTCTGCACATGCCATTAATCGCACCATCAGCCGATCCGCTTGTGTCACTTTTACCCCTGGCTCACGGAATAATTCTTCATGTAGCCGATAGACATCCAATGAATGCTCTGCTAAGTAAAACGCGAACCAACCTGGATGTTTTGTTTCCATGACGTACAGTTTAATCCGACCGATGCGAAGCTTGTTTTCTTTCATCATTTGCTGAATGGCCGGTTGATCAAACACAATGTCATTCAATTTCTCGCTATTTTCATCAAAACGGATTTTCTTATTCATGATCGCCCAATAAATGCTATGGGCTGTAAGCGACATATCGGTTTCTGAGGCGTAATCAAATAATTCTCGTACGGTGATCATAGGAGTTCCCTCATTTATCGGTAGCGTACTGAATGTCTCTCAGTTGGCCAGTGTCTTTGCTATAGTAGACAGCTAAACTACCAATCGGACCGTTGCGTTGCTTGGCGACGTGGATTTCTAGGTGGTCTGCAGCGTCTGATTCTTTGTCGTAGTAATCGTCTCTGTACAAGAAACATACGACGTCAGCATCTTGCTCGATGTTGCCGGAATCGCGTAGGTCACTCATCATTGGGTGCTTGTCTTGGCGTTGTTCGACGGCTCTTGATAGCTGGGACAAGACAACGACAGGACAGTTGAATTCTTTGGCCATCGTTTTTAGATCTGCGCTAATTTGACCGATCGCTTGTGTTTGGTTGCCAGCATGTTGTTCAGCACGAATGATTTGTAGGTAGTCGATGAAAATGATTGGTCGTTTGTCTGGATAGCTTTTAATAATTTTTCGTGCGGTAGCTTTCATTTGACTGACCTTTAATCCACTTCGGTCATCGATATGAATATTGGCATGGTTCAAGTGCTTGAGTGCGCTCGTCCAATTCGCTTTTTGTGCTTCTGTAAAATATTTATGCGGATCACGCATTTTCAAGCGGCTATAGTTACCCGCACAGGCGATGAGTCGGTCGGTGATGGATGTGCGGCTCATTTCGAGTGAAAAGACAATCGGTAGATGACCATGTAAGCCAGCAGTCAAGGCGAAATGATTGAGCGTATCGGTTTTCCCCATTGATGGTCTAGCAGCGACGACGATGAATTCGCTCTTTTGAAAGCCGTTCAAAATATAATCCAAATCACGTAGCCCCGTGGTAATTCCAGTCATTTCTTCTTGCTTAATAAATGGTCTTTCGTATTGAGCGATCAAATCTGGTTTGATCGATGTTTGCGGTGCTAAAGTGTCATTTACTTGTAGCGTATCAAAGGCTTTCTGAATCTGTGCAATCGTCCAGTCATTGTGCTGTGCAAGATGTAATAGTTTAATCTTCTCCTGCTCTTTCCACGTATCGATGACGATTTCTTTGTATTCGTCAAAACGGGTCGGATTTGCGAAGCGGTTCAATTCTGCTAAGTAGTTCGCACCACCAAGTTCTGCCGGCTCTCTAACGACGATCATTGTGATGTAATCAACGGACTTTCCTTTTCTAGCAAGCTCACACATCGATGCGTAAATATTTTTATGGATTTGTGTCTGGAAGAACCATTCTTTCATTCCGCTATCAAGTATTAAATAGTTTTCCTGTAACATCGTACCGAGTACACTTTTCTCTGCTAATTCGCTATTCATTTACATCTCTCCTTTGCTGAAATCAAATACGGGTGGACGTAGGATTTCTCGTGGTTTCTTTTGTCTAGACACTACTGGAACTTCATTCAAATAGTTTTCAAAGTTCGTCGGATTAAACAATGTGGACGGTCGTAAATACGTACGAAACTTTGGATCGTTTTGCCATTGGGAGACTTTGAGATCAATGACTCGTTTGAAATCATCGACTGTGTAGCCTTCTGTCAAACGAGCGTTAATCGCTTTTTTCGTAGCTGCTGCGTTTGCTTTAAATTGCTTGTTCGTTTGTTGATTGAGATAGTCAATAACAGCATGTATAGCGTCGAGATTTATCTCGACACGTTCTTTATTTTTCTTATTCTTACATTCTTTAGTTATTGGCAGACCCATAGTGGGTAAGTCTACTGACTCACTATGGGTTGATACAGCGACCCAAGTTGGTTTCGTTGCTGACTCCTTTTGGGTTGCTTGCATATCCAGTGCTGAATAATCAATTCGATACCACTTTGTATTATCGACTTTCATTTTGTTGTACGCGGATGTTGATAAAAGATAGCCTTTGTCTTCCAGGTCATATGTAATGCGTTTAATTGTATTAATTGACCAAAAAGAAAACTCTTCTGACCACTCCTCATACGTTTTGCACACCCATGGATGCCCATCCTGTACTCTTTTCGAAATCAATGACCGAAAATGCAATTGCTGTAAAAATATCGCACCGTTCAGTCCTACTTTTCTCGCCAATGAAGGTAATACTTGCAACGGATCTTCATCGATTAACAATTTCATCTGTTTTCCTCCTCATACAAAATGTAAGGGTTGTTATTCGCCTCTTCACCTTCTATATAGATGGCTTTTTGCGTAAGGATACACATCGTGAAAAATATTTTTAAAAATACATAAAAAAAAGAGTCGAAGCGTGATGCTTCAACTCAAGTCATTTAGTTCTTTTCATCCGAATAAACGGGCAGTAATGTGATTGCTTCTGTCGTACACGTTTCATAGTTCACGCTATACCATTTTTCCTTCTGTCCTACTCGCTTCGAATGAATGTACCCCGCTTTTTCCAGTTTCTTAATCGTACGCTTAATCGTATCCACCGACCAAAAAGGAAACTGGACACGCCAGGCATTATACGACTTACACACCCACTGTTGACCTTCCATATCTTCCGAATCCAACAACAACGCATGAAGTTGTTGCAACACAATCGATTCATTAAATCCTATCTTCGCTGCTAACGCTCGATCAAACTGCAATGGTTCCTTTTCTAAAATTGACATAGTAATCCCCCTATTAACTAGTTGTGAGCGACAGTAGTTTGCCTCTTCACAAGCTATATAGAGCGCTATTTGCCTAAGGATACACGTTTCCTTACATTATTTTTCTTTTGTAAATTAAAAAAGATAGTAAGGTACAGCGTCGAGAGCCTTCTCGACTATTTCTTTATTCTTTGTAGTTATCTTACATTCTTTGGTTATTGGCTTATGCAGAAGCGCCAGGTGGTACCCTGCATTTCCGCCACATCACCTATGCAAAACTTTCAATCTAGTTATTCAATTATAACAATCAATCGCTAAACACTAATGACACATTTCACCATCCGACGCCCTAATTCTCACATAGGACGAAACTCTCTACCGCTCCCAACTTTTGTCATCTTGATTAGACGAAAAAATTATTTCCTCCGCTAAAGGTTTAAAAATACTACATTCGGCTAATGTTAACTAAGTAGGATAAGTAACCAAATCATTAGAGGAGGATAATTTATGATGAATCTAAAATACAATAAATTACTAAAAGTTGGAGCGGCAGCATTCTTATCAATCGGTGTACTAAGTGCATGTGGAAAAGAAGATCCAGTCATTGAAGATAACGACGATGTGAATATCGAAGAACCTGCTGAAGTGACACCGGATGAAAACGTAGATGTCGAACCCGATGCAGATATCGATATGGATGCTGACATAAAAGACGAAGAAGACGGTGACAATAAAGCGACGAATTAAGGATCCGCCCTTTATATAGCAAGCTAGATAAAAAACTCCCAGAGAACGTCATTGTTCCCTGGGAGTTTTATGTTGATCAAGAATTCCGTTAGTAGCAATATCGTCCAAATCAAATCGCATCCCCCCTACCGGCAACACCACATAAATATTCGGACCCACCCCATTCAACGTAGGCTTGACATAATTAATTCACCCAATCATCTTCTAATTTACTAACTTGCACAGCGTTCATCGGATTCGATACACCTAATTCCCCTTCCATCGCCTTATGACTCATTTGTCCCGACAAATACTCTGCTGGGTGGAAGATACTTGCCCCATCGCTTTAGAAATGAACAAAGTTTCCAAAATCCAAGTCTCCATTGTCTAGACCTAATTGGTACACTGCAACATATAAATAAACGAATCTAGGGTGATTTACAGGAGGCGCACATTGAGTTTAGTTTGGTTTGGTGTAACCCATAAAGGTACTAGGTTCACATACTATCAAGAATTTCACAAGGGCCTCGTATCTTCTACGTTTACACCCCTGCGAAGCGTACGCCAAATTGAAAGATCAAACTTGATGTAGACAGCCTAGCGTGTAAAATCACATAATCGGACAATAAAACTCCTCCACCGACACCGAATATTCCTTATGAATATCTTCAAACAATGCATCAGAAATTAACTGTCTCAACACACCACTAAAATACCCCGCCACATTACGAATATTCTTCGTCTTCGTCGCCATCACACTAATCTTCGCTGCACGATACGCTAAATATTCAAACAGCTTCTCTTTCCCCTGATGAATCTCAAAACGTAACATCCGACCTGACAATGAACGATGAATCGCAAATAGATCTCTCGCCTTCGAAGTATCTCCAGTTAACGCAAGTAAGTCCTTCATTTTCGAATATAGCGTTGTGGATAACTTTTCATCTGCAAGATGAGACGTCTTTGGTCCTTGTGTAATGTTTTTAGTTTTAAAGAAAGAAGCTTCCTTCTGCAAAACTACTTCAGAAACCGCGTCACAGCAAGGCTCATCTACTTTCTTCGGGCTGTTCATTTTCCCCTGGTCAATCACAGGCAAAATAACATAAATATTCGCACCCATCCCATTCATTACAGGTCGTACAAAATGAATTCGCTCAATGATTTCTAGCTTGACTAATTTACGTAATGAACGTCGAATTGTAGAATTTGATACTTGTAATTTCTTTTCCATCGTTTCGTGCTTCAAGTGTGCGGCTAAATACTTCACAGAATAACAACGAATCATCTCCAGCACCGCACGATCTGTTTTATTCATCGCGTTGAAGTGAATATCTAAATGCTTGCGTGCAGCCACGTCCATTTGTTCTTTAGTTGTGAATTTGGCGTAAGTAGAAAGGTAGTGTGTCATAGGAAAAAACCCCTTTTTCCCTCTATATAGAGAGCAGGGGTCGAAAAGTGGACAGGTCTCAGAAAAATAATAAAGCACTCAGTTTCTTCTACTTTATAAGTAGTTATCAAATGAAGTATATTCACTTCGTTACGTCTCTAATTGTACGTTGGATTCATAGATAAGCATATATTCATAAAATAATTGAACATTTCATACAATTGTCAGTAGCTCCTAAATATACGTTAAACTACTAGTAGATTGTTAAGTAAGTATGCGTGTTTCCACAGAAAAGGAGGGAACAAAAATGACCGATCATGACAGAAAACAAATCATTATTAAGAACGAAATGCGGACGATGGAAATTTCAAAAATGATAAGTGAAGGTGGATTAGGTTCGGACAAATATTACGACATTAAAAAAGTACCCCCTGCGGTAGATCCAATCCCAGCCGATGAAACTACTAGAATCGACGAAGTAAAATAAGCAAATTCATTAGTAAATACAACAAGTCACCTTTCACTAGTGGAAGGTGACTTGTTGTATTTTATAGAATAACTAAGTCTTCACAAAATTATGCAAAGACGTAGTACCTTATGTTCCTATTCACATGCAATCGTTACGTAGAATGTACCGGCTTAGCCTCCAGCTCCGTCACATCGAAATCGACCGCATGCTCCTTCATTCGAGTCGCCATCAAAAACGCAACCGCTAGCGACACACTACACATGATCAACGCCAACGGAATGTGCTGGAAATAATCAATAATCCAGCCGCCAATCCCCGGCCCAAACAGCTGCCCCGCCGCAAAGAAAAATGTCACATAGCCAAGCGCAACGGGTGCATACGTCGGATGTACTTGCTCCGTCGACATCGCCTGACAAAGCGATAGCATCCCAACAATCGTCGCCCCCCAAAAGAACTGACTTGCAACGAGACCAATGTAGACCGGGAACAACACGGGAATAACTAATGCAATCGCACCAATACCGAGCGTACATAATAATGCCGATTTTCTTCCAATACGATCCGAAATGCCACCCCAAAGTGGTCCGCTCAGAATCGCCATCACGCCACTAATCGCCATAATCTGTCCTGCCTGATATTTCGTCAATCCGACTTCGAGAATATAACTGAATAAAAAACTTTGTGGCACTAAATAAACAAAGCCGACCAATCCATAAATGAACGCCACGCGCAGTACGCGTTTATTAAAATAAACGGCCTTCCAGAACGAGCGTTTCTGCTGTTCTTTCCTCAGCAACGGAATCGGTGGATCGCGCAAAATAAGCATCGCAATGACAATGGATAGAATCGATAACAACCCATAGAAGAACCATAGATAGCGCCAGCCCATATCCCCGAACCATGTCGTGAAAAATGGAATGAGTGCACTTGATATCAACGTCCCAAGCCCTATACCACTTACGAGAAACCCTATGAGCATCCCACGTTTTCTAGGGAACCAGCCGACGAGTATCGTGATGAGCGGCGTATAGGTGAAGGCGGTTCCAATTCCAAGGATAAGCATCGCCGTAATCGTCAGTCCGTAGCTTGGTACAAATGACAGCATAAACAAACCAAACGACACAAGTCCCGTTCCGAAAATAACAAGCTTTTTCGCACCGACTTTCGACGCTAGTAAACCAACAAAAATGACCATGACTAAATAGCCAATGGAAATTGTCGTCGCAAGCATTCCCGCTTCCTTATACGACATCTCCAGGTTTTCTTTCATAAATGGCATAAGTATTCCGTAAGACATTCGTCCAAAACCGAGGGAACTGACGGTAACCGCCACGCTCGCAAATGCATACTTCCAAATGTTCTGTCCATGTTCACTAGATAACATATGAATCCCACCCTTCAATCCTCTGCATGAGCCCACTCAGAACACTACTCATCAGGGTGTAAGATCCTAGTTGAATGAGCAATCAGTCAGTCGTGTTTTTTAGATACTTCACTATATGTCTTTTTTGTAAACTTCAACACTACTATATCATTTATCGCAAACTATTCAAACTTCTTTTCACCATCGAAAAACTTGACATAATATAATTATTTGACACAAAATAAAAAAAACACGATTGATCCTCAACAAAGGTCAATCATGTGTTTCGTGTTACTTTTTATAAAAAAAATGCTTGCCGACCACTTCTACAACAGAAGGCGCAAGTGCATACAACTTACTCGTCCATCCCATCACACGCGGTACATTGACATCCCGTTTCGGACGCTCAATCGTCTTCACTATCGCATCGACAACCGATTCTACTGATAATACATGAGAGCCTAGCGCTTGCTTATAACTTCCGGTTTGATCCGCCAACTCAATAAACGGTGTATCAATCGGACCCGGATGAACGACAGAAACATCTAGCTGGTAAGGCGCAACTTCCATTCGCAACGCGTTCGTATAACCAATCAACGCATGTTTCGTCGCAGCATAAACGGACGTCTTCGGAGTCGCCACTTTCCCAGCCTGTGATCCAATAAACAGTAAATGCCCACTCTTTCGCTCCATCATCGCCGGCAGCAAACGTTTCGTCAGCTGCATCGGTACCAACACATTCAACTGAAACATCTCTTCCATCTCGTCGTCCGTTGCGTCTTGCGCCAAAAGAAAGCGCCCGACACCTGCAGAGTACACTATAATATCCGGCACACCTACGTGAGACACAAGCCAATCTAGTTGCTTCGTATCGCGCAAATCCGCACAAAACCCTTCAATTCCAAACGTTTGAAGTTGTTGCAACGCACCTGCATTACGCCCCGTAGCGAGTACGCGAAAACCAGCACTAGCCAAACGCTTCGCTAGTTCAAATCCAACTCCACTCGTCGCACCCGTAATGAGAACCGTTTTAGCAGACGGCATATTGATGTACTCCGGTGTTGTCAAGCGTTTCTTCAATCATTTCCCGGGAAACCAAATAATCTAATTGACCTAGCGTTTCAGATAATGTTAGCCCCAGTTCTTTTTCGTAGACAGCTGGAAACAGACGCTTAGTTAATTCATACACCGTTTGTGGCTTTTCTTTAATCATCTCAAATACTTTCATGGCGCGTTCTTGCTGTTTCGTGAGACGTCCTGTAATCAATTCATGTGCATTATAGATTTCTCCACCGTGTCCACCGTAAACGGTCTTCACTGGTAAATCGAGTAGTCGTGTAAGGGACGCATTGTATTGAAGCAATGACCGTGGACGACCTTGTTGTTCTATAAAAGGCGGCTCGACCAATGGGTTGGAAGAAACTTTCTCCAGTAATAAATCGCCACCAATCAAAATCCCTTCGCGTTCATTCCACAAAGATAAATGGCTCTGCGCATGCCCTAATGACTCTTGCACCATCCAACCCGGATGCCCAGGCAATTCATCGCCTTCATTCAATATACGATCGACAGGACGATTGCCCATCAACTTAACGGAACGGCGAAAACGTTTGACCCATTTACTATATTCCTCAGGCACACCTTCTTCATGCATCGATTGTTCATAAAAACGATCATGTCGTTCCAAAAATTCCGGATCACGTGACAACCAATAATTCAAATACGCATGCCCTTGGATTTCCGCACGATCAAACGCTTCCACCCAACCGCAATGATCGGGATGATGATGCGTTACGAATACTTGCTCGATATCATTAAATGAATAACCTAACTTTCGCAATTCTTGTTTTAACACTTCATGCGCTTCAGGTGTTTTCGTACCCGTATCGACTAGCGTCAACGTATCTCCTTTTAGTAAAAAGCTATTTACATCTCCCACGCCAAATGGTGTAGGTGTGGCAATTTTGTGTATCATAAAAAATCCCCCTCGAGAGTGAACGACAATTCATTCTATTGTACACCTTATTTTCCTATGCGTCACGTGACGGCTTATAAATATTTATTCCAAAATGAAACCAAAATCCATTGTTCTTCGTATGGTATACTACAAGAAATTGCAGGTTTTGCAAAAAAACTGTCGAGATGGAGGGTTTTCAATGGGAGTTTTCGGCTTTTTCAAAAATCAATTTATTGAAGTCATTGAATGGCAAGATCAACATACGAATACTTTAGTGTATCAGTTCCCTGTGCATAATAACGAGATTAAAATGGGTGCGGAGCTTACAGTTCGTGAATCCCAAGTAGCAATCATGGTGAATGAAGGAGAAATTGCGGACGTCTTTGGTCCGGGTAGACATGTTCTCTACACTCAAAATATGCCCGTTTTAACGAAATTAAAGTCTTGGAAATATGGTTTTAATTCACCGTTTAAAGCGGAAGTGTATTTTATTAATACGAAGCAATTTATTAATCAAAAGTGGGGTACGTCGAATCCGATTATGATGCGTGACCCTGATTTCGGGATGATTCGCCTTCGTGGCTATGGGATTTATTCGTACCGTGTGAAAGAGCCTGTCGCCTTTTTACGTGAGTTATTTGGAACGAACAGTTCATATGATACGAGCGCGATTGAAGGTCATTTGAAGAAAATGATTATTTCAGGCCTGTCCGATTTATTTGCAGAGTCACAAATTCCTGCGCTCGATTTAGCGATGCATTATGATGAATTAAGTGAATCAAGTAAACAAAAAATGATCCCCCGTTTTGCGGAGTTCGGTTTTGAGATTACTTCATTGTATATCGAAAACCTATCCCTTCCGAAAGAAGTGGAAGAAGCGATGGATAAGCGCACGACAATGGGAGTGCTCGGCAATATGCAGCAATATCAGCAATACCAAGCAGCTGAAGCGATTCGTGACGCAGCGCAAAACGAAGGCGGCGGGTTAGCTGGAGCGGGTGTCGGTATGGGTGCAGGGATGTCGATGGGGCAAATGATGTCCAATGCGATGAATCCAACGAATCAACCGACGCAAGCGGCACCAACGAAAGCTTGTCAACACTGTCAAGCGACAATCAATGCAGATGCCAAGTTCTGTCCACAATGCGGTAAATCAGCGTTTGCTGAAAAAGCTACTTGTATTAACTGCGACGCGCAGATTCCAAAAGACGCGAAGTTCTGTAATGTGTGTGGCACAGCACAAATTTCAGAGAAAAAATGTTCTAAGTGCTCACATGCCAATCTGCCAAATGCGAAGTTTTGTGCAGAATGCGGTGAGACTTTGACGTAAAGTGAGGGATGTATTTTGACTTCATTTGACGATCAACAACAGCCAGTCGTAGAACATACGGAGAACATTAAATGTACGTCCTGCGGTGGAAACACAGAATATAATCCCGAATCAAAAGGATTAAAATGTCCATTTTGCGGTCATGAAATGCCGATTGAAGCGACGTACAATCATACAGTAGAGCTAGATTTTGAGTCTGCGGGTAACAGTCGGAATCATCTATGGCAAGAAGAGAAGCGTGTCTTTCAATGTCAAAACTGTGGGGCGGAGTCTGTACTCGATGCGAATGTAGTAGCGGATTTCTGCTCGTTTTGCGGCTCTTCTCATATTTCTGTGACGGAAAAGGATGCAGGAATCCAACCCGGTTTACTCATCCCCTTCCAGATTTCACAAGACCAGGCACTCGATAAGTTTAGAGTGTGGATTAAAGGCCATTTCTTTGCACCGACACAATTGAAAAAAACGTACCGGCTACATAAAATTTCTGGCGCCTACTTGCCTTACTGGACGTATGACAGTCATACCCAGTCGCACTATGTCGTACGCGTCGGTAACTATTACTACGAAACGGTGACTCGTACTGTGTATGAAGATGGTAAGCCGAAACAAGTGACCGAACAAGTGCAGAAAATCCGTTGGCATCAGGAAAGCGGAAATTATCGGGAGTTTTTTGACGATGTATTGATTAAAGCGTCCTCCACCGTTGAACCGAAGCTTCTGCAAAAAGTACAACCGTTCCAATTAACGAGCTTAACCGATTATAAGCTAGAATATATGTCCGGCTTTTTAGCTGAACGCTATCAAACGTCCTTGCAACAAGGCTTTACAGAAGCGCAAGATGTTATGAAAAACGGCATCACGCGTGGAATTGAGAGAAGTGTGGCGGGCGATATTGTACAAGTCGTGAATTTGTCTACGGATTATACAAATATTACGTATAAACATATTTTATTGCCGATCTGGATTTCCTCTTTTCATTTCAATCAAAAGGTCTATCAATTTATCGTCAATGGACAAACCGGAAAAGTTTCTGGAAATTATCCGCTTAGTATTATGAAAATCGTCTTTGTATCCATTAGCGTCTTGATCGTTCTTTTGATGGTCTATCTGTTTCTAGAGAGCTAATGACGGTTTGACATTTTAGTATGTACATGACATAATCATGAAAATAGATGGAACGAGCGTCGAGGAAGATCAGTACATGTGGTGACGGATGAAAGAGAGCATGGTCAAGGCTGCGAGCCATGCATCCCACTCCCCATTGAACCTCCTTCCGAGCTGTTGTGGAAACACGACCGTATCTTCTGCGATAAAGAAGACATGAAGTTGTGCTGTTCACAAACAGCGAATTTAGGTGGCACCGCGGAAACCAAGCGTTTTCGTCCTGAAGTTTAGGGACGAAAGCGCTTTTTTATATGTACATATAGGACAGAATAATCACTATAGGGGATGTTTTTACATGGAAAAGATTTTATTCATCGGCGCAGGTTCAATGGCCGAAGCAATTATTGCAGGAATTGTTGAAAAGAATGTATTACCGGGGAAACAAGTATATGTCATGAATCGCTCAGATGCGGATCGTCTATGCGAGTTGGAAGATCGCTATGGTATTACGAAAGTTTGTGAAGATCGTTCATTCATTCAAGAAATCGATTTAGTCGTGCTAGCAACGAAGCCAAAAGACGTAGTGCAAGTGATGAAAGATATTCGTCCGTTCATCACAGAGCATACTGCGTTCCTATCCGTCATTGCAGGAATCTCTATCGAGACATTCGAAAAAGGCCTAGGCAAACGACCTATCGCCCGCTCTATGCCAAACACATCCGCTACCGTCGGTTTATCCGCAAGCGGCATAGCATTTAATGAAGACGTTGCAAGCGAAATGAAAGATTCTATCTTGTGCCTACTGAGTGCAATCGGTATCGTAAAAGTCGTGGAAGAAGACGACCTACACGCAGTAACCGCCCTTTCCGGCAGCGGTCCCGCGTATATTTATTATTTAGTCGAAGCACTCGAAGAAGCAGCAGTCGCCCGCGGCCTAAACGGCGCAGACGCTCGCGAATTAATCGTCCAAACACTAGAAGGTGCTGCAGCCATGCTCAAAACAACAGGCCAAGAACCGAGCACCTTACGCACAAACGTCACCAGCCCAGGCGGCACAACCGCAGCTGGACTCAACGCATTAGAATCCCACCACTTCAAATCCGTCATCGCCGACTGCATCAACAGCGCAGAAGCCAGATCACGTGAATTAGGTGCGATGTCTTAAGTAACTCCTAGATACTTCAATACATTTCTGTTTATAGAGAAGTAATTCTTCATTGTACTCACTTCTGCGCTGGCGGATGGCTCCTTCGTTTTTTTAAGTAGTATTAGTTAGCAAAGTACATTGAAGTATGTTTAGGAATCGTCAATGTTATAGTAGCTAGAGAGGATCAGCTTCCTATCAACGCTCCGGCACGTGGGGGATTGCCTCCCACAAAGAGCCAACAAGCAAAGGACGCTAGCTGTCTCTTTGTTTCGGCCGACCCCGCAGTTGTGCCTACGCTATTGGGTACAAGGTAGTTTTAGTAGCCTTTGGAACTCAACGAATTTCAATTAACGACGGATTCGGATACAATATTAACAAGTAATGCCGCTCGGAAAACTGAGCGGCTTTACTTTACTTTTTGATGAATCTAATTGAACGAAAGAAATAACGTTTTCTTCAACAATCGTCCCCGTTAACGGGATAGGGGTTCTAAGCCGTTGATCTGCGCTGCAGCCGGACGCGTTCCGGAGGGCGGGCGGTGAACCACACTCCTCGCTTCGCTCGCTAGGTGTTTCACCTGTCCCGCTGATCCTCCCGGAGTCGCCGGCTTCCGCTCCAATCAACTAAGTGACTACGAATAAATCATGTAACGCAATCGCGCCCGATAGCTAAAGAGTTGTTCCTCATATATTTGTTCTTTTATAATTCGGTCCCTCTTTTCTGTCAGTGATAATTAAATTCTCATCCAATCCATTACTGACGGCAAAATAACCATCATTTAATTGAAACCCTATGCCATCTAAATAATAAAAGCCGTTGCTATTCTGTTCACATCTTTCAATAATTTCAATATCATTTACTCGTTTATTAATCGCAAAATTCAACCCGTCTATCTTGTTCATTTCCCATTTAATCGGTAAATCAGTTCCATACCATTCAATATCTTGTAAAACAGAGATCTTATCAAATGTAATAAAGTATTCATCCCACTTAAAGGCACATAACTCTATTTGACACTCTTCAAAACGAATAATAACTGGACAATCTTTAAACCATTCGTTGCTAGCTTGTTCCAAGGCTACTCAAATATCTTTTATATGTTTCCCTTTTAGTCTTTCAAGCTGAACTTTATGGTCTTTTAAGATGCTGGATGGGTTAGTATAAATTTTAGGGTTATAATCTTTTATTCCGAGCATTTAAAACATCCTTATCAATGTATTAGTACGGCTAATATCATATCGTCCTTGATTCATTATGGCCCGTTACATCATTCAACATATTGAATCGTTTCCAAGAATACTTCTCTTAGTGACTCTAAATCAGTGACAGATTGAATCATTGCATGTAGATACTTTTCACTCTCCAGCGTTTCATACGACCACTCAATCCCTCTACTAATTGCGTAAGCATGTAGAAAAATCCGGATAGTTCTACCATTTCCTTCACGAAAAGGATGCAACATATTTAATTCTGCTTTAAAATAAGCTAAACGATCCGCAGCTTCATTCAATGAATTCCAAAGAGGCTCTTCATTTAACTCCATAAACAAATTACTTGCATAGCTATTCAAAAATTGAACTTGACAGAAACGAGTAGCACCTTTCATGAGTTGAACATCCCTAAATTTTCCTGCAAATGGGTAGATATCTTGAAATAGGTAATGATGCAGTTGTTGAAACTTTTTCAAGGTAAATGATTCGAATATGAAATCGTTTTGTTCTAGTGCCATTGCACGAAGAGAAAATGCCAATGCCTCTGCTCTTTCAAGTTCTTTATGGGAATCAATCTCCAATAAATTGTATTTTATTAGGTAATCATCATTTTCTTCATCATTATACTTTCCCATGACGCAATATATCCTTAATTAAAGTAGAGTTAATTGAGGTCTTTGTATTTATGAGTTCTAAGACTTTTTCCTGCACATCAGGAGAAAGTCTTAGATTTTCGAGATGAAGATTATGCATCACTCTTCTAAATTCTTTTGAGTCAAGATCCAATGCCTTCATATAAACAACCCCTTTATCAGTACAATCTTACCTTTTATTATACAGTTCTAATTGGTTAATTGCTAATTAGGCGTATGCCCAAATCCTTCTTACGGAATCGCGCCCGATTCCAGAAATTCATAAATACACTTTTTTGTTAAAATAATGCTACCCTACCAGAATATTAAACTTGACTCATAACTACTCCTGTTTCTCTAACCATTGTTTTACTTTCTTATCCATCTTTTTTTGTAATTCTTCTCTATTTCCACTGTCTTGTTGAATTAACTTCAAATACTTTTCAGGAAACATTGTTTTCGTAGAAGACTGATATAAGTCACCGTCTTGGGGTTCCGTATATTTGATGACAGAATACTTTTCTCCTTTTTTACTTAATTGAATTAGGGCTGGTAAGTAATGACCAGCTTGGTTTTCAATCCCAGTGGTTTTATTAAAACCGCCATAATAAGACCACATATAGACACTTAGAACCCCGTTTGATTCACTCGTGCCATATACTTTGTGGACTTCAAATTGCTTCTCCGTATCAGAATTTATAGAGGAATATTTTTGAATAATGAAATCTGAAATAATCTCGTCCATTTCTTCGGTTATATGTTTATCTCCATCTGTTAGATTTACTTCATTACCGTTACAACCAGCTAAGAATAAGGCTCCAAATAATAAAATTAAAAAACTTGATTTGAATATTTTACTCAAAACTTCCACTTCTCCAATCCCCGTTAGCTCAATAAACGTTATGCAGCAAAATGGCCCTATTGTTGAATGGACACTTTATATATAATACACTCCGTCGCTTGAAGTGCAGGCGCCAACTCCGAGAGGATCAGCGTGCGTCTTGAGACCCTGGACGGAGCGCAGCGAAGGAAGCGGTTCAAGCCACGCCCTCCGGAAAGCGTGCGCCGGAACGGAAAGCAACAGTATACGCAACAAAGTGGCCCGTTTGATGCGCAACGGTTGTTCAGTTAACGCACCCGGTTGATGAGGAGCGAGACATTTAATTTTTAA
>NZ_PDYM01000025.1 GCF_002743055.1 Sporosarcina sp. P13 | reverse complement strand
CATGGCTGCATTTGAAAAAGAGGACGCCGACCCGTTTCGAGAAGATACAGGAATAGCCAAGCCAAAACAGGAACTTTTTATTGATGATGTCATTCCAGTAGGGATCTAGGGCAGCATTCTACGGTGGAAAAAATGGTGATTTGATGTTATAATTTAGAAAAGAAGTGCATATACTAAATACTACTCCTTTTTAAGGCGAGGTGATTAGTATGTGTGATGAGGAGGATGTTGAAATGGCTACAGAAACAATCTTTCAACGGTTTACTCTTGATGAAGAAGCGTCTAAAAAAATTATTTCATCGCCACGTACTCAAATCAGACACACAAATACTTTTAACGATATAAAGCTTAATAAATCAGAAAGAATTGCTAATGCAGCAAAAATATTAAATTCTAGAAAATGCAAATAGTTAGTTTATCGAGTTTAATTGATGCGTCTCAGGATGAGGCTGAAATATATCAATACTTGTCATCCTTTCAAAGTGAAAAAAATGAGGATGTTCAAGTATTTCTGCACAAAAAGGCAATTCCCAATGAAACAAGAGCTTTAACTCGTACAAGTCTAGTTGTGGATGATGAAAATGATAATGAAATAATTGGTTACTTTACTCTTCTAGTAAAACCCTTTGTAATTGTAGAGGAAGTTTCTAAAGAATCAAGGAAGAAATTATCTGGAGATAAAAATACAGATGTCTTTAATTCTATTTTAATCGCTCAATTAGGAAGATCTGACTTATATAAGGGTAAGGTAAGTGGCGATGCTATCTTAGAATTCGCTTTAGAAAATTGCGAGTTGGCTTATGATTTAGTTGGATTACGAATTGTATGTGTAGAATATGATGATGTCCCATATCTAAATGATTTTTATTTGAGCAATGATTTTAAAATTCTTCAAATGAATAATAATCAAAAGATATTAGCCTATTTAAGATTTTAATATAAGGAATCCCAAACAAGGGGTTCTTTTTTTGTGCCTAAACGAGAGGAGGTGGAGTTGTGGCATTAAAAACGGTGCCTGTGCACTACACAGTTAGACACTATTCTGATAACTAGATAGTGTTCAAGAAAAGAGTCTTTTGATCGAGAAATCGATGGGGGACTCTTTTTTGATTGCAGCCTATCAGTCCAATGTAATTCCACACAACCCAACCACAATAGGTCACTAAATAAACATTCTGCTGTTCACTCCAGCTCATCGGCCAAGTCCTTCATCACCATCTTCACTTGAAATCCTTCGAAAGCTTGCAACATACGGCCTACTTCATCCCACGTATATGGCTTTCCGTCGATGATTACGAGCGGTGCTTCGCTGTTTATTGAATCGTAGGTAAGTACGCCTTTCAAGTGGTTTTGTTTTACATATGTATAGGGTTCATCTGTTGGAAATTTCCCTGTTTCCAGATAAGTCTCCGACAGGCCCCGTGTTGTTTTTTCTATCAGTTGTTTGAATAGTTTATGCTGATCGTCATCCAGTTCTCCATCCACTGCAAACTCGTATCCTTGCTCCCATCGTTCATGCGCAGTCAGCAAAATCGCTGTTCCCGTGATCTGCCGCTCCACTTCAAAAATATGTTTTACTCCATTCACATCATCAGCGACAAATGTTTTGGGCAGTTGCGGAAGCTCTAATCCTAACTCCTCCGCCATCACTGTATTATAGCAATCCATACAGAGTGAATGATTGCCGAACCGTACGCGCACTGTTGAATTCAAAAGCTATTAAATCTTACTCAAAATAAAAACTATCAAAATTCAATTTTGCCCCCGAAAACAGCCCCGAAATTCAATTCTTTATATCCACAATACGATACCTATGCACTTCTCTTGCTTTCAAAATTCAATTTTGCACTTTTGACGTTACTTTGTTTCCTTCGCTATACTCAATACAATCATATATACGAGAGAGGGTGGAGTAATGGCATCGACGGTGTGGAGTGTTGGTCTGCAAGGGTTAAAAGGAGAGCGTATTCGGGTGGAGGCGGATATTCGTGACGATAAAGAACAATGTGTCATTATAGGGTTGCCGGATGTAAGTATCAAAGAATCAAAAGAGCGGATCTTAAGCTGTTTACATCATTTAGCGTATGATTTATCCATGAAGAAGATTACGATTCATTTATCGCCTGCTGATATACGCAAAAGCGGTACAGGATTTGATGGAGCGATGTTGCTTGCGGCTATACAGGAACTTACCGATCAGCCGTTGCCGCTAGATGATTCTATTTGTGTGATTACCTCTCTTTCACTACACGGTGAACTGGTTCCTTTTCACGGCTTGTTACCTGCGATTCAACAAGCGCTCACTCTTGGTTTTAAACGAATCTATTTGCCGCCAGTGGATGTTTCATTTCTTAATTATGCAAAAGACGTAGAATTGATTCCACTGCCGAATGTTGAGGCTCTGTTGAATCATTTACGAGGACAGTCCACTCTGTTATTTGATGGCTTATTAGCTCCCGTAATTACAGAACAAGCGACGTTTCAGGAGCAATATGAGACCGATTTTTCAGCTATCCGTGGACAACAGCAGGCAAAGCGTGCATTGGAGATTGCAGCAGCAGGCGGACATCATACATTATTGATTGGTCCTCCTGGTTGTGGAAAAAGTATGCTTGCTGGTGCATTTTCATCCATTATGCCTGATTTGGCGCAGGAGGAAGCACTTGAAGTGTATAGTCTTTATCATTTAGCACGTGAAAAACAAGGTATAACGCTTCGTCCTCCCTATCGGCAACCCCACCATTCAGCATCCGCTATTTCATTGATCGGCGGAGGTACGTATCCAAAGCCTGGCGAGATATCCTTGGCGCATCGCGGACTATTATTTCTTGATGAATTGGGGGAATTCTCCAGAAAAACATTGGATATGTTACGTCAGCCGATGGAGTCCGGAGAAGTGACGATCAGCCGCGTAAAACAAACCGTCAGTTATCCAGCCTCTTTTACGTTAATTGCGGCTACGAATCCTTGTCCATGTGGCTATTACGGTTCTCGGGAGCGCTACTGTACGTGTACTCAGAAGCAGATTACGCATTATCAATTAAAAGTATCCGGTCCGATTTTAGATAGGCTGGATTTTGTGTTGTCTCTTGAAAGCAGTGGCTTAAAAGAACAAACTACTGCGGAGAGTTCATTGGATATACGGAAGCGCCTAGAAAAAGCGCGGGAGTTGCAACGAATACGATATGGTCGCAATGTTCTAAACGGCACGGTATCGTTTCAGCTACTGGAACAGACTGCTGGGCTGACTTCCGATCAACTGAATCTAATTGGTGATATCTGTTTTGAGCACAAGTGGAGTAATCGGACACAAGTCAAACTCATTCGGATTGCCCGTACTATAGCGGACTTGCAGGGGAGCACGGGTATTACGGCAAGTGCGCTGCAGGAAGCGATTGAGTGGAAGCGGCTACCTACCGGGTTGCAACTAGTAGGAGGTGATTCAGTTGGCCAGACGTAAACGAAACTGGCGACCGTATGCATACTATCATGTTGTCATGCGTGGCAATAACCGTCAAAATATTTTCGCTACTGAAGAAGATATGTATCATCTGATGCGTTGTATTGCTCATGCGTATGAGAAATATCGATTTACTCTAATCGCATTCTGTATTATGACTAATCATTATCATTTGCTAATTCGTTCAGAGGATGACTTATCGAAAATCATGAGGGAGATCAATCGTCGATATAGCGACTATTATTCGAAACGCTACAATCATGTAGGACGCATCTATCAACGTCGCTATTTCTCCAAAGAAGTCGATACTCCACAATCGCTTCTCGCAGTCAGTCGATACATTCATCGGAATCCAATCGAAACCAAGATTCCAATGGTGAAACGTTTAGCCGATTATCCATTCAGCTCCTTTCCTTTATATGATGACACTACTACTTCACTACCTTATATAGATATTCATTCAATTCTTCGGTACTTACCGCCACCGTTTGAAAAGACTAGTGAGAGTTATATCCGATATTGTTTGATGGAGGTAGAAGAGATTTTGGATATTGGTGAATATATCTCTTTGTCTTAGTGAGCTGTACCTGTGCACAACAAGCCAAATTAATTAAAGGTGCCTGTGCACTGTTGAATTCAGAAGCTATTCTGACGGTTGCCTGATGAAAAAAGAGAACCGTTAACTCCGGTTTAGCGTTTACAGTAGGTTACTATAACTGTGTAGAGAATAGTCACTAAGAATCATAACTAAGTTGCTTTACTAGTTCAAATCACACTATAATGAAATGATATAACAGAATGTTCAGGAGGCTACTATGTCTAGAAAATGGTTACCTATGTCGTTTTGCATTGCAATTCTACTTTTCACTACTGTACTCCCTGTTACGGCCACGACGCTGAATGGAGAGAATGACAGAGTAGAATCTACACAAGCGAAGTCAATTGTGCCAAAAAGTCACACATTGAAGTTGCTTCCGAATCTGCAACTGGCTATGCAGTAGAAGCCCCTTCGAACGATTAACGATCCTCGGAAGGCATGGCGCATCCAGTTCAATCGTCCAATGAGTGGTGCGGAAGAGAATTTGTATAAAGCGAAGATTTTTGATCAAGCGGGGGTTGAAGTGTCTACGGTTAGTTCTTTATATCCCGAGCATCTGCTGCTTGTACCGAATACCCCTTATCAGGCTGGAAAGACATATACGCTACTTTTGCAGAAAGATCTAGTTAGCGAGCAAGGTATCGCGTTAGGAAAAGATGTGTATCAGCAGTTTGTTTATCAGCCACGACAGCTTCCAGGAGAACCTGAAATAGATCCCCCATATCATGGAACAGTCTACGTAGATCCTACTATCATCACAGCGAACGATCCATCAAGCTTTACAAAGTTAAGCTATGCTGGAAGAGAAACAAGGACAATGTATGATCGTAGAAGTGCAAGTTAGGTCTTACATGGTTTGCCATGCTATTTACTGCAGGATTGGTGATCGGCCTCGTCTTCTTTGGACTAGCCGAACCAATTTACCATTACGTGAATCCCCCGTTTGGAGAAGGAAATACAGTAGAATCAGCAAAAACAGCTATGAAATACAGCTTCCTACATTGGAGTCTTCATCCATTTACATGGCAATTGAATCCGGGTACTATATCCAAAAGCCGTATTCTACTTATGTTTTATACCTTCACGCTCTAGTAATCACTAATGAGGTACCATTTTGATATGCTCCAAGAATGGCATTGTATCAGCCGTAAAATCAGAAAAACGATTGCAATGAACGCAATCGTTTTCTAGGTTCAATTATTTTTGCTTTAATAGGAACGATTCATATCTCTGAATAAACGCTGATATGTGTGCACGCGTTAAAATTTGGTCAGGTTTATACTCAACGGCTGAAGTCGCTGTAGTAAGCCCATTACCCATGAAAAATTGAATCGCTGTAGGTTCACTTACTTTTTTCCCATAGTGGTAAGATGCCATCAATTGTGCCAATTTACCACGTCTAATGCCTTTCTCCGCTAGAGCTTTCGAAGCTTTCGAATTTTCATTTGCTAGTACAGGCATTTTATACTTTTTCGCCATGCTGTATATACCACTTCTACTCCAAGACGAAGTGTTTTTTACACTTCCTATTTCATCTTTTTGAGCGTAACGGAAGAAGATTGTTAGGAAGTGTGCCTCTGTTAATTGTGTATTCGGTTGTAACTGGGTTTCGTATTTCTTTGTTTTTGTGTTCCATTCGTTATTGTAACCTCTAATTAACCCCCGGTCGATTGCCCAAATCATATCATCTCTCCACCAAGCTGTAGTGCTGAAGTCTGCAAACCTTTTAGCGTAAGCTGAGTAGTCCTGTGTAGTGTCAACTGGAGGTGTTGGCGTTGGCGGTGAAGCTGAGTAGTTTAAATAACTTGATGCTACATACCCCTCTGTCCCGTCACTTCTTTTCACAGGATACCAAACAAAATGGTTTTTCTTCGTTGATACTTCTTCATATTCAAAAGGACCCGTAATGGTAACAATTTCGCCTTCACGTAAAGTACCCATAGAAAGACTATCCGTAGTAGGTCTTGTCCTAAATGTTACATTAGTTGTTGCACTAACTTTTTGATTTGTTTCAAAAAAATACTTTGATTTTTTTAATGGTAAATCAAAATCATAGTTCATCGCTGAAAATTTAATATTTTCCCTGCTGTTAGAGTCATATTGAAAATGTTCGCGTGAAAAAGGTAGCTCTGTTAGATCTATTAATTCCAAATTCTCGATAATTCGGAGAACTTTTTCTTGATAGGCATTTGCATTTCTTTCACCAGTTGCTTGGACAATTGGACTATTTACCGGCTTAGTACCGTTATAAGCCATGATAGCGAAGTACCAATGTTCCAGTACATCTCTTTCCCCACCGTTGATGCTAGGTAAATCCTTCCGCTTAAACATATCATCTAGAGTCTCTACACCAGCTTGAATATTATAGACAATATCGCTTTTTAGTCTATCTTGATTGTAGCCGGCTTGATTTGTAATTTGCATAATGCCAATTCCATTATCAGCTGTCACAATCGCTTCACCATTCATATCGAAATGACGCCAATTTCCACTTTCACCTTCCGCTATTGCCTTCACAATTTCAGGAGGAACATCATAAATCAGTGCTGTTTCGGTTAACAAACAGTTCATTGTGGAATAATCAGGGTTTACTTTCGATGCCGAATCATACTCACATGTATTTGCAATATTATTAGCTAATACATTTTTATCTATATTTATAGATAGAGAGAGGGCACCAATGGCAATAACACTAATCAATGGCTTTAATATCTTTTTCATATCTGATTATTACACTTCCTTTCATATTTTCTAAAGTCAAAAGATTCATATATATGTTATCATAAACCCAATATTTGAGATAGGATAAAAAGCTGTACGCTGTGCACCACACAACTTGGACCTATTCAGACAATTTGTAGGTGTTAAAAGGCCATACCTATTATATGAAATAGAATGAGTGAACTACACAACTCCAACACCATTCCGAAAATCATGAGAAGTCTTCTAACCAAGAAAACGGTCGGAAGGGTTTTTGTTGTTTAATTTCAAAACAACAAAACTTACCCAAAATAAAAACTATAAAAATTCAATTTTGCCCCCGAAAACACCCCCAAAATTCAATTTTGCTTTTCCGAAATCCAATACCTATGCATTTCTTTGGTACTCAGAATTCAATTTTATGCTTTTGATGGTACTGTGTTTCTTTCATAAGTCGTTGGTTCTTTACTGTTTATTTCTGCAGGGCTCAATTAAAATCTCCCCCAAAATAAAAAAATGACCCACCTTGGTCCGCATTGTTAAGAGGCGTGGTGGGTTCTGTTGTTATCATGGTATCAAGAAGCGGCTATGCTGTAAAGAGACAAATGCCCAAAGCGATGTTAAAAACGGGTGCCTATGCATAACGCAAAAACGATGTGCACCACACAACTTCAATACTATTACGACAATTATCCGATAAAAAATGAAGTGTCTTCTGATCTAGAAAACGCTCAGATCACTTTTTTCTGTTCAATTATAATCCCACAATATCCGCCACTCGCCTACAGCATTTGCGACATATACTTCTTGGAGGAAGCTGAACCTTCCGTATTTTCCTTTATAGGTTTGAATGACAGTAAATTTATAGGCTATATCAAATGCCTCTGCTTCTTCAGCCATTTTCCAATCATTGATTTCATTACCTCCTGTTATTGTAAATTGGAACGTTTCAGCACCAAAATGGCCATTAAAAACATGGAGACGGTCAGTCATGAACTGTGTTTTACTCCATTTATCTTTCATGAAAGGGTGAAGTAATGCCCATGAATCAGCGTAGTTACCACCTTGTTCATGCGTATAAAACGCCTCAAGTACTTTCTTTGATTTGTAGCTTGGCGAAAGCAGGTGATTAATAAAGCCTATCAACGCAAGTAAACTACAAATGGATATGATTATAATAAAAAGTAAGAGTTTATTACTTTTCTTCTTTCCCATCATGATTATCCCCTTTGGTAAGTTAATCTCTGTTAAGAGGATATGATTTCAACAAGTTTATTATCAAAACGGACAGCCTGTATTTGGGGAAACTGCACAGTTGGAACAAACTATGTACTAGTGAAATTTCAAATGACAAATTTCAGCTTGTATGGTAATCTGAAAAAAATGAATATTCTATCCAATGGAGATACCTTTGAAAAGGGATGAGATCATGCAATGGAAAGTAAAAGCAGAACATTGGGTAACACAGCTGACTGACAAAGATCCGATGAAGAAGGAACTCTCGGAACTGTTACTCAATGAGAAGGTAGCAGAGGATTGTTTCTACAAAGATTTAGAGTTCGGAACGGGCGGCATGCGTGGTGTGATGGGGCCTGGAACAAATCGGTTAAATATGTATACGGTACGTAAAGTGGCCCTTGGACTTGCACAGTATGTAGTAGGACAAGGGCAATCAGCGAAAGAGCGTGGAGTCGTTATTGCTTATGATTCACGTCACTTATCCAAAGAATTTGCGCTTGAAATGGCAAAAGTGATTGGCGGACAAGGTGTTACAGCGTTTCTATTTGATGAACTTCGACCGACGCCATTGCTTTCGTTCGCTGTTCGCAATCTACAAGCATTTGCTGGAGTTATGATTACAGCTAGTCATAATCCACCAGAATACAATGGCTTGAAAGTGTATGGTGAAGACGGAGCCCAACTTCCACCAGAAGCAGCAGACATCATTATCGATTCTATAGCTAAGTTAGGAATAGATCTTGTACAGGATCCAGCGAATGAGGAGCAATTAGCTACTGAAGGATTACTCGTATCGATTGGTAAAGCAGTTGATCTAGCGTATATGGAAGAGTTACAAACGATCAGATTAAACAAAGAGGTAACGGATGTATCGATTGTCTTTTCAGCACTTCATGGGACAGCGAGCAAGCCTATGCGACAGGCATTTGAAACGTTTGGCTTCGAGCAGGTCGAGTATGTAAAAGAACAAGAACAGCCAGATCCGAACTTCTCAACTGTTAAAAGTCCAAATCCAGAAGAAGCTCAGGCGTTTGAATTAGCTATTCAATATGGAGAAAGGGTTGGAGCCGATCTATTGCTTGCAACAGATCCAGATGCAGATCGACTAGGCGTGGTGGTTCGGGATGAACAGGGGCAATTTAACCTGTTAACAGGTAACCAAATCGGCACAGTTATTCTCCATTATTTACTGGAAGAGAAAGTAGCAGCCGGGGAACTACCACGTAATGGTGTCGTTCTGAAAACAATCGTCTCTACCGATATCGTGACTGTGATGGCGGAAAAGTACGGCTTACAGACAGTGGACGTACTAACAGGCTTTAAATTTATCGCAGAGAAAATTCTTACATACAAGGAAACACAAGCGCAGACATTCCTTTTCGGCTTTGAAGAAAGCTATGGCTACTTGATAGGGGACTTCGTACGTGATAAAGATGCCGTTCAAACCGCAGTCTTCATGGCGGAAATTGCTGCTGTGTATAAAGATAGGGGAAAAACGATCTATCAAGTGTTACAGAAAGTCTATGAAATGTATGGCTTTTATAAAGAACTGAACACTTCTATCACACTAGAAGGAAAAGATGGTTCGGAACAAATCACACGGATTATGAATTCGTTCCGTCATACGCCACCTTTGACTGTTACTGGTAGTAGAGTGCAGAGGATAGAAGATTATTTAAGTAGTGAAATGCTTGAGTGTTCTACTGGAAAGATTACAACGATTGACTTACCGACTTCTAATGTATTGAAATACTACTTGGAAAATGGCGCTTGGTTTACAATCCGTCCATCTGGAACAGAACCTAAATGTAAATTTTATTTCGCGGCGAGAGGTCAGACAGAAAAAGAAGCACTAGACACAGTAGAAACAATTTGTGATTCCGTATTGAAAAGAGTACAAACAGACGTATTATAAAAACACAAAAGGCATGAGGTTGAATAGATTGAAAAAAGTGCGCAAAGCCATGCCAAAAGAATGTTGCCCATTATCGATAAACCTACTTTGACGCTATACGTTGTGAAATTTAATTTTTAATAATAGGGATTTCTAGCGTTTCATATCCTGGCTTATTCAACAGTTTAAACATATTCGTTTTATATTCCTCCACACCAGGCTGATCGAATGGATTCACACCGAATAGATAGGCGCTCATCGCACATGCTTTTTTAAAGAAGTAGACGAGGTATCCAAACGTATAGGCATCCATGGATGGAATTTCAAATATTAGTCCGGGAACGCCACCGTTACTATGCGCGTTAAGTGCGCCTTCGAATGCTTTACTATTGACACAATGCAACGTTTTGCCTGCCAAATAATTGAGGCCATCTATATTGTCATCCTGGGGATCAATTGGTAGATCATCTTTGTTTTGGTTCACTTTCACAATCGTTTCAAACAAGTTCCGTTGACCTTCCTGTATATATTGACCGAATGAATGCAAGTCCGTAGGGAAGGTGCCAGATGCTGGGAAGATTCCTCTCCTGTCTTTCCCTTCACTTTCGCCGAAAAGCTGTTTCCACCACTCCGCTAAATAGTGCATACCGGGTTCGTATGTGACGAACATTTCGATTGCCATGCCTTTTTGAAAAAGGATATTGCGAATGACGGCATATTGATAGGCGGCATTTTCCTGCAAGACTGGGGTCAATAATTCAGTATGGGCCCGCTTAGCGCCCGCCATGATCGGATGGATATCGATTCCGCTTGCTGCGATCGGCAGTAGACTGGCAGCAGTGAGCACTGAATATCGCCCGCCAATGGTGGCGGGAATGGCAAAGGTGTCGTAACCTTCTTTGACCGCAAGCTCTTTCAATGCGCCTTCATGTTCATCCGTCGTCACATATATCCGTTCTCTCGCTTTCTCTTTGCCGTACTTCTCCTCCAAAAGCTGTCGGAACAACCGGAAAGCAATTGCCGGTTCAGTCGTTGTGCCCGATTTGGAGATGACGTTAATGGAGAACTCTTTTCCTTCCAATACATCCATCACATGTCTTACATACGTAGCGCTCAGATTATATCCGACAAATAAAACTTGCGGAAGACCATGACGTTTCTCTTTTGGCAATAAATTATGGAAACTATGGTTCAACATCTCAATCGCTGCACGCGCCCCCAGATACGAACCACCGATTCCGATGACCAACAGTACATCAGACGTCTCTTTAATTTTCACTGCCGTTTTTTGAATACGGTCAAACTCGTTCTTGTCATAGGTTGTAGGAAGATCGAGCCAGCCTAAGTGGTGCTGATGCATGCCTTTCCTGCTATGCATTTGGTGGTGGATCGCTGACACGCTATGCTCCAGAAATTGTATGTTATACTGCCCGAAAAACGACTTTGCTTTTGCATAGTCAAATGTGATATGAGTCATAGGACACCTCCAAATAGTTTGCAGTAAGGCATACAAGAAGGCTGAGATGCTGTTTGTGAATCAAACATTACAGTGTAAGTCTGCTTACAAAACCGCTTTTTTGTTGTTGATAATATCGCTCATATAGGTGAGCAGTTCTTTTTGGATATCAGCATCAAGCAAAGCATAATCGATGGTTGCTTTAACAAATCCTGCTTTTTCACCGATATCGTATCGTTTGCCTTCAAATTCATAGGCAAAGACCTGCTGGTTTTTGTTTAGGGCCTGTATCGCATCGGTCAACTGGAATTCTCCGTCCGCTCCAATTGTCTGTTCGTTTAAATAGGAAAAAATTTCAGGCGTGAGAATATAGCGCCCGACGATTGCAAGGTTTGACGGGGACACTTTTGGATCAGGCTTTTCTATTAGATTGTGGATTTCGTACCGTCTCCCGTCACGCAAACCGGGATCGATTATTCCATAACGTGTAGTTTCCTCCCAAGGGATGGTCTGAACTCCAACTACTGAGGCACCTGTTTCCTCATGGACATCCAGCAACTGTCTTAAACATGGAGTTTTACTTTGAATAATATCATCGCCAAGGAGGACAGCAAACGGTTCATTTCCTATGAAACTTCGGGCACACCAGATCGCATGCCCGAGGCCGAGCGGTTTTTTTTGCCGAACGTAGTGGATGTTCGCGAGGTTTGAAGAAAATTGGACTTTCGCAAGAAGATCAAGCTTTCCTTTTTTGGATAAATTGTATTCAAGTTCGGGAGCAATATCAAAATGGTCTTCGATCGCGCGTTTACCTTTGCCTGTCACGATCATAATATCTTCAATTCCTGCAGCCGCTGCTTCCTCGACAATATATTGAATGGTCGGTTTATCGATAATGGGCAGCATTTCTTTAGGTTGTGCTTTTGTAGCCGGTAAAAAGCGGGTACCGAAACCTGCTGCAGGAATAATTGCTTTTTTAATTGACATAATCGGCCTCCAATTTTTTAGTTAAACCCATCTACGCCTTATGATGTCCTCTTAATCTCCAAAGTTGGTAGAGCATAATGAGTGTTGCAAAAATGGTTAAGTAGGTAAGTACAGTCCAACCGGTTTGTAAAAAAGGTCGGATGGAAGTTTGTACAGATTCACTCGTTAAAAATTCCCTTTCATTTATACAAAAATAGATGGCAAGGCTAATGAATAAAATGATTGCGAATAAGCCTTGTGTAAGTTTGCTTTTCGTCTGTCCTCTTTCGGCACTATACTGGATTGCCCAACCATCCTTTTTGTTTGCGGATAGTTTTCCCAACCATACATTGATGAACGTGATGAGGTTTACCCATAAATAGATTTCCGGACTGATCAATAACGCAGCGAAAATAATATCGATTGGCCGGTGCATAGGTGTTTTTAGTGCGAGCACCGTGTTTAACAAAGAGGCTATCAGAACTGGCGTAATCCAGATCCATGACCAATTGAACTGGTCTGTTGCGAGGCTTAGAACGAGTAGTAAGATGAATAGAAACCTGATGAAAAGATTTGAAAATGTTTTCAATTGGGAACGCCAAATCTTCCCCCTATGCTTCGAACGTACATCAATATTCGGATTCGTAAGTAAATCAACCGTTCCCGACTGCCATTTATTTCGCTGCTGCCTGAATGTATGATAGGTTGTCATGGCATCCACATAACAACGGGCTGTAGGGCTAATCAATGTTTTCCAGTTTTTCTGAATCTGCCATGTCAAGTGCATATCTTCTACATCACTATCATCCTGCCATGGACCGTCCAGCTTGTTTTCATGCATGACGTCTTGTAAGGATTCGGGTCGGAATAAAGTGGCCTGCCCGCCTAAGACATACGTACTGCCGCCACTGTATTGTAAGTCTAACAACCAACTTGCCATATCCTGTTTCTGTTGATGTGTCCACCAACGCGCAATGGGTCCACTATATTCACCGGTTAAAATCTTTTCTTCATAATAGGGATCGGACTTTGACAGCAGACTTTTCTTCTTAGGCATCCTCATTGTATACTTCGCCATAACACCCCCGATATTCCGGGCACTCATCAGCCCTTCCCAAAGATCTTTTAGTGCACCTGGCGCTAATCTGCTGTCAGCATCCATGCCAAGAATCGCTTTCACAGAGTTCTTATAATACTCTTGAAAAGATGTCAGCCTCGTATCATATAGTGCTAAAGTATCTCCATAAATACTTTTCCAAGCTGTATTTAAAGCACCGACTTTTCGCTGCTTGTTATTCGTGGTCGTCAACACTCTCAGGTTTAGATTGAATTCCGCTCCGGCTTGTAAGGCCATTTCTTCCGTTTCATCGGAACAGTTATCCGCAATGACTATGACATCCAGCTCGACGCCAAGCGGCAACGATTGATCGCCTAATCCTGCCAGACAATCCCGAATCGATTTTTCTTCGTTATGCGCGGGAATGAAAGCAACAATCCGCGGTTTCATATAGGTATGCCGGACACCCGGTAAACGACTTGCTGTTGAAATCTCGTCCTCCCTATTAGTTGGGTTAGACACTACTTCCTCCATAGTTGAACTACCCCCTACGTCACTAATCGATCATCCATACTGAACATTTTGATCTGAGTTGGGATAAAATCCTATAGTGCTTTGCTTCTACACTATTGTATTTAGTTGTATAGAAAAGTAGAACGATAGAACAATAGTGGGGGGCATCGATATAATATGTTCGTTAAAAGGGTACTAGGAACCACGAATGAAAGTTCGTATTCAATTCAATAATTGAGTGTGGACTAGGATAAAGAGTCTTAAGAACGTGAAAACGATTGGGAAGCATTTTTCTGTTTAATGTGGAATTTTAGTCAAAGGATTCAAAAATGACAAATTTTAAATGACAAATGACAAATTATAACTTGTATGTTAATCTGAAAAAAATGAATACTTTATCCACTGGAGGTGCCTTTGAAAAGGCTGAGATCAAAGTGATTGACTTTGGGACTCCTTGAACCTGATCCAGTTTGTACTGGCGGAGGGAAGTGGCACTATCAATTGTATGGTATAGACTGTATACATGAGGCGCTGCTTTCTTCTATGAAAGCGGCGTTTTTTTATTTTCTTGTACGGATGTTCAATGGCATTAGTATGTTAACCATTTATGAGGAGTGGGGACAATGAAGATATATGATCACATGATTATTGGCGGAGGGGTAATTGGTTGTTCGATTGCCTATCGGCTAGCGAAGGAAGGCTTAAGCGTAGCTGTATTTGATGCAGGCCAAGCCGGACAGGCTTCTATGGCAGCTGGAGGGATGCTTGGGGCGCAAAATGAGTTTGAGCGGGAAAATCCGTTGTTGGGAATCGCACTGGAAAGCCGGGGGATGTTCCCTCAACTTCGTGATGAACTGCTGTCCGAAACGGGTATTGATATTGAATTACGAACAGCCGGTCTGATCAAAACAGCTGCGACAGAACAGGATAGGGACGAGTTGCAACAGCAATATTACTTTTTGTCCAAAAAGGATCCATCCATTCAGTGGCTTGAGCCGGAGGAAGTGCCGGAGATCGAACCTTGTATGACGTCCCAAACTGCCGGTGCTATTTTTCTTGAAAAAGACCATCAAGTAAAAGCCCCGTTGCTCGCACAGGCCTTTTTGAAAGCAGCACTACATGCCGGTGTTCATGTATATGAAGAAACAAAGGCTCTTCGTCTACTGATTCAACAAAACCGCATCATGGGAATCGGTACTTCAATCGGCTCATTTCATGCAGCGCAAGTTACGATTGCAGCTGGTGCTTGGAGCAGCCATCTTTTAGTTGACACCGACTTTTCCTTGCCCGTCATTCCCGTGAAAGGCGAATGCTTGTCCATCCGATTGGCCGGCCCTGCACCGGTCAAAACCATTTTTGCGGTAGACGGCTGTTATATTGTGCCGAAACGAAATAAGGAAATGCTCATCGGCGCAACGTCTATTCCCGATACGTTTGATACATCGGTAACGGCTCGGGGCATTCTTTCACTATTGCAGCGGGCTTCCCATCTATTGCCTGTACTTAGTGATGGAACAATTCACCGGACATGGGTCGGTGTACGTCCTCAAGCCGCAGACCATCTGCCGGTCATGGGGTCTCATCCGTTCATTGAAGGGCTGTATATATGTACCGGTCATTACCGGAACGGCATTTTGCTTAGCCCGATTACAGGTATACTGATGAAGGATTACATAAACGGCTGTCAGGAGACGCACAAGCTGCTTACGCCTTTTGCACCGGGGCGGTTTTCCGTTGTAAGCGGCGCTAAACACACTATAATGAAATAATATAACAAAATGTTCAGGAGGCTATTATGTATAGAAAATGGTTACCTATCTCGTTTTTCATTGCAATTCTACTGTTTACTACTGTACACCCTGTTTCGGCCACGACGCAGAATGGAGAGAATGACAGAGTAGAATCTACACATGCGAAGTCAATTGTGCAAGAAAGTCACACATTGAAGTTGCTTCCGAATCTGCAATTGGCTATGCAGTGGAAGCCGCTTCGAACGATTAACGAACCTAAGAAGGCATGGCGTATCCAGTTCAATCATCCAATGAGTGGTGCGGAAGAAAATTTGTATAAAGCAAAGATTATTGATGAAGCGGGGGTTGAAGTGTCTACGGTAAGTTCTTTATATCCCGAGCATCTGCTGCTTGTACCAAACACCCCTTATCAGCCTGGAAAGACGTATACGCTACTTTTGCAGAAAGATCTAGTTAGCGAGCAAGGAATCACGTTAGGAAAAGATGTGTATCAGCAGTTTGTCTATGAGCCACCAGGAATACCTGAAATAGATCCCCCATATCACGGAACAGTCTTCGTAGATCCTAATATCATCACAGCGAATGATCCATCAAGCTTTAAAAAGTTAAGCTATGTTGGAAAAGAAACAAGGACAATGTATGATCGTAGAAGTGCAAGTTGGATCGTAGCTGTGCCATATTTATTCCGGGCGGAGTACTACGATGGAAATACGATTGAAATCCAAGTGAATCCCGAGTTTAAGAGTATTGGACAAGCTGAGTCGCAAGCACTCCGTTTTGCGGGTCCAATAGGGCAACTACCGAACTATTTAAGAGAAAAAGTGTTAACTGTATGGATTCATAAAGGAAAAGAAGCATTTGGCGGTGGGAATCATAATCTATTGATTCATACAGAGCAGGCTGATGAATATATAGGGCTAGGCGTATTGGAAGAAGTTCTGTTCCACGAAGCGACACATACATCGATTGATCCTCTATATTCCAACCATCTGGGATGGAAGGCAGCCCAACAAGCTGACGGGAATTTCATTTCAACTTATGCAAAAGAATTTCCGGAGCGGGAAGATCTCGCTGAGTCGTTTTTAATGTATTACGCATATAGACAAAACCCTACTCGTATAAGTGAAGAAATGATATCTACCATACGTAAGACGATGCCCAACCGTATAAACTTCTTTGATCAACAATTTTTTCGGAGGAATAAGTGAAAATAATTTTTAGTGAATACTAGCAAATAGTTTAGCAGGACTCCTCATACTAGCGGACTTGCAAATGCATCACAAAATTTAACAACGCAGAAATTCTCGCCTTTTCCTAAATATTCTAAAAGTTTAGTGACGGTTTAGTGAATGTATGATACAATGGTCGCAGGGGAAATAAGTGATAGAATATACATGCCACTGATAGCACGCCGTATGCGATGAAAGTCGCCTGTACGGTGTAGGCCCGGATCGAAAGCTGTTGAAAAGCAGTATAAGACGGGAATGGCGGACAACAGTTGAATAAAGCTACGCAACCGGGGACATATGGACCGGCAACAGGCACACAAGTAATAGCAGGTGACTTTACCGTTTCAAGTCCTGGAGTCAATTTACAGAACATGGTCATTGAAGGAAATCTCATCCTCGGTCCAGCTGTGGGTGAAGGTGATGTTCATTTGAATGGTGTCACCGTTCAAGGGACTACAATCATCAATGGTGGCGGTGAGAATAGTATCTATTTCACCGATTCGGTATTAGCGACAGTAATTGTAAATAAAAACAACGGTGCAGTGCGTATTGTGGCACAAGGTAGTACGCAAGTATTTGAAGTGCAACTTGAAACACCGGCAAGAGTAGTAGAACAAGGCTTGACTGGCAACGCACCAGGATTCACTGATATTGTTGTATCGGAAGCGATGCAAACTAGTCAGTATGGTGTGCAACTGGAAGGTGTCTTTGAAACAATTAACTCAAGAGCAACGAATGTTCGTATTACGTTAGAAGCTGGTACAGATATTAGAACGCTTGTTTTGAATGCATTGGCAACAGTGTTAGGTACTGGGAATATTCAGCTTGCAGAAATTAATGCAGATGGTTCTACGTTGTCTCAAAGACCACAAAATGTTGTTTTAAACAATGGTCAAGTGACGATTGCTGGGGACGTAGTCGATTCTAGTTATTCTGATAACTCTGCAACAGCTGTATTGAACTCTATTGCAGTTAGTCCAGGAAGTATTTCATTGAATACGACACAATTTATTGCAGGTTTAACCGCGTCTGATTTTAACATAACAGCAAAGGTAGATAACGAGGCTATTGAGTTAAATAATGTGTCTTATGATTCGAATCAAAACCGCTTTACATTCAATCCAATTGCGTTAATTGGAAACGAGGGTAAGCAAGTAGAAATAGCAGTGACGCCTGCAGTAGGTTCGAAAGTGACAGGAACTGTGAAAACAGCTTCTTATCTTATTAGCACAGGTTTTGGTGGACGAATCACAGATGTGCAAGAAGTAGGTATGGCAAATGCGACGCTTACGTTCAAAGCGAATAATCAGGTAGTTGGCACAGCGACGACGGATCGTCATGGGTATTATTCTGTAAATCTACCAGCAGGAACATACCAAGGTGAAATCTCAGGTCCAGGCTATATTACATCACAAATATTCGGTGTAGCAGCTACGGATGTATTCTTGATGGATCAAAACGAAACTGGGATTCGTGCAGGTGCTTCTAATGAAGTGAAGATCATGCTCGATTGGGGTGAATACCCGAGTGATTTAGATTCGCATTTGACGGGACCAGGAGCAGATGGTAATAGGTTCCACGTTTGGTATGCTAATAAGCAGGCAACGACAGGTGAAACTACGTATGTTGATTTAGATTGGGATGATACGGATTCATATGGTCCTGAAACGACAACCATTCGCAAATTAGTTGATGGAGAGTACCGTTTCTACATTCACAATTATTCTAGTCGTTATGATAATGAAAATACTTTATCAGGCTCTAAAGCGAAAGTGAAAGTATTCAAGGGTAATGCGAATACACCTGACTTAACGTTCAATGTGCCTGAAGGTGACGAAGAGGCAATCTACTGGATTGTTTTTGATATGAAAGTTAGTAATAATGGTGAAACAATCGATATCGTAGAAGTAAATACGATGACAAAAGAAGAACCAATCAAATAATAGGTACTAGGTTCCCACGCAATTTAGACAATTTGAAAAGTGATAAAGGAGAAATTCCCCGACGGAAAGATCGGTCGAGGGAATTTCTCCTTTTGTGGTCTGTATGACTTATGGGGGAATTGGAACAGCTTCTTGAATTAATTTCGGGTGCCTGTGCAGGACGCTATTTTGAATTTCATGTTGCAGAGGCACTTATTAAAGAAGTTTCAACTTATAACGGGCAAGTGCAAGCAAAGGAAAGATCATTCGATAGCTATGGTAGTGGAAATAGAGCTCACCACCCATTCCTTGTCCAACGGGATACGAAGTGGTCCAATCGTTTTTATCATAGGAATCGAGCAAATAAGAAATTCCAGCTTCTATTTCAGATGTAGATTTATCCGCGACTGCAATGAGCGCATCAAGTGCCCATGCTGTTTGGGTTATGTTGCTGGATCCAAGGGGGATGTACTTAGCTGCATGATCACTTTTGCAAGATTCACCCCAGCCACCGTCCGGATTTTGTATTTCGTGTAACCAGTTTACGGCTTTTTGAATTGGCTGTTCTTTTGAGTGTACACCTGAAGCCATTAGGCCGGTAATTGCCGCCCATGTTCCGTAAATATAGCAAATTCCCCAGCGGCCGTACCATGATCCATCCTTTTCTTGATGATGAATGAGCCAATTTGTCCCGCGTTTCATCAGGCCGTGATTGTTTGGTAAATCGGTGTAGCTACCTAAAAATTCAAGAGTTCTCCCGGTTAAATCTGCAGTACTAGGATCCGTTAGTAGGAACTTTCCACCTTCGATTGGAAGTAAGGTCAATAATTCATTAGTTACATTTTTTTCAAACGCGGGCCATCCACCGTCCTGATTTTGCATCGACATGGTCCAATGAATGCCTTTGCTCCATGCTTGATGATAGTCTGGATCTGTCAGGGCAAGCCGCGAAATAGCTCTGAGTGAAGCCGTTGTGTCGTCTATATCAGGGTTCATCGTATTAATAGCTGAAAATCCCCATCCTCCTGGTAATACACCAGGATTATGAATTGCCCAATCGCCATATTTAGACTGTTGACGTGTTAACAAGTATTGGTTAGCCTGTTGGATGACCGGATCAGTTGAAGGAACGCCTGCATTTTGAAGGGCGTAGCTAATTAAGGACGTGTTCCAAACTGCAGCGGTTGTAAACTGTATATGTGTATGACCAAGAATGGTGCATTTCATCCCTTTTAATCCACTTACAGCTTGTAAAATGATCGGGTCCCGGTTTGAATAATCAAGAGAAAGTAAAGCAAATATCATGAAAAACGTTGAACTGAAATAACTGTAAAATGTGCCATCGGGCTCGATGCGGTCAAGCATATATCGAGAACCGGTACCAGGTCCCCACACAACTTAAGTTTTTAAAAAATGGGGTTGGAAGTAAAGGATTAAAAAGAATTCTAAAAATAACAAACCATTTCTCCATTCAAGTCGTTACCTTAAGTGAACGAGTAAAAAAACTTGGATGAGGGAGGAATGAAAGATGAGAAAATGGTTCATTGGGTTGCAGTTGTTAATCGTGCTGGCCATAGTTGCTGCATGCGGAAATGAGGGGACAGAATCAGTCTCAGACGAAGGCAACGGTTCAGAAACGACAGCATCGGCCCTGCAAGTCTTATCAAATGATAAAACTGGCGATTATTTAGCGGATGAAGAAGGAATGACAGTATATTATTTCAAAAAAGACGCTGAAGGAAAGAGTAACTGTACGGATGATTGCCTCGCAAATTGGCCGATTGTAAAAGCTACTGATTATGACGTGCCGGAAGGGTATAATAAGGCCGACTTCGGTAGCATTACTCGTGAAGACAATAGTGAAGAACAGTTGACGTATAAAGGCTATCCGCTTTATTACTTTGTAAAAGACGAGGCACAAGGTGATGTAAATGGGGAAGGCGTCAAAGATGTCTGGTTTGTAGTGAATGACAAGACTGAGTTCGGAAAATAACTTTTGGAAAAGGAGAAACCTGAATGGTTTCTCCTTATTTTATGCGCACATAAATTGCTTCCTGTTAACAGCAAGCGATCTTATTGGTATTATTAGAGGAATAAGAATATTCACTCGGGAAGGGGTGCGGTTGTGTGCGTACAAAAAACGATGAGGAACTATTTCGATTGGTGAAAAAGAAGAACCGCCACGCACTTGAGGAATTATATGACCGATACGGGAAGCTCGTATATAGCTATGCGTATAAATTTTCTAATAATCAATTGGAAATGTCAAAGGAAATTACACAGCTTGTTTATTTAAGGCTATGGACGACTCAAAGTCACTATGTTGCGTCAAAAGGGAAGTTTATCAATTGGCTATTAACAATTACAAGAAATATTTGTCTTGATTATGTAAAGAAAGAACGGCGGCACAAGTTTTTAGGCAATGTTGATACGATTGAACATATAGCGGATCCGAAAAATAAAATTGACGAGCATATCGACGCACAGTTAATACATAATGCAAAACTGAAACTCACTGAGAAACAAAGACGTTTAATCGATCTTTTATATTGGAAAGGTTGCACACTTCAGGAAATTGCAGAAATTGAGCAAGAACCCCTTGGAACGATAAAAAGCCGGCTTCATCAGTCATTAAAACAGTTGCGATTAAGCATGGAAGGGAGAAGCGACAATGAAAAATGACCCCAAAGATCAGGATGAAAAAAAGTCTTTGTCTAATCGATCCCTCCCACGTGATTTGGATGGTGCTGAGGAGAAAATGTGGGAGGCCATGCACTTCGATTTTGAAGTTGTTGAAGAACCATTAGGGTTAAAAGAAGACGTGATGAATTTTGTGTTCGAAAATGAACAGTTGAACGTAACACGATGGGGAAAAATGAAACTTCTATTCCGATCGGCACGAAACCAGTTTACCCCCTTGACGACAAGTTTGATTGCCGTGATGTTAATAGGTATTGTTTTGTTGATGGCTCCGCTTATTCAAGTCCCATCGAAAGAAGGATTCAGTGAGATAACGGCATCCATGAAGTTACATGTTGCAGGGGAAGAATTTGGCGAAGTATATGGTCAAGCATTTTTGGTAAACAAAAGTGGAAAAGAGGAGCTCGTCGTAAATGTATTCGATTTTCCTCAAACAGAAGGGCAAGAAGTGTATCAAGTGTGGTTGATTGACAATGGTCAACGTCAAAGTGCAGGTGTCTTTAGACCGGATAAGGCGGGTTACGGTGTCTTGACAGTTGACACGTCGAAATTTAACATATTTGACACTATCGGGATTACGTTGGAACCAGATACTACTAGTAAACAGCCCAGAGGAAAGAAAATTGTTGGAACTTAATAAAGGGTACCTGTATATTAAAACCCGTACTGGAGCATCAGAAACGGTTCTCTGGATTCAGAACCGTTTCTTTTGGTGCGTAAAGCGATTGGAGCCTCTTTCACGCATCGCCATATATGTGCTTCCGCTAGAATTTGTACTTAAGTTCTTGAAAGACAACGTAACAGTTCAGAGTTTTCTTCAACGGATATCTGAAGAAGTGTCTTACGAAATCGATGAGCTTTCGGGTGCTTTTTTTGTAGATTTTCTCTTTCTTCTTTTCATTGCCTTTAACAAATAGCCGCCTTTAAACTTTCTTGGTTCGTACGTGATAATAAAAGCATTTGGCTGGTAATCACAGATCAAATCATATAACCCTTCTTCCTGATTCCGCTTCGTGAGGATTTCGAGTTTATATCGAACACTATCACGTCCAGTGCCTTCAAAAACTGTTACACCATATCCTTCTTGCCGCAACCGGTCAATGAGCGGCTGATTTAGCGTAGGAATGTTCACTTGGATGGCAGTATAACCAATCGCCAGCTTCTCTTCAATTAGAGTTCCGACAAATATGCCGATGCTGAATCCGAGTGCGTATACGAGCATGCTCATAAAGCTTTGTTCTCCGTCAAAAACAAGTGATAATCCAAAAATATAGATCAAGGCTTCAATTGCACCAAGAATGGTTGCTTGAGTTCTTAATTGTTTTACAATAAAGATTGTGCGCAATGTGAAACAGGGGACGTAAAGTAACTGTAAAATAAGAATCCAGATAATGTTATTCATTCCACATCTCCCTTAAGGCCTGTGCCGGTAGTACTTCCATTGTATTCAACTACAATAGCGGACATACAAAGCATCCCGAACATAAATCGAACAGGCTGCAGAGAAGATCAAGACTTTTCCACAGCCTGTTTTAGATGTAGCGGATGTATTGTTGTTATTTTTTTATCGTCATATTTTGTGTGACAGGTATTTGCTGTGACTCTATTGACGTACCTAATGGAGTAGTCTCCTTATTTTCTGCATTGGAAAGTCTATTTCCCGTTATTCTTGTAGGGATCGTTTCCTTCGATAGTTCCTTTAAAAGCGAATAGCACATGAAAAGCATTAAGATAGTTAGCGGGAATGACGTGATGATTGCCAATGTTTGAATAGTGGACAAATCACCTGTTAGTAAAAGAAGACCCGTCACGATTGCCATGTATACGCCCCATGTAGCTTTTACTTTTCTTGTAGGGTTTAGGTCACCATTTTGACTCAGCATCGCGAGTACAAAAGTAACTGCCTCAGCATTTGTAATAAAGAATAGGGCAATCAGAATAATGGTGATAATACTCATAAACGTTGTTAGCGGCAAGTACTCCAAAAATGCAAACATACTGAGTGCACTATTTGCGAATGCTTGATCGGCCAATGCTGTATAGCCTAAGTCGTGTAGGAAGTGTAAGCCGGTTCCTCCGAAAACGGAAAACCAGATCATTCCTAAAAAGGACGGTGCCAATAGAACCCCGGCAATAAATCCACGAATCGTACGTCCCTTCGAAATACGTGCCACAAAGATTCCGACCGCAGGAGCCCAGGATACCCACCATGCTAAATAGAATACTGTATACTCCCCAAGCCACTTATTATCTTTGAAAGGCTCAATTCCTAAGCTCATGGAAACGAAGTCACTCATGTATGCACCCAGTGAGCTGATGAACACTTGGATAATTTGTAGTGTCGGACCCATTAGAAAAACGAAAGCCAATAGGAATATGGCTAGTGCTATATTAAGATTGGATACTAGCTTGATTCCTTTTTCAATCCCCGAAATGGCGGCAGTGATATAGATGAGCGAGATGACACCGATAATAATGAACTGTGTCGTCATCGTATTAGGGATATTGAAAACGTGTTCCAATCCGGCTCCCATCTGTAATGTACCGACTCCATAGGAAGCCGCAACGCCAAAAACAGTAGCTACTACGCAAAATATTTCTACTGTATATTTGAAAGCCCTTTCATTTTTACCTTTATACAAACCAATGACCGTTGAACTAATTAAAGCAGGTCTGTCTTTTCTGTATTGGAAGTAAGCTAGCGCCAGACCGAAGATCGCATACATCGCCCATGGATGAAGACTCCAATGAAGGAAGCTGTATTTCATGGCGACTGTTGCAGATTCCGCTGTATTTCCTTCTCCATAAGGAGGATTCACGTAATGGTAAATTGGTTCGGCTAGTCCAAAGAAGACGAGGCCGATCGCCATCCCTGCAGTAAATAGCATGGCAAACCATGTCAGTCCTTTATAGGTTGGTCGATCGGTATCTTTCCCAAGCCGAATGCTGCCATAAGGGGAAATGCATAACCAAACTAATAGGCCAACAACTAGGAAAGCAGCTAGTAAGTAAAACCAACCGAAATAATCTACAGCTAGTCCTAATGCGGATGAAGCGAAAGTACCGAGTGCTTTATTAAAGAAAAAAGCGAAAATGATAAAAACCGTGATAATTGAAATAGAAACTTTGAAAATTACATTATCCTTTGTATTGGGATTTTGCATAGCCATCCTCCTCGAGTAATTTAATAGATTCTTCTAACATGCCATTGTAATGTACGTTTACACGTAAAAGCAGTATCGAGAGTCTGATGTTGTACTATGTCTACGTTTTAATCACTCTTCTATCTCCTCCCTTATAGTGTGAACTTGTATTTTATATGAACAAGTTCATTAATGGCATTATTATAGGTTAATTAACTGGAAAAGTAAATGTATATTAAATATTTAAAATATTTTACTAGAAACTATTGCAAGTGAAAAAAAATGATGTTATTATCTGAACAAGTTCATGAACATGTTCATTAATTGAACACAATCAATTGTGTAGGGGTGGTTACTATATTGAATCAGCTAGAAGCGTTTGTTCCTGTAGCTAAGGTTTCTGATTTTGATGATGAAGAATTGATCAGCGTTGAAGTAGATGACGAAGAAATCATGCTTTGTCAGGTTGAAGGTAAGTATTATGCGATTAACAATATTTGCAGTCACGCACATGTGGAATTATCTGACGGTGAACTTGATGGGTGTTTTGTAACATGTCCCCTCCATTTTTCGCAATTTGACGTACGGACAGGGGAACCCCAGGGCCCACCCGCTAAAGATCCGGTTGAAACATATGAAGTGCTAGTCGTTGATGATCTAATCTATATAAAACCTTACTGAATGGAGGCGGAAGAATTGAGTACTTATAATCAAATCGTAATTATCGGGGCGGGCATTGCAGGGGTCAATGCTGCAAAAACATTACTTGATAATGACTATGAAGGAAAAGTGGTTCTTATAGATAGAGACGAAAACCTTCCTTATGACCGGCCGCCACTATCTAAAGAATATTTGGCAGGAACGATGGATAATGATGGTATCTTGTTACACCCTGAGGAATTCTACCGAGACGATCGAATGGAACTGTTACTTGGGAAATCTGTAACTGAATTACGTCCTGATAAGAAAACGGTCATTCTCAACGACGGTGAAGAAATAGGGTGGGATAAGTTGTTGATTACGACAGGCTCTAAATTAAGACGACTGCAGCCGTTGGATGAACAGAATTTTGAAAACGTTTTCTATTTGAAGACGCAAAAGGATGCATCGAGGGTACAGGAGCAATTGTCTTCTATTAATCACTTAGCCATTATTGGAGCAGGCTTTATAGGGTTGGAGGTAGCAGCTTCCATGCTAGCTGCTGGTAAGCAAGTAACTGTATTCGAAGCAGCAAAAACCCCTTTATCGAGAGTGCTAGGTGAAGATATGGGTACGTATATTGCCGAAAAGCACCGTGCGAAAGGCATTGAGATTTTTACAGATGATTATATTACTCAATTTAAAGGCGATTCATCCATACGCGAAGTGGAGACGAAGAATGGTATAAAGTTAGCGTGTGACGGTGTATTGGTAGGAATAGGCGTTTCTACGGATGGCCTATTAGTAGAGGGAATTTTAGATTTTGATGATGGAATTATTGTCAATGAGTTTTGTGAGACATCTGTTGCTGATATTTATGCGGCAGGAGATTGTGCAAGATGGACGTATCCAATCAGTGGGGAAAAGATCAGGATCGAGCATTGGGATCACGCCATGAATCAGGGAGCGACTGCGGCACTAAACATGTTGCAGCCTAATTCACAACCTTTTACAACGATACCGTATTTCTGGTCAAATCAGCATGACCTCGCTATTCAATATGTAGGGCACCCTACTACGTGGGATCAAACCGTTCTAAGAGGTTCTATGGAAGACGATACGTTCACTATGTTTTATTTGCTAGAAAACAAGGTGGTAGGTGCTTTGATTGTGAACCAACCTACGAATGTATTGCCTATACGCCGCCTGATCAGCCAATCTGTAATCGTGAATACAGATCAGCTGGGCGATGAGAAAGTCAAACTTAAACAAATTATTAAACAAGCAGCAGTAATCAACTAAAAAGGGGTGTCGAGGATGGTTATCAATACGGATAATACACAAGTCAATGACGCGGAGACAAATAAAAAGACACAATTAATTGATGTGGATGTTCATTGTTTTTTAGGATCTTTAGATGAGTTAGTACCTTATTCTGATGAATGGCTGCATAAGATGATGAATTTTGGGAAGTTCAGTAATAGCTTTTTGAGTTCCCAGACTGCGGGAGCTTTCGAATTTCCTAAAACACGCTATCACAACCCGAATCATGTACTGCGCTTAGACGCCACTACTCCGTCGGGCGGAATTCCAGGTTCTGACCCTGCGTTTGTGGGAACAGACTTATTTGATAAGTTTGGAACAACGTACGGAATCTTGAATGTAGGTCATGGCACGATGACGCCGTATCATAATGTGGATGTTACGACAGCCTACAGTTCTGCATGCAATGACTGGCTATATGATAAGTGGGTGAACACAGACGATCGATTCAAAATTGATATGGTCGTATCAACGGTAGATGCCGATGCTACGGTTAAAGAGATTGAACGAATTGGTAAGAAACCGGGCGTTGTAGGGATTAACCTGCAAAATATCAATATTCCTTTAGGAAAGCGTCATTTTTGGCCGATTTATGAAATTGCAGAGGCGTACGGTTTGCCGATTGTCCTGCATCCTGACTCTGAAGGTTCAGGTGAATACTCGCCTGCCCAATTTATCGGTCCGGCATCGACTTATATGGAATGGCATTCTTCACTGTCGATTGTACCGATGCGACAAATTAACAGTCTGATCTGTGAAGGTGTATTCGAGCGATTCCCGAAACTAAAAGTCGTTTTTGTAGAATATGGATTCTCTTGGATGCCGCATTTGATGTGGAGATTAGATAAAAACTGGAAAGCATTGAGAGATGAAATCCCTTGGGTGAAAATGCTGCCTAGTGAATATATCAGAAGAAATATCCGTTTGGCGACACAGCCATTTGAAGAACCTTTCCATCCAAAAGATCTAGTGACTTTAGTGGATATGATTGATGCAGAAGATATGCTCATGTTCTCTAGTGACTACCCGCATTGGGATGGGGAACATACGATGGATATCTTTGCTCATTTTCCAGAGGATTTAAAGCAGAAAATCTTCTATAAAAATGCTTTAGAAACGTACAGATTTTAATATAGGGAGGGAATTCAATGATCACCAAACCGAAGAATGAGATTGTCGTATGTAAAGCAGAGGAGTTGCCTAGCGGTAAGCGTAAAATCGTAACGATTAAAAACATGACGATTGTAGTCGTGAATGTAGAGGGGAAACTGCGGGCGTTTAACAATATGTGTCCTCATCAAGGAGCGCCATTGGAGTTTGGCTCTATCTCAGGTATTATGGAGGCCTCTGATCCTCAGCAATACAAGTATGGTTGTCATGACAACTATGTCAAATGTCCACTGCATGGCTGGGCGTTTGATATCGAAACTGGGAAGTCGCTATTTAGTGAGAAAGTGAAGATTAAGACATTTGAAGTGAGGGAAGAAGGTGGATACATTCTCTTGTCCGCAAAAGGAAAGCAGGAGGATGCTGTAATTTCAGATGTAAACCATGTGTGCGGTTAACAATAAAAATCATTCCGGTCTGCAGCTGGAATGATTTTTTTGTATTACTTTGTATAATGGCTCATTATTTCTCGTATGTAGTTCATTGTGATGGCAGTAGCTTGTTCGGGCGTATAGTGTGTCCGGTTATTGAGAAGTGTAGTTAACATGCCTTTCCACATAAGAATGGTGATATCAACAATAGCTTCCAGTGACTCATCAGACAAGTGCTTATTCTGAACAGCATTATGGAGCATTCCTTTACTGCGCTTAGATAAGTCGTTTTCCATTACAAGCATTTTGATTTCTTCAGGCAACTTCAGCAAATCATTGGGATAGATCTTATAGTAACGCTTTAACAACTCGTTTAGTTCTGACCCTAAGTCAGAGATGAAAATCACATTGTAAATTTGGGGATTATTGTATGAATGTTTACAGAAGCATTCCCAGGAGGAGAGGTATTTTTCAAGGGGCTCTTCCTCTCTATCAATATACTTGGATAGATCTGTAATATATTCATCCAAGAAGCGTAAGGAACCGAAGAAGATGAGATGATTCAGTTCTTCAAAATAATTATAGATTGTCGAACTAGTATATCCAGCCAAGTCGGCAATTTTTCTTGCAGTAACATGTTGCACGCCTTCTTTTTCAATCACTTGTTCAGTTGCTTCGATAAAAAACTCTAACATCCGTTTGACTTTTATATCTCGTTTTTTCACCATAGTCTAGTGACTCCTTTGTTTTTTCATTACATATATAAGTGGGTAGTTAAACCGAGAAATGCCTACGTACGGTACAGTGAATTAGTATAGGGAGTAGGTATTATACGTATCGTATATCTTTAGTGTAATAATACAGGTGGAAAATATCAAATCTTATGAGTGACTTTAAAAAGCCGTACACGTACATTGCGGAATTTTGGCCCTATTCTGGTAATCGGCAGATGCAAAAAAAGAGGCGTAAATCAATACGTAATCAAAAAGAAAAATGCATGGTAGCGTACTTTAATAGGTTACTTAGTAAAGATGTTGCATTTTTTTAAAGGTGCCTACTTTTCAATTAACTTGTGTTACTATATACTATTACTTTACATCTAGAGAGGAGTGGATGATATGCCACAAATGCTTGCTTTTGCTATATTAGCGGGGATTTTATTCATCGGAGATTTTATTGCAGTTCGTACAAAAGCATGGATTCCATCAATTTTTGTTTGTGCGGTGTTAATTTTATTTGGGTATTGGACGTTTTTCCCTGAGGATATCGTTGCGATTGCCGGTGTACCGCCAGCAGTTGCTACCTTGTTAATATATTTATTAATAACGAATATGGGAACGATGCTTTCTATTCAGCAGTTGAAACAGCAATGGAAAACGATTTTGATTTCAATTTCCGGAATAGTCGGTATCATTGTGTTTCTATTTACGATTGGTCTATTGCTATTTGATGTGAAAACGGTATTAGTAGCAATCCCACCTTTAGTCGGCGGTATAGTTTCAGCGTTGATCATGTCTGAAGGTGCAGCTGAAGCAGGTCTTGTCACGCTGTCTGTTTTCGCGGTTGTGATTTATGTCATGCAAGGCTTTGCGGGTTATCCGCTGACATCGATTGTCTTGAAAAAAGAAGGAAAGATGCTTCTTCAGAAGTATCGCAGTGGCGAATTGGAATTGAAGGACAGTCCAGTAGAAGGAGCGTCACTTCCGTCTACCGAGCTGAAAATGTTTAACAAGATGCCGGAAAAATATAATACGGAATATTTCAAGTTTTTCCGTTTGGCATTTGTCGGTTTTCTTGCCTACGGTGCTTCTACGCTTCTCGCGCCAATCATTACGATCAGTCCGTATGTTCTTTGTTTACTGTTCGGAATTATTGCGACAAGCGTCGGTTTTCTTGAACGCAACGTACTTCAAAAAGCGAATGGATTTGGCTTCGCTATGCTAGCGTTAATCTTATTTATTTTAGATGGTCTGAAAAAAGCGACACCGGCTATGATGTCGGAGATTTTGTATCCGCTTGTCGGCTGTATTGTAGTAGGCATCATCGGCATGTACATTTTCTCGTTTTTCATTGGAAAGGTGCTAAAGGTAAGCAAAGAGATGGCGTTTGCGGTGTCTCTTACAGCGTTGTACGGTTTTCCAGCGGACTATATTATTACGAATGAAGTCGTAAACGCATTGACAGATGACGAAAAGGAACGGGAGGCATTGCTTAGTCATATGCTGCCCCCAATGCTTGTCGGAGGGTTTATTAGCGTGACGATTGTGTCGGTTATTTTAGCAGGAATTTTCGTCGGCTTCTTATAATAGGAGGAATATAGTATGACAGCGAATAAAGAGCGTATCGAGCAGCATATTGAATTACTCGGACAGTTCACAGCCACACCAGGACAAGGTGTGACGAGACTGACGTATAGTAAAGAAGATTTGCAAGCGCGAAATTATATTAAAGAAAAAATGGCGGCATATGGTCTTCAAGTATCAGAAGACGGTTTTGGAAATATTTTTGGCAAGCTAGAAGGTACGTTGAAAGATGCACCTTCTGTAATCGTCGGATCGCATTTTGATTCGGTGCCGAACGGTGGGGCGTATGACGGGACAGCGGGTGTTGTCATCGGGTTGGAAGTGGCCGCACTGTTTCAGGAACTGCAACTGACGCCTGATTATCCGCTCGAGGTACTTGCGATGGTAGAAGAGGAAGGTTCTCGTTTTGGTGGCGGCTTGATGGGTTCACGGGGCATGATGGGCGTTATGATAGAAGAGGATTTTACTGCAGTAGCGGATAAAGACGGCATTTTAGCTACAGACGCAATGGCAGCCATTGGACTGGATCCTTCCAAAGAGAAAATTCGACGACCGGAGACGATAAAAGCATTTCTTGAACTCCATATCGAGCAAGGTCCGATTTTGGAAGAGAAGGGCATCCGTATTGGTGTCGTAGAAGCGATTGTTGGGCTAGTGCAGCTGGAAGTGACTGTGCAAGGACGCGCAGGTCACGCAGGCACTACACCAATGGATCGCCGCTCGGATGCGCTAGTATCTGCAGCGCAACTGATTGCAGCGTTTCCTCAACTTGCGAAAGAGACAGGCAACGGTACAGTCATTACGACAGGAAGACTACAAGTATTCCCGAACGGCGCGAACGTGATTCCTGACAAAGTCGTTTTTTCAGTGGATATTCGCGCGGGCAAGGAAGAACATATACAACACGCTCTAGATCGAGTAAAAGAGCTTGTAGCTTCTCATAATGGAGTGGATGGTATTCACACCATTGCTGATCAACTTATGTCAATAGAGCCGAAAGAATTAGATCCGGAAATTCGTGGACTGTTTAAGAATATAAGTGAAGAGTTAGCGATTCCTTATTGTACGATGAATAGTGGAGCAGGGCATGACGCGATGGTGCTGTCAGATTTCACCGCATGCGGCATGGTATTTGTTCCTAGTAAGGACGGGCTTAGCCATTGTCCAGAAGAATGGTCCGATGCGGAACATTTGGCGGATGGTGCGACGATTTTATTTGAAGCGGTTAAGCGGTTAGCGGTAGAGTAAGTGTACAATCTTCATAGAAGAAAATACAATGTGGCAGGAAGGACCCTGTCCGCTGTTCGACCCCTTTTTCTCTAACTAGAGGAAAGGGGTTTTTCTTATGGTAAGAGGAAAATTAGGGGGATTTGCATGGTGGTCTAAGGGTAGTATTCGATACTCATTGTTGGAATTGCTTATGACATAATACGTCAAAGTTTTCGGAAAAGTCTTTACAATGAGGATTGCTTATTATACAATAATTAAAACGATTGTCGACAATAGGACAATGTCTGAGAGGTTGATCAATTCATATGACGAATAACTTTTCAAAAAGCTCATTAAAGCATCAAATTGCACAAGAAATTAAAAAGTTAATATTTGAAGGGAAATTAGAACAGGGAGAAAAGATAACTGAACTTCAAGTATCAAAAGACTTAGGGGTTAGCCGAACTTCTGTCAGAGAAGCTATGCTGCTATTGGAGTTGGAAGGTTTGCTAATTTCCGAACCTTATAAAGAAACACGAGTGACTTCTATTTCAAAGGAAGAAGTGATCGAACTTTTAATCCCCATGCGCCTTCAAATTGAAACATTCGCTTTGAAAAAAGGATTTTCAACTTGGGGAGTAGATACAAAAGAACAATTTAAAACTATTCTTGAAAATATGAAGAAAGCTATACAATATCAAGATTTATCGACATTTATCGAGTTGGATATACAACTGCATGAATTAATCGTCAGATCTTCCGATTTGGAAAATGTAATCCAAATTTGGGAAAGTATCGTTCATAGAATTCGGCTTCATTTCCTCTATCAAAACAGCAAGTCGGGCATATTAGAAAAATGGTTTACGGAACACGAGGAATTGGTTGATGTTTTTGTGAATGGAAACTCCACTGAAGAAGCTATTGCTGTATTAAGAAAACATATTGTAGATACGAATATTCCAGATGTCTATTTGTTAGATTGACAGGTTATTCCTTGAAAGGGGGGATGCAAAAAACTAGTAGTATTTTTTTAAAAAAAGGAGAGAAGAAAAAGGTATGAAACTGAAAATTGATAAAGTCGAAGTGTTTGTTGTAGCTGGACCTGATGCGAAATATAAAACATCATCCCATTATTCCGACTTAACAATCAGCAATACAATTGTCAAAATACACACTTCAGATGGCTATGAAGGATTTGGTGGGGCCATTTCTTGGACGGAAGAAGGCGTAGATAAGAGTCTTGCGGAATCTATTCGTCATTTAGTCCCATTCCTAATCGGGAAATCAGCTCTTCAGAGAGAAGAACTTTTTGCTTTACTCGCTAGTCGATGTGTCCAAATGACACCACAAGCACAGTCGCCGATTGATATCGCTTTATGGGATTTGGTTGCAAAATATGTAAAACTGCCATTGTATCAACTACTTGGTGGCGCGAGAAATAAAATTCTGTCCTATGCAAGTACTCCGTTTCTGTCAAGTATTGAAGAGTATATTCAACATGTTCAAGAATTACAAGAGCAGGGATATAAAGTTATTAAATTTCATACGTGGTGCACATTTCAAGAGGATATGGCTTTAGTAGAAGCTATTCATAAAAGATTTAAAGATTCCGATCTTAAATTTATGATAGATATCGAATCCGCTTATACGAGGGATGAGGCATTACGAGCTGCCAAAATAGTCGAAGCGTATGATTATCTTTGGTTGGAAGCACCGCTACCGGATACAGATTTGGCAGGCTATAAAGAGTTACGATCCCGGGTTTCGATTCCGATCTTACCAGCGGGTAATACATTGCTTCATTTAAATCAAATTGAACAAGGCATTCAAGAGGGCTGTTGGTCAAGCGCACGTGTAGATACTACGCTTGCAGGCGGGATAACGCAAACGAAAAAGATCATGGGAATTGCTGAAGCAAATTCGATGACGGTGGAACTTCAGTCTTGGGGCTATACTCTATCGCAAGCTGCCAATTTACATTTGATGTTAGCCTGTAACAATAGTCTGTACTTTGAGCAAGCAGTTCCAGTAGAACCATTGGAGTTTGGAGCGCTAACAACGATTAGAACTGATCAGGACGGCTATGTTCACGCACCGGAAGGTAATGGACTAGGTATTGAAATGGATTGGGAATTAATTGAAAAGACTGCGGTATTAAAACTTTCATACGATGAAACAGGTTGGACGGAATAAAAACAGAATCTTCTTTAACTATATGCGGCGGCAACCAATCATATATAAAGAGATTCTGTCCAATCTCAGTATAGCAAATCTACATGAATACTACACTGATTACCTTTTGTATAACAACTTGTATAACATCATGCACTGTCATGAATATTAATTCTTACTTATTACTATTCAATAGGAGAGAGCCAAAATTATGTCCAAATTAATTAATTATACTATCCCTATTATTAATAATAGCCAGTTGCCAACGTATCCAATACCTTCGTTAGAAGATACATTGAATCGGTTTCTAGAATGGGTGGAGCCACTGGTTTCCGCAGTAGAATTAGATGAAGCAAAAATAGCTGTTGATGAATTTATAACGACTAAAGACTTCCGTAAATTGGATAAGAAAATTCAGGAACTTGGCAGTACAGAAAATGATAGTTGGATTTATAATTACTGGGTAAAAATGCATCTCTTAATTAGAGAACCACTTTCCCCCCATACAAATGTGCCTATTATCTATCATAATGATAAGCTAGCGACACTTTCAGTAACCGAAAGAATGGCTGTTCTAATTCACTCTACAGCAACAATCTACAATGAGTTTACGAATAAGGGTACGGGAGAGTATTGGATGAATAATAAGCGTTATTCATCAGATCAATTCCATGGTTTATTGGCCGCAATCAATGATATCAAAGTAGGCATAGATCAGTATTATATCAACTCCAGTAAGTCCGAACATATCGTCTTTTCCTATCGTAACCATTTCTATCATATGCGTGTCATTGAAAATGGACAGGTCGTTTCATATGGCCAAATCCTTCAAAGTATCGATGAAATCCTATCGTGTACACCCGAGCCACTTATACCGAATGTAAACTATGTAACGATAGGGGTAGACAGGGATCAAGCCGCGAATGTTCTTTCAACGATTTTGCTAAATGAAGAAAATCAACAATCTTATCAAAAAATTAAAGATGCCATTATGGTGATGAATTACGATGATGCAGTTAGTGATACTGCACTTGAACAACTTCATCAGGCTTGTTACAACCGTGAACATGTCAATCGTTGGCATGGAAAGGGCTTACAATTTTCTTGCTCGAAAAACGGGCAATTTTCATTTGTAATAGATCATGCTTTTGTAGATGGTGGGACAGAAATCTATTTTATTGAGCTACTGAAACAGACGATTGACGAAGCAACTATTTCCTTTGGTCACTCCAATCAAGCACCTAGGATTGAGCGTTTACTTTTTGATATTTCAAATGAGGAGAAACAGTCACTTTTACATTTCAAAGAAGAATTTGATCAATGTATGGATAGTTTTGAAGCGCGGTATGTTGATTTCAATCAACTTTCCAGATCTATTTTGAAAGAGAAGGGCATTCTTTCTGGGGACGGATTCTTTCATCTCGCATTACAAGTAGCTCAATATGTAACGTACCAACAAATACACAACACGTACATTTCAGTGGATGTCCGCAAATACTTTAGAGGGCGAACTGAATCTAACCGACCTGTTTCAAAAGAAAGTGTTCATTTTGCCCATGAGTTTGTAAAAAAGGTGAAGTCAAAGAAAGAGTTACAAGATTTGATGAAGAAGGCATTAGATGAGCACCATAGACGGGTGAAACTATGCCAGTCAGGAGAAGGAGTAAACCGATATCTTTATGTGCTCGAATCTGTTTATAAAGATTTTGGAGAGTCAATGGGAATTGCTGAACAACCAAGTTTATTTGATACAACTGCCTTTAAAGAAATAGCGAATAACCGATTATCTACAACGTCTTTCGGACATCCAGATATTAAATATATCTATTTTCCACCCGTTGTAAGCAATGGATTTGGTATTTATTATATGGTAGCTGAGCAATCATTTATGATTATGACGGCTTTTACTGATGAAATTGAGACAATGGATCAACTAATCACCAATTTACAAAATGTAATAACTGAATTGCTTGCGTTACAAGAGTAGTGACAAAGGGGGGGACATACTATGTCGAACAAAGAATTTGAGGGTAAAATTACATTAGATAAAGTTGTACTTTTTGGTGCTTTTATCGGTTTACTAGCTTTGTCATTACCGATTATCATTTTCCCTACTAAAAGCGCAGAGATTATCAACTCCATCAACGAATTTATTATTACAAATTTAGGATCGTTTTATATTTGGTTTGGGTTATTTTGTTTTGGTTTTTGTATCTGGGTTTCTTTCAGTAAGTACGGCAAAGTCCTATTAGGGGATCGGGGAGAAAAACCGGAGTTTGGTAAATTCTCTTGGGCGGGTATGCTTTTTTCTGCCGGAGTAGGTGCAGGAGTTGTCTATTGGGGAGTAATCGAATGGGTCTATTATTATCAGGCTCCTCCCCTAGGTGTAGAAGAAGGATCATGGCAAGCTGCTGAAATGGCGGCCGCTTATGGTATGTTCCACTGGGGCCCAATGGCTTGGGCAATTTATTCTGTAGTAAGTTGTGCAATCGGTTACATTTTATTCGTGAAAAAAGGGAACGTGCTTAAATTGAGCGAGGCATGTCGTGGTGTGCTCGGATCAAAGACCGATGGAATTCTAGGTAAAATAATCGACATAGCATTTATCTTTGGACTTGTGGGCGGTGTAGCCACGAGCTTAGGGCTAGGTTCTCCATTGGTAACTGCTGGCTTGTCACGAGTTTTCGGTCTGGAAATTACTCCAGCACTTGAAGTGACAGTCTTACTTTTAGTAACAGCACTCTTTGGTATAAGTGCCTATTCAGGCTTGAAGAAAGGTATCAAGGTGCTGAGTGAACTTAATATCATTTTAGCCATAGTCGTCATCGTATTTGTTTTCTTAGTAGGAAATACGCTCTTTATTTTTGAAATGGGAACGACTGCGTTGGGCGTTGTAGTCACGAATTTCTTTAGAATGAGTACATGGCTCGATCCAGCAGGACAATCTAAATTTCCGCAGTCTTGGACCGTGTTTTACTGGGCGTGGTGGGCGGCTTATGCACCATTCCTAGGCATGTTTATTGCACGTATTTCAAAAGGACGAACAATCAGGCAAATGGTTATAGGGGCTTTATTCTATGGCTCTGCTGGTTGTGCAGTATTTTTTACCGTTTTAGGTAACTATGGATTAGATCTTCAACTCAGTGGGAAAATGGATGTTGTAGCAACGTTAGAGGAGGTCGGTGGACCACAAACTATAATTGCTATTTTAGCGAATCTACCGATGGCTGAGGTGATTATATTAGCGCTTGTTGTCCTCTGTGTGGTCTTTATGGCAACCTCATATGACTCGGCGTCCTATATACTTGCAGCAAACTCGCAAACTAGATTGGATAAGAATAACGAACCCATCAGATGGCTTCGACTAGTTTGGGCTTTTGGATTAGCACTTATTCCAATTGGTTTTATTTTACTAGGAAGTCCTCTTCAAACATTACAAACCGCATCACTCGTTTTCGCAATACCTGTCTGTTTTATTATTATAATCACTGCTTTTTCTTTTGTGAGAATGGTAGATGCCGATACTAAATTACAAGAGAAAAAATAACTCGAAGTATTATAAAATAAGAAAAGGTATTTGTACACGACGCGAGTCTGAGTACAACATGATAAGTCTTTCATTCCAAAATATGGAGTGAAGGGCTTTTAATTTTATAGATTATATAAAACATTCGCCTAAAATAAATATACTTATTTAAAAACACCTGTCCACTTTTCGACCCCAGCTCTCTATATAGAGGGAAAAAGGGGTTTTTCTTATGACATATTATCTATCCACTTACGCGAAGTTTGCAAACAAAGAACAATTAGATGCGGCTGCACGCAAGCATTCGGACATTCACTATAATGCGATGAATAAAACGGATCGTGCGGTGCTGGAGATGATTCGTTGCTATTCCGTAAAGTATTTAGCAGCACATTTGAAGCATGAGACGATGGAGAAGAAGCTTGGCTTATCGAATTCGACGATCCGACGTGCGTTGCGTAAATTAGCGAAGTTAAAAATTATCGAGCGAATTCATTTTGTGCGACCTGTCTTAAATGGATTGGGTGCGAACATTTATGTCATTTTGCCTGTGCATGACCAGGGGGAAATGGACAGCCCGAAGAAGGAGAATGAGCCTTGTCGTGACGCGGTTTCTGAAGTAGTTTCTCAGAAGGAAGCTTCTTTCTTTAAATCTACAAACACTAAGCAAGGACCAAAGACGTCTCATCTTGCAGATGAAAAGTTATCCACAACGTTATTTTCTAAGATGAAAAATCTACTTGCGTTAACGGGAGATACTTCAAAAGCAAGGGATCTATTTGCGATTCATCGTTCATTGTCTGGTCGGATGTTACGTTTTGATATTCATCAAGGGAAAGAAGAGTTATTTGAGGAATTGGCGTATCGTGCAGCAAGAATTAGTGTGATGGCTACGAAGACGAAGAACATTCGGAATGTGGCGGGCTATTTTAGTGGTGTGTTGAGACAATTGATCACAGATACGTTGTTTGAGGATATTCATGAGGAGTATTCGGTTTCTGTAGATGAGCTGTATTATCCCGGATTGATATGAAATGTAAGGAATAGAGTATGGCATGTACTTCATCGCATGGGCTATACTATTTACTGGGGAAATAAGCATTGTGAACTACTACTGATGGCACGCCGTATGCGATGAAAGTCGCTTGTACGGTGTAGACCTAAATCGAAAATTGAGTGATCAATATAAGATAGGGATAGCGATCAACTACGAAACGTAACAGGAATAGTTGAGAAGTATGATAAGACAAGTGTGACAATAGACGGGACGACATATATGGTTGATCCATCTATGGCAAGTATTTTTTCAGAAGAAAATAAAACGGCATTACAAGGGGCAATTATTGAATTTAAAGTGGAGGGTAATAAAGCTACCAAGCTAACTGCGCTGACTTTGAATCATACAGCGGGATCTGAGGATCAACCCATTATCTTTGATGGGAAAAATGCAGAGATCGATGGAAGTATGGTGTTAGCTGGAGGTCACTATACCGTTAAAAACGTACATATAAAAGGTGATTTCATAATTACGTCTCAAGTGAAAAATAATTTTACGGCGCACCATATGATTATTACCGGAACTACTTATGTGAAGGAAGAAAGTAATACTGCACTTACTCGTTCTAGTCATACTGAAGATGAAAATCTTAAGCCGCGATTCACGGTGATGTTTAACGATTCAACAATAGCAGTTATTGTAATTGCACGAAAAGATACTAATTTTACGACTATAGGCGGTACGACGATGACAGAATTGATTTTACAAGAAAATGCTTTTGTTTCTACAGATGAAAATGTGGTTTTGCCTAAAGTTCGTATTGGCAAAGGTGCGACACGTGTAGAATTGAACGCTACTATCAAAGATGTCATCATAGATTCAACTAACGAAGTGACGATAGTAGGACATGGGAATTTTGAAAATGTCATGACAAATACGAAGAATGAAATTATATTGGAGATGTCAGGGAGAGTTAAAAACCTGGATGCGCGGAATGGAAAACTTACTGTGTGGATCGGGCATCATTTGTTAGTAGGTAAAGTACTTGTTGCTACGGATATGGATGTTAAAGATATCGTATCAAATTATAAAAATAGTCAAGCGCAAATTGGTGGCGTCACAGATAAAGTGGACTATTTTGAAGCTAGTCTTTTGCGTGTGATGGATCGATTTGGTTATGTGAAGCTCAACCTGAAAAATCAAGGTTCTCACCGTGTGATGTATGAACTCGTTAAAAAACGTACGAAAAATCTTACAGACACAGGTGAAAAGGTACCGACAAATGCTGTTGTGTATACTGCTGAAGAGGAGTTCATCGCTTGGGATGGCTATGAGGTGCATGTATATCAGGTGGATGAGAGCAGCAAAATAGTTGATGCCATTTCTCTCGATATTTTCTTTCAACAACCAATTAGATGGAGAGTGACGGACGACGGATATTTGCAAATCAAAACAACTTTCCATGTAGGTGAAAAGAGTATTGCAGACGAAATACAATTCATTTATTTATATAGTGATAAAAAAGTAGAAAAGTTTACAGACTTCTCAAATATTAAATGGGAAATGGAAGACGGTTTGAAAACGTTGAATCTAAAACTGAGTCAGCCCAACAACCCAAAAGAAAACTTACTACTATTCTTTTCATCCGACTATTCAACAATGGAAGGTTGGAGCGGGACTGGGGATCGATGGGGTACGCCTATTTTCATGTTGCATGATGCAGCCGCAGACAACAATCTACATTTTACTTGGCATTTTGTAAGTATGATTAAATGGTTTAATCATCAAGCGAAAACGGACACGGTTAGCATGGAGACTTATAAAACGGAATTGATTACTAATAAAGAAGAATTGCAGTCGTTTGAGAGTATTTCAGCGATGATCGACACGGTGAACGATAGACTACAATCTACACTCGATTCCTATCAACATGTCCGTAACCTCGTGAGCAAGTTGCTCGTTGCAGATTACGATAAGTACAAAGAAAAGGATCGTTTGCGTGCAGGCGTAACACAGGAAGATATAAGTGATGCGTTAGCTAATTGTGAAGCATTAGAAGATCATGAACTTCTGGACAAGAAGCATTTAATGATGCAGATTATGTACGCTCAAGAATTATTTGATTCCATGTAATCCATGCGTATCGAAATATAGTCAATAAGAACAATGGTTTGTTGCCGAAAGGTGGATTTCGTCCGAATGCAACTTCTGAAAATATTGCAGACCTTACTTCAAAACAACTGGAAATCGGTTATGCCTTTCGGTTAAACGCAACACCATTTGATACACAGATCGTTTATAGATAGCGTACCTGATAGAAAATAGTAGAGAACAGTCTTCTGATCGTGAATAACGATTGGAGGGCTTTTTTCTTGAAGCTCCTTCGCTCTACTAATAATTTTCCTAGCTATGTTGTCTTCTACCTTAATTAATGCTATCTTATCAGTATAATAAACCGAATAATTGGAAAATTATCGAAACGTGTCGAACGTGGATAGGCTACGGACGCATGACAAAATAGAGCGAAAAACGCTTCATGAAACGAGGGATTTGATGAGTAACGTAGAGAGTCCGAATAGTAATAAACCAAGAGGGTTGCATAGACTTCTGGATAGAGAATTAATGAAGTTGGAAACCATTTCATTGGAAGAATTCACGAGTGATGTTGTTGAAACATCTGAAGTACAGGAACTTACACAAACAGAGTTGGTTGCTCATACGCGTATTGAGACGCTTGAAGAGCTACTTGAATCCGATTTGATAGCAACCTCAGTAAAAGAAGAAATCACGCGGTTGAAAATGGATGGTGCAGTAGGACAAGTAGATATGGCCAAACGAGCGGTTGAGATGTTTAATTTAGTGGATCAGTTACGTATGACGCTTGAGGAAAGTGACGCCGAAACGCTTCGACAAGTACAATCGGTCGTTTCTCATGCGCTAGCACTGTTGCGCGAGATGGGGATTCATGAAGTGGATGTCTACGGCCAATATGTGGACGAGGAGTTTATGGAGTTGTTGGGGACGATTCCTATTGAAGAGGCTGCGGAAGGTTTACAGACGTACCAAGTGGGGTTCGTGTACCGAAGAGCATTTTCGTTTGAAGGAACGGGGAAAGTTATTCAAGATGCTTTAGTAAAGACGGTTTCGTAAGGGGGATTTTATGGCGATGCATAGAGATGAAGAGGTGGTTGCATCATGAACTCGACTATTCAAATAGAGGAGCTCGTCAAGCAGACCCAACGACACATTAGACAGAAACAATATTTGAAAGCGCTTGCCACTTTAGATTCCCTTGAGGCCGTCAGTGGCAACCGGCAGCAGATACTTTGGCAGAAGGCATTGCTTGAAACTAAAGTCGGTCGTTTACATATCGCGCGTCACTATCTAGAGGAGATTCAAGGCGATTTGCGAGCGCAAGCGGAGTTGTTAGAGAAAGAGATTGAAAGGAACTGGTCTTCGTATACGTTTTTGATTGGCGAATATAATGCAGCGTATGCTGAAATTCGTAAAGGGGATTCTGAAAACGCGCTTTACATCTTGAATGACGCGTTACATAGGGTCGCAGATTTACCTATATCACTTGAAGTATATCGAATGAACACGCTATTACTTGCGCACCACCGCCCAGATTTATTGGCACGCTTTATATTGGACTTACCGATCCATGCGATGGAGGATCGTGTGATTAAGCGTGTGCATTCGGCAAAAACATCGCCAAGCCTAATTGAGGAGCAAGAGTTATCGGTAAAACAGCGCAAGCCGAATATGCGAATTGTGGCTATGTGTGCTGCGATTATTAGTACGCTCGGCTTGTCAGGGTATTTGTTGTTAAGTGACAAAGAGGCAGTGGATTCATCACCTGATCCGCCGGCTGAAGTGGCAAGCGTGGTTATTGCAGAACCCGAGGACACTAAATTAGCTACTGTTGAACAAGCGCGACCGCAAGAATTAGCTGATGATGAGAAAACATTGTTTGTCTCGTCTGAAGTTGCTGAAGGGCATTATGAAGATGGATTGAAAGACTATCGTAATGGGAATTATTCAAGGGCGATTAAATCTTTTGAACAAGCAGTACGTTCATTAGAAAGTGAGTATTTTTCAGACGATGCTGCCTATTTTCTGACTGCAAGCTATATGAAGGAAGATGCTTACGAGCAAGCACTTCGTACAGTAGAACAGTTTCAGACAGAAGAGAGCGACGATTACATGGAATCTCCGTATCGTGAAGCAATTCGTTTGCAGGAAAGCAGTGCGTTGTTAAAGCTAAATAGGCGCGTGGAAGCTATTGCTATTTTAGAGGAACTTTCTAAGAAAACGGAAATTGACTGGGTGAATCATGAGGCGGCTTCGAAGCTCAAGCTGCTGAAGGATGTGGAGTAATAGAAGAGAGACGTCGCAAGAGCAGGTGTACTTTCTGCGACGTCTCTTTGTTTATTCTTTTGATTGAATGAGATCCACATTGTACTTTTCCCATTCAGTCAACGAGCCATTATAAGATTCGTTCGGTGAATACCACGTTTGTGAACCAAAATAGGATTGTAATTCTTTTGATTTGAACACATAGCCGTAGCGTGCGTAGATTTCGTTACGTGCAAGTCGCAAGTCGCTTTTTGACAGGCCTTTTAGATCGGAGGCTTTCAAATACATATCCGCGCTTTTAGGGAGAATGAAGTAATCATTATAGATAGTAGTTGTAGGATCTTTCTCTATTTCCTTTTCAGCAACGACTTTATTTATCACAGCAGTTTCTTGTATGTGAAGATTTTTGGTCGTTTGCGCAATTTCATTAATAGAAGCAAAAGTAAGATTGATTGTTTGGTCGGTACCAAATACATTGGCTTGTATTTCTTCTGAAACAGTCTCCTCATGAATCATTGTCGTCATTTTGATTGAATAGATTCCTGCTAAAAATGGTCCGAACTCGGCAACTTCGCCTTCATTTTTAATATACCCAATTTCAGAATTAGCAGTAGAGAGAACGGTCTCATTTCCTGGCGACTCGACTTCGACTATATAGCCTGTTGGGTTAATAGTGTAGCGAGGAAACAAGCCGAGTCGTTTTCCAAAGGCCCTCATCGTGAACATGCCATCACTCTGTTCCTTTAAGGAATTTTCGATCGTCTGAACAAGTGAGGGATTTTTCTCGATAAGAGTTAGAAGTGCTTGTAAGCTGTCTTTATCTATTGTGATGCGGCTATCTTTCGGCACAATCAGCTCATGTAATGTAGAAGTATCTTGTTCAATGAGTGCCGTAACGAATTGTTCAGCCACCGCCTCTTTACCATATTCACTTTGCATAACAATATATCCAAATGCCGCCACAACTAACACGATTGCTAATACAATTTGATAAAGTGGCGTTTTTTGAATGAATGATTTTTTCGTATGTGCACGGCGTAACGATAGTGATGTTCCGCAATTCGTACAAAGCTCTTGTTTCTCAGAATTCATTTCCTGACATGAAAGACATTTTCTCATAATTAATCTCCAATTTTGTAGTGTTTCATCAATACGTTATTTTTAGTTCATTCTACTGTGAGATTATACTATGTATGGCGGGAATATTCTATAAAGAGGAATGAAGATGGGGTAGTGTTTGTGTATATTGTGTGGAGATTTGATGGGAGAGTTGTTGCGCTTATGGGGATAGGTGTTCCCGCGCTCATAGGGAGAGTCCCCGCGCTCATAGAAAGTGTTCTCGCGCTCATAGAGTGAGTCTTCGCGCTCATAGAGAGTGTCTTCGCGCTCATAGAGTGTGTCCCCGCGCTCATAGAGTGTGTCCCCGCGCTCATAGAAAGAGCCTCCAAAACAAGCTATATCAAATAAATTAAAAAAACGCCTTAAAAGTTAATAAATTAACTTTCAAGACGTCTGTTCCTCAATCAATAAACAGCGACCCATCCTTCAGGTGTCACGAAAATTCGTACAGCTACTACTTGGCGATCGGCTGCCAAAGTGAAGTAATGGCGCACATTTTCTGGCACGGAAATTAAATCACCTGGATCTAAATGTACTTCAAAAAAGCGCTCGTCTTTTCCTTGAATGACAAAGTCCCCGTGTCCACTGACGATAAAACGAACTTCATCGTCTGTATGATGATGTTCACGCTCGAAGTTCTTCAACATTTCTTCGATGTTTGGTGTATCACTCGACAATGAAATGACGTCTGCTGCCTGATAGCCACGACGTTCGGAAATCGCATCAATCTCTTTTTTGAAAGATTGAAGAATTTCTTCTTTTTCAGAATCCGTTAAATCAAACTTCTCTTGTAGATGTGCTGGTAATTGATCGATTGCCCAATGTTCGTAAATGACTTCTTGTTGTGTAAGGAAATCAGCTACTTGCTCTTGTCCTTCAATCACTTCGTTTGTTCCTTGAATTGTAATTGTAGCCATCTAGTTGTTCGCTCCTATCTAATTATAATTGTGTTTTTACAATGTTAATGCAATCGGTAAATGTCTCAAAACGTTTGTAGGGGATGTCTAGTTTCTCGCAAGTTTCAGCTAAGAAGTCTCTTGCAATGACGACATCCGCGAGTTTAGCTGCTTCAAAGTCTGTCACGGAATCCCCAATGACGATGCGTGTCTGCTGTTCGTCTGAAAGTTTACGCATAATAGATGGTTTACAGCAACCGCAACCTTGGTTTGTACACGATTCATCACACGCATGCGGATAATGAATCGTGATACGTTCTTCGTCAAAAGTAGCCTCGTTACAATAAATATGATCGAATGGACCATATGGATCTAATACTGGATGAACGAAGAAATCGATACCGCCACTAACAATATAAAGTGGAATGTTCTGCTCTCTTGTAAATTGCACGAAGTCACTAAATCCTTCACGAATTTCGGCATCTTGCAATACGAATGAGATGATTTCTTCTTTCAAATTACTTGGTACTAATGAAAACAGTTGACGTACGCCTTGTTGAATGGAGATTTTTTGACTTAAAATATCGTCTTTAAGCTCCTCCCAACCAGGCAATGCGAATTGGTTCATAATGCTAATAATATTATCTTTTTTCGTAATTGTGCCATCAAAATCACAAAATACAACTACATTACTCATTGTCAGGCCTCCATCTTACTTTGCTTGAACGACGCCCCATTGGTCTAATGCATGTTGCAAAGGAAGGGATGTTTTTGCTGCTTCAGGCAAAGAAATTTTATTGACACTTGCTTCGATTGCGGCACGGAAAGCTTGTGCGCCAGGTGTTGGACCGTCCGGATGTCCGAAAATCCCGCCGCCTGCATTGATGACTAAGTTATCGCCGAAGTCTTCAAGCAACTGTGGTACCATACCCGGATGAATACCTGCAGAAGGTACTGCGAAAGTTTGTTCAAAGCCATTGTTTTCTACTAACTTTTCATTAATACCTAGCGCATCTTCCCTTGAAATTGCCACATTGCCATAAGGGCTTGGGAATAATGAAAGGTCACCACCGACGAGTCGCGTTAATTTGCCAACGAGTAGGGGATAGGAGAACCCACCGCCTGCTTGACCTGCTAGTACACCTGATAAGGCAGAGTGCGCTAGAATCGGTAAGCCGATGTTGTTATTTTCGCGTAGGGATTGAAGTGTATCTAGTCCGTAAGCGTGCACGTTGAATAATAACGCACTCGCGCCTAATTCTGATGCGCGCTCTGCTTTCTCATGCAACTCATGTGATCTGCCGGATAAGTTTACCGCGTACAGTGCACGTGCGCCTGTCTGTTCATAGTGATTATTGATGATATCTTTTGCTGTCGTTACGCGTTTATAAAAAGGAGTTAATTCATTTTCAAAAAGAATTTCATCGTCTTTAATTAAATCGATCCCGCCAGCAAGTAAATCTTGTAGTTGAGCGGAGAAGAAGGACAGGTCACGTCCCATAACTCCTTTGAAAATTGCTTTTAATAGCGGGCGATCATAAACACCTAATTGTTCGCGTATTCCTTTGACACCAAAACGCGGTCCAGGGAATTGTGCGAGCAATTGATCGTCAAACTGTAGATCGATCAGTTCATAGCCTTCGAAAAACGATAATTTACCGTAAACCGTTGTGAATATTGCAGGTAGATCAGCAGAGACGTTTGCAGACGGGTAAAAAATCGTCACCGTGTCCTTCTTTTCCCCTTTAACAACGGATACTACTTCACCTTTATGATGCTTTAATTGCTCCTGCTCCAAATGGGGAATGTCGGTCCATGAACCAATCGTCAACCCAAGCGCATGTTGCTCTGCAATTTTTTCTTGATCAGGATGTGTGGGAAATAAATATGTCGCTGTAATGCCCATTAAACTGCCTCCTCTAGTGTTTATTTAGTTGCTTGGAACCAGTGACTCAGTTGTTCCAATGATTGAATATTTTTGCGTTCCATAATTAAATACTTACCAAGTTCCAAGACGTTCTTTCTAGCCGCCATGCGCAAGCCTTCATCTTGTTCGATATTCATATCAGGAATTTGCGCGATACTGATGGCGCGTCTCACTAATTCACAACCCGTATAGCCGATAAGATCAGCGAAGATTTCTTCCATAATAATGGTATGGAAGCCGTCCACTTTCGTGTAGCGTTCATTCGATTTGGTCTGCCAAAGGTGCGCGAACGTTTCCGCAAATGCATACCAAGTTTCTTTCGCTTGCTCAAAACGTTTTTCCTTGTATGCTGGGAAGGCTAGCCCATTTAGGAATAGGTTTGCAATGAACTGTCCGAGATCGAAACCGAATGGGCCGAATAATGCAAATTCCGTATCGAAAATGACCGTACGATCCTCTCCAACGAAAATGGCACCACTATGTAAATCTCCATGAATGAGAGCGTCCGATTTCGTCATGAATGTATGTTTCAGCTGCGCTACTTCAAGCAATAAACGCTGATCTTGGCTCAGGAATTTCACCTCACTGCGCATACCTTCTTCAAATACATTCGTTTCATGATTGCTATACGGCCAATCAAACACTAATTCCTCCGTTAACTGTCTCATGTCAGGATTCGCGAGCGACGCCTGCAATTTCTTTTTCACTGGCGATTCCAAATAAAAGTCCGACGTGTAAAATAGTGTCTTGGCACTCATTTCACCGACGTCTGCCGCAAAACTAGCCGATTCACTGCCGTTAATAAGTGCTGTGCGACCGACTTCAAGTGGCAACATATCCTCCATAACGACCACAGCCATTACTTCGTCTAAATGTATAACTTCAGGAACGCACCCTGGAATAATTTTTGCATACTGCTCCATCACTTGCGCTTCAATCCGCACACGATCTAGTGGAAGGGGCATCGATTCACCGACGACTCTTGCGTAGGGAACTGCTTGTTTAAAAATTACGGTTTTCTCACCACTTCGTAAGCGATAGACGTGATTTATCTTGCCGTCGCTTACTTCGATGACTTCAATTTCCTCCGACTCAAGAAAGAGGTCTAAGTTTTTTACATATTGTATGATATCTTCAGTCTCTAAAAAACGATATGCATTGTATAGTTGTTCATTTGCGAATACGCCCATCCACACGTCCTCCTCTAGTATAAAAAAGACCAATCCACTGAGGGACGGGTCTTTTACAAACAATTGTCTATCTAGCGCTAAGCTGAATCCAGTCACCATGCTGAGTTCTCTAGTTGTTTATGAAAAGAATGCAGAAAATCCCTATCAAACATGTAGAAATTATCACATGCAACTGCGGAGTTGTCAATCAATTTAAAGTATTTGACAAAATTCGGTGCAGTTTAAAGGGTAGGATAGTGCAGGGGGATTTGCGCTCTGGGTGGACGCGTTTGAAGTGACCCCTTAAAGTTAGACACGATTATTTCATCAGGCAACTTGCTCAAAATGAGTTCGGTATTGGACCGGACTCATTTTTAATTTTGCCTTTATCCGTTTCGTATTATAGTAATGGATATATTTTTCTA
>NZ_PDYM01000024.1 GCF_002743055.1 Sporosarcina sp. P13 | reverse complement strand
AATCGGAGGTCTATCCTTATGAATACGAGTTTCGGTACTCTTTCAGTTTTCGGTATAGGAAAACAATACATGATATAATTGTATTAACAAGTAAGTTTCGGTACTCTTTCAGTTTTCGGTATAGGAAAACATTAGGCTTCATGATTCACCACCGCCTTGTGTTTCGGTACTCTTTCAGTTTTCGGTATAGGAAAACTCTTATCATCTGTTGGCTGTTCAACACGCCGTTTCGGTACTCTTTCAGTTTTCGGTATAGGAAAACAATGGAGTTGATTTCTCGTCTATCCATCATGTTTCGGTACTCTTTCAGTTTTCGGTATAGGAAAACCAATTTATAAAGGTGACGATTTACTAGTAAGTTTCGGTACTCTTTCAGTTTTCGGTATAGGAAAACTATCAAAGCGGCATCGACATTGAATTATCTGTTTCGGTACTCTTTCAGTTTTCGGTATAGGAAAACAACAGCAAAAGAAAGAAAAAGAGGTTCTTGGTTTCGGTACTCTTTCAGTTTTCGGTATAGGAAAACTTACGCGGGTTGCTCTCCCGCTCTCGTCCAGTTTCGGTACTCTTTCAGTTTTCGGTATAGGAAAACTCACGTTGCTAGGATGGGAAGAACAGACAGGTTTCGGTACTCTTTCAGTTTTCGGTATAGGAAAACTGAAACAGAAGGTGGACTCAATCTTGATACGTTTCGGTACTCTTTCAGTTTTCGGTATAGGAAAACAACGTTGGATAGCCAAGCTGATCAGACACCGTTTCGGTACTCTTTCAGTTTTCGGTATAGGAAAACTAATAGTTGGTGGTACTTCTTCCACCACTTGTTTCGGTACTCTTTCAGTTTTCGGTATAGGAAAACTATTCCGTTCAGGTGGAGTACATGGGCAGGGTTTCGGTACTCTTTCAGTTTTCGGTATAGGAAAACAATTTCGCCCGCGGCTTTCGGCCCCATCTGGTTTCGGTACTCTTTCAGTTTTCGGTATAGGAAAACGACTCCACTGCTCAACAGTTGGCAGATACTGTTTCGGTACTCTTTCAGTTTTCGGTATAGGAAAACAGAAGTCGGTTTAATCTATCAAAGCACCAGTTTCGGTACTCTTTCAGTTTTCGGTATAGGAAAACGCTATTTGTGGATGCGCGAGACATTGACGGTTTCGGTACTCTTTCAGTTTTCGGTATAGGAAAACTATCAACTGTCAACAATTATCTACTTTATTGTTTCGGTACTCTTTCAGTTTTCGGTATAGGAAAACACTAACAAAATCCGACCAAGCATTAGCCGAGTTTCGGTACTCTTTCAGTTTTCGGTATAGGAAAACGCAAGGTCGAAACCTACGGCGGCAAGCTAGTTTCGGTACTCTTTCAGTTTTCGGTATAGGAAAACTTGGCGCGTATCAAAGTTAGGTCTAACACGGTTTCGGTACTCTTTCAGTTTTCGGTATAGGAAAACTTGACTTCGCAAACAAAGATATTTATATCGGTTTCGGTACTCTTTCAGTTTTCGGTATAGGAAAACTCAAAATAACCGCAAAACTCAAATATCACGTTTCGGTACTCTTTCAGTTTTCGGTATAGGAAAACCTGGAGAGGTTTGGTATGTATTTGAGCCGGGTTTCGGTACTCTTTCAGTTTTCGGTATAGGAAAACATTGCGGCAGCAACATGATTTGGCAGAATGAGTTTCGGTACTCTTTCAGTTTTCGGTATAGGAAAACATACGTGACTGTATTCGCACCAAGTTCGACGTTTCGGTACTCTTTCAGTTTTCGGTATAGGAAAACTTGGCAGTCTCGCTATAAAAACCTAGCGGAGTTTCGGTACTCTTTCAGTTTTCGGTATAGGAAAACTAAACTAAATCACCGTCGCGCAGTTCTCTGTTTCGGTACTCTTTCAGTTTTCGGTATAGGAAAACATAACGCTAAATGGTTACTTAATATGTTTAGTTTCGGTACTCTTTCAGTTTTCGGTATAGGAAAACACAAGGTGACTAATGGATTCATGAATGAGGGTTTCGGTACTCTTTCAGTTTTCGGTATAGGAAAACGAAATCGGAGGTCTATCCTTATGAATACGAGTTTCGGTACTCTTTCAGTTTTCGGTATAGGAAAACCGAAAGCCGCCGCAGCCAAGCGCGCGCACAGTTTCGGTACTCTTTCAGTTTTCGGTATAGGAAAACTTACGACCTCTGGGTTATTGCTTCCAGCTTGTTTCGGTACTCTTTCAGTTTTCGGTATAGGAAAACAAACGATGGATGAGATCAACCATTGAGCAAGTTTCGGTACTCTTTCAGTTTTCGGTATAGGAAAACTACCCCTTACCGTTACGCCCATTATACATAGTTTCGGTACTCTTTCAGTTTTCGGTATAGGAAAACAGCTTCTCTTTAATTCCGTCAACCATTCCGGTTTCGGTACTCTTTCAGTTTTCGGTATAGGAAAACCAATGCTTTCCCTGCAACATATCGCGTTGTGTTTCGGTACTCTTTCAGTTTTCGGTATAGGAAAACTTGAAGTACGTCGGTGAGTACCCCTTAATGGTTTCGGTACTCTTTCAGTTTTTGGTATAGGAAAACCCGGTGTGTGTAAACTGTGACCAGCATCTAGTTTCGGTACTCTTTCAGTTTTTGGTATAGGAAAACTTGGTGTGGTTAACGACCACCGAACACCGTGTTTCGGTACTCTTTCAGTTTTCGGTATAGGAAAACTGAAACGCGCCCCACTGTTTACCTTTTCAGTTTCGGTACTCTTACAGCCGTCAAAAGTAAATATAGGTAGCATAAATTTGTAATGGTCACCACACGATAAATGATTTTAACAATTCATGAATTAACAGGAGTTTTAAAAAATTTAACTTCCAAAATATAACATCGGACCGAATGACTGACGAATTTCAGTTATTCGGTTTTTTTGTTGTTCTTTGGCGCTCATAGAAAGTGGCCCCGCGCTCATGGAAAGTGTACGTGTGCTCATAGGAAGTGGCTCCACGCTCATAGAGGCACAATCGTACCCAAAAAACTATCCACAAATACAGAAAAGTGGATAAGTTTTTAATCACTATGCATAATTTACCGGAATATATTCACACTATCTACAAAGGAGTTGATGAAGTGGAGGATAACTTGCTAACTATCCACAAACTGCGAACATCTTTCCTAATTGATGGTGAATTTCACCGGGCTGTGGATGGAGTTTCGTTGACTATCCACAGAAATGAAGTAGTAGCGATTGTCGGTGAATCGGGCTGCGGGAAAAGTGCGCTCGCTTTATCGATTATGGGATTGCATCCAAAGGAGCGCACTCGTATAGAAGGGTCGGTCGAGTTTCAAGGACAAAACCTACTACAGTTATCTACTGCGAAACTCAATCAAATCCGTGGCAAACAGCTCGCGATGATATTCCAAGACCCGATGACTGCCCTGCATCCGTTGTTGACAGTAGGTCGGCAAATTAAAGAAGTGATGGATGTCCATCTGCCTTTATCCACAAAAGAGAAGAAACAACGTGTGTTGCAGTTGCTTGAACAAGTCGGCATCCAAACTAGTGCACAAGTCTATCAACACTATCCCCATGAACTGTCCGGCGGCATGCGACAACGCGTACTGATTGCGATGGCATTAGCTTGTGATCCTGTTTTATTAATTGCGGATGAACCGACGACTGCGCTCGATGTAACAATTCAGGCGCAGATCATGGAACTGATGAAAGAGTTACAGCAACAATCGCAAGCGGGAATTTTATTAATTACGCATGATTTGGGTGTAGTAGCGGAAATGGCAGATCGAGTGGCGGTCATGTATGCAGGAGAAATTGTTGAGCTGGCAACGGTTCATGAATTATTTCATCATCCACTTCATCCGTATACTCGCTCTCTTCTTCACTCGCTCCCTTCTGGTCAACAGCAAAAACTGCATGTCATTGACGGGATGGTTCCCGCAATAGAACGTCTTAAGCGTAGTGGGTGTCGTTTTGCACCACGTATTCCATGGATTTCGAATGAACTGCATGAAGATGATCCTGTGTTGCGAGAAATAGCCCCTGGACATTATGTTCGCTGCACTTGCCATCAACACTTCTACTTACCTGCAGACAGAATAGGAGATGAAACGGATGCCCCTTTTACAGCTACATAATATGACGGTTCCATTGCCGCAGAAAAGAGCGTTCATTAAACGGGCTCATTCAGTAGTTCCTATTGTGGATCGAGTGAGTCTGCAACTTTACAGAGGAGAAGTGTACGGACTCGTTGGTGAATCTGGTTGTGGAAAGTCGACAACTGCGCGGGCGATGATTGGGCTCAATCGTATAACAGAAGGGCAAATTCTTTTTCAAGGCGAGGATATAGCATCCCTATCACGCAACAAACGAAGGGAACAAATGAAGGATATGCAAATGATTTTCCAAGACCCTTATTCTTCGTTGAATCCACGAAAAAATGTCTGGAATAGTATTGCAGAACCACTGCGAAACTTTGAACGACTATCGAAAGAAGAAGAATTACGGAAAGTTCAAGCGCTAGTGGAACGGGTGGGTTTGAATCCCGAGTCACTCTATCAATACCCCCATCAGTTTTCAGGCGGTCAGCGACAGCGTATCGGCATCGCCCGAGCGCTCGCTTTGCAACCGAAACTACTTATAGCGGATGAACCAGTGTCTGCACTTGATGTATCAGTACAAGCACAAGTACTAAATTTCATGAAAGACATACAGCAAGAGTACGGGCTAACGATGTTGTTTATATCCCACGACTTAGGAATCGTCCGCCATATGTGTGATCGCATTGGCATCATGTATCAAGGACGCCTCGTTGAAGAAGGGACAGTAGAAGATATTTTCGAGCGACCGTGCCATCTTTATACGAAGCGTTTACTAGCTGCGGTTCCAGAAATGGATCCAGATAAACGTCTAAAGAAGCTTCAGGAACGCCAGAGAATCCAGCATGAATATGAACAGCAAGTAGATGAGTTTTTTGATGCGGCTGGTCGTGTAAAAGAGTTACGCAAGATTACTGCTACGCACTCTGCGGCTGTGAAGTGAGGAGGTACGAAAATGATCGCATTCATAATCAAAAGGACCTTCCTAATGATTCCACAATTACTATTATTGAGTGTGCTTATTTTCTTTTTAGCCAAACAGATGCCGGGTGATGCTGTGACGGGGGCATTTATGGGAAAACCGAATGTCTCAGCTGAACAGATGGAGAAGATTCGGCAACAACACGGTTTGAATGATCCATGGATTGTTCAGTACGGGCGTTGGATTGGAGACGCTATTCGAGGAGATTTCGGGCAATCATTCGTGCATAAACAACCCGTTACACAATTACTGGCGGGGCGCATTGAAAACACGATTTGGTTATCGTTAGCAACGCTGATTGTTACGTATTTACTTGCGATTCCACTTGGCTTAATAGCAGGTAGGTGGACAGGTGGCTTCGCGGATCAATTGATTGTCACGTATAACTATGTGTCATTCGCAACACCTGTGTTTGTTTTTGCATTGTTGATGCTGTACGTCTTCGGCTTTGTATTGGATTGGTTTCCGAGCGGGGGAAGCGTCGATATTCGAATGGAAGAAGGCTCCATGGAATATATGGGGGACAAACTGAAGCATTTAGTACTACCGGTGTTGTCAGGCTCGCTTTTATTGACGTATTCGACGGTGCAGTATTTGCGCAACGAAATTATTGAAACGAAAGTGAAGGATTTCGTCAAAACAGCTCGGGCCAAAGGGGTGCCGGAGAATGTTGTGTACAATCGGCATATATTGCGCCATTCGATGTTGCCAATTGCCGCATTTTTAGGCTATGAAATAACAGGATTAATAGCCGGTTCTGTATTTATTGAAACGATTTTCAGCTATCCGGGACTCGGACGATTGTTTATTGATTCCATTATGGCAAGGGATTTCACGGTGGTGACTGCACTGGTACTTATTTCGGGTGCAGCAGTAATTGTCGGGACGATGTTGTCGGATATCATTTTGAGAATAGTCGATCCGCGTATTCGTCTTGGATGAGGAGGGGAGGCAATGATGCGTTCAAATGAAGCGAAAACAGAAAATCGCACGTTCCTATCTATGATTGTACATGAAATTCGGCATGATCGGCTTGCGTTCTATTCAATACTTTTACTCGCTTCCATAGTAGTAATCGCTTACTGTTCACCACTCTTTCTTTCCATCGACAGTATCACGAGAATCGAATTATCACGAATTTATCAACCACCGTCCACTAGTTACTGGTTCGGAACAGATGATGGAGGACGGGATGTTTTTGGTCAGTTATTACTAGGGGCTAGAAACTCGTTGACCATTGGTGTTTGTGTAACATTGCTTGCTGGTTTATATGGAATAGTGATTGGTCTGCTTGCGGGTTATTACGGGGGAATTGTCGATCAAATAATTTGTCGAGTTCTTGATTTTCTTATGATTTTGCCTTCGCTGATGATCATTATTGTATTTGTTGTGATCGTGCCGAATTATAGCGTCTTTAATTTCATTCTTATTATGAGTGCCTTCGCCTGGTTCGGAAAAGCACGTCTCATTCGATCAAGGGGGCTTGCGGAGCGAGAACAAGAATATATTCAAGCTTCCAAAACGCTTGGAACACCGGATTGGAAGATCATGTTGTTTGAATTGCTACCGAATTTGAGTTCGCTCATTATTGTCAATATGACTCTGACGCTAGCAGGTAACATCGGATTGGAGACTGGTTTGACATTTCTTGGTTTCGGCTTGCCGTCCGGAACACCATCACTCGGCACATTAATCGCGCTAGCTAAGAATCCGGATATTGTTCAAAACAAATGGTGGGTGTGGTTGCCCGCAGCTTTGCTAATTTTAGTAATTATGCTATGCATCAATTATATCGGTCAAGCAGTCAAGCGAGCAGCGGACGCGAGGCAACGCATCGGATGAAGGAGGAGAATGGTTTGCGAATGCAGTGGATCATACTAGTGATAGGTATTTTATTGGCTGGCTGTTCGGATGCACAGTCCCGTGTCGTAAAGGATCTACCCTCATTTCCCCTTGACGTATCCAATCAAAATCCACCGTTAGATAATGGGGAAATGACCGTCGCGTTAGTCAGTTCAGATCCGTTTGAAGGAACGCTTAGCCGACCATTTTACAGTGGTTCATTTGATGCGGAAATCATGACTTGGTTTGACGAATCGCTACTTTCAATAAACAGTGATTTTGAGATTACGAATGAAGGTGCTGCGACATATGAGTTGTCTGAAGATAAGCGGACAATTACTTTACGCATAAAAGAAGGCGTCTATTGGCATGATGGTGAACCTGTCAAAGCGAGTGATTTACTATATGCCTATGAATTATTAGGTCATCCTGAATATGCAGGAGAGCGCTACACGTTTACGATTGAAAATGTCGTTGGGATGGATGCTTATCATGCAGGTCGAACAAATACGATTGCTGGAATCCGTGTTCCCGATGAACGGACAATTCATGTGACTTTCAAAGAGGCGACTCCCTCGATCTTGACAGGTTTTTGGTCCGTTCCAGTGCCACGACATCATGTAGGAGATGTAACGGCAGGCGAGTTGACGATGAGAGAACTGGAAGCATCCGATAAAATACGTGTTACACCCATCGGTTTCGGTCCGTACATTATTGTTAAAATTGTGCCAGGTGAGTCCATTTTATTGGAACGCAATGAAAATTACTGGCGAGGCCGACCGCAACTGCAATCGGTTGTGTTAAAGACAGTGAATGAAGCAGTTGTCGTGGAGTCGTTGAAAAAAGGTGATGTGGATATAGCCAGAGTACCTGTGGATCAATATGAAGCGGTAAAGAAGCTAGGTAATATTGATTTGCTTGGAGACTTGGACATGGCCTATAGCTATATTGGGTTTAAACTCGGTATATGGGATGAGAAGAAAAAAGAAAATCGAATGAATCCAGACGCAAAATTGGCGAATAAACTTGTTCGCCAAGCAATGTGGTATGCGCTTGATAATGAGTCAGTCGGGATGTATTTGTACCATGGTTTGCGCTTTCCAGCGACGACACTGATCGTTCCTGTATTTGATTCGTACCATGACGTGGAGAATCTGGGACGTCCATATGATCCTATAAAAGCAAAAGCTTTACTCGATGAGGCGGGCTATATCGATGTGACAGGGGACGGCTACCGGGAAGATCCTAACGGTAAGCCGTTCATTCTGCATTTCGCTTCGATGGCGGGAGGAGATGTAGCAGAGCCAATTGCGAAGTATTATATCCAAAATTGGGCAGACATCGGTTTGCAAGTAGAATTAACGGACGGCCGTCTGCATGATTTTCACTCTTTTTATGAGTTGGTGAAATCAGATGATCCTAAAGTAGATATTTTCCAAGGTGCGTGGGGGACGGGTTCTGATCCTGATCCGTCGGGGTTATATGGACGTCAGGCGCTGTTTAATTATTCACGGTATACGAGTGATTTGAATGATCAGTTGCTGAAGGCGGGAACATCCGAAAAAGCTTTTGATACGGAGTATAGGCAAGCAATTTATAAGGATTGGCAAGCGTTGATGGTAGAAGACGTGCCGCTCGTACCAACGTTGTATCGCTATGAGTTACTTGGCGTGAATAAGCGTGTGGTAAATTATTCGATTGATTCGAGATCTGAAAATCGACATGTATGGAAGTGGGGCGTGTCAGAATGAATATGGATGGATGATGCGACTACGCGCTCATAGATCGTGGTAGTCCGCTCATTGAATCCGTCCGCGCGCTCATAGGCCTTGGCTTCGCGCTCATAGAATCTGGCCGCGCGCTCATAGCCCTTGGCTTCGCGCTCATAGACCTTGTCCGCGCGCTCATAGGCCTTGGCTCCGCGCTCATAGACCTTGTCCGCGCGCTCATAGGCCTTGGCTCCGCGCTCATAGAATCTGTCCGCGCGCTCATAGACCTTGGCACCGCGCTCATAGCCTTGGCCCCGCGCTCATAGGCCTTGGCTTCGCGCTCATAGAATCTGGCCGCGCGCTCATAGCCCTTGGCACCGCGCTCATAGACCTCGGTCGCGCGCTCATAGCCCTCGGCCCCGCGCTCATAGAATCCGTCCATCCGCTCATAACCCCACCACTTCGCGCGTATAGTTTTCATCCAAATATAAAATTACCGCAATCCAAATTTGGAACTGCGGTAGTAAGTATGTCCTTTGCTGAATATGATAGAGTAGGACGTAGAAAGGGTGATGAATAGAATGATTCGTCCAGAACGATTAGTAAAAGGTGATGTGATTGGGATTGTAGCACCTGCTAGCCCAGTTGCACGTGAACAAGTAGAGCGTTCATTTTCATTTTTAGAACAACTCGGACTGCGCTATAAAGTTGGACAGTCCGTGTATGCAAAGAATGGCTATTTAGCGGGTTCTGATGAAAAGAGACTAGCTGATTTACACGGGATGTTTAAGGATCCCGAAGTAAAAGGGATTATCTGTGCGGGCGGAGGCTATGGTTCTGCGCGTTATGCAGAACAGCTCGATATGGAATTGATTCAAGAAAATCCGAAAGTGTTTTGGGGATTTAGCGATATTACGTATTTACATACGGCGATTCGGCAGGGAACGGGCCTTGTTACATTCCACGGACCGATGCTGGCTTCCTGTGTTGCAAAAAAAGAGTTTCATGAACTGTCAGGTAAAATGTTCGGACAACTATTGGCCCCTGTGGAAGTTCACTATTCTCAAGCAATTTCGCCACTAGATGCAATAGTTGGCGGTGTAGCGGAAGGGGAAGTTGTTGGAGGTAACTTGACACTACTTGCAAACAGTATTGGTAGTGAATTTGAGATACAAACCAATCGAAAGTTATTGTTCATTGAGGATGTTGGGGAAGAGCCGTATAAAGTAGATCGCTTATTGAATCAACTGAGGCTGGCGGGTAAGCTTCGCGAAGCAGCAGGTATCATCATAGGGGACTTTGCTAAAGCTGAACCAGCTACTAAGGGAGCAACACTTACGTTAGACGAAGTGTTTGCTCATTACTTCAGCAACTTAGGTAAACCTGTTGTTAAAGGTTTCCGAATGGGACACTGTGAACCGAATATCGCTATTCCACTTGGTGTTAAAGGACGTTTGGATGCCGATGAATTAACGTTGACTATTTTACCAGGAGTGAAGTGATTGAAAATTCGCACCGTAGAAACGTTTTTGGTGCATTCACCGCTACGTAAACCATTCATCACAGCGCTACGTACCGTTCATACAGTGCGGTCTGTAGTTGTGAAGATTACTGCAGATAATGGCATGATTGGCTGGGGAGAAGCGGTACCGACACATGTAATTACAGGCGATTCGCTTGGCAGTATTCGTTATGCTATTGATCACATTTTGGCACCGATGCTAATAGGACGGGATCTTACGAGGCGTGAAACGATATTTGAACGCATGCGCCGCGTGATTATTGGCAATACGAGTGCGAAAGCGGCTGTTGATATGGCACTTCATGATTTACTAGGGCAGTTTTGCGGATTGTCGGTAGCCAAGTTATTGGGCGGTTATCGAAAGGCTTTGGTGACTGATCTGACGGTTAGTATCGGTACACCCAATGAAATGGCGGATGAAGCAGCTGAGCACGTGGCAAAAGGATTCACTACGTTGAAAGTGAAAATGGGTACAGGGAATTTTCACGAGGAAAGGGAACGGATTCGAACCATTCGTCAGCGTGTGGGTTCAGAAATCATTATTCGTGTAGATGCTAATCAAGGCTGGAAATCAAAAGAAGCAATTCGCATCATTCAACAGTTTGAAAACGATGGATTTGATATAGAACTAATTGAACAACCAGCTGCCGCGGACGATATAGAAGGATTAAGAGAAGTGACAAAGAGTACGTCGACGCTCATTATGGCGGATGAATCATTGTTTTCTGCAGTAGATGCGCGTAAGTTGCTAGCGTTACGTGCTGTAGATGTTTTGAATATCAAATTGATGAAGTCGGGGGGAATCCACGAAGCCTTGAAGATCATTGCATTGGCAGAGTCGTATCGTGTGGAGTGCATGGTTGGTAGCATGATGGAAACGGCAATCGGGGTGACAGCTGCTGCGCATTTGGCAGCAAGTCAGCCGAATGTTACCCGAGTAGATTTGGATGCACCGCTTTTAGTAATGGATGAATTTACGGCCGGCGGATTGAAGTACCAAGGGTCCGTTATTGAATTCAGTGAGTCCCCAGGTCTTGGTTTTGATACAGAACGAATGATTACGTGGGTGAAGGAGCATGCGTGTGAATGAGTGTTGGGTATGTGCGGTCAGTGTAGCGGCTGTTTGGACAGATCCAGATGCTGCTCGTCTAGTGGATCTTCCCGCTTTGGATCATCCAGTGCAGTTGGAAAAGTGGCTTGGGCAACTGTCATTTCAAGAGCGTCTCGCTTTAAGTACAGAGAAGCGTATTCAGACGCAACTTTTATATGGTGAGTCCGTCATCGTGGAAGATGTAGTGGGAGATTGGGCAAAGATTATTGCAACTTCGCAACCTTCGCAAAAAGATCCGCGCGGTTATCCTGGCTGGGTACCACTTGTCCAATTGTCGATGCGAGAAAAACCACTTGCACGACAATTTGTCAGAGTGACTGCTCGCGAAGCATGGATTACAGAGTTAACGGGAGAACCATTTCTACGTGTATCTTTCAATACCGTTTTCCCTTGCGGCCTGCCCCATGGGAAACGAATGCGTGTGTGGACTCCGCATGGTTGGAAGCTTATTGGTGTTTCTGTTGTTGAACGATTAGATGAAATAACTAACCCTAACCCACTAACTGTAGGCAGTAAATTTATCGGATTACCGTATTTATGGGGTGGTATGTCTGCATGGGGCTTTGATTGCTCAGGGTTCATCTATAATCTATGGAAGGCTTGTGGTGTCTTATTGCCCCGTGATGCTTGCGATCAAGCTAAGACTGGTAGACCTGTCTCGCGTAAACAAGAGGAATGGCAGCTAGGTGATTTGTTATTCTTTAGTACCAATGAAGATACGATTATAAGCCATGTAGGAATGTATGCAGGAAATGGACGTATGCTCCATGCACCGTCTACTGGAAAATCAGTGGAGCAAATAGATCTAACTTTATCTGATTATGCGGAGAAACTAATTAAGGTTCGTAGGGTGTGAATGGAGAACTTCCTCTGCTTTGCTATACTGTAGAGAAGGAATCCATAAGGGAGTTGTCGTAATGTCTGAAAGAAAATCAATGAGCAAATCTAGAACAATTCAAAGCAAACTAGTCTTGCCGCCAGACACCAATCACATTCAATCCATATTTGGAGGAAAAGTATTAGCTTATATCGATGAAATTGCTGCTATATGTGCAATGAAACATGCGGGCACGAGAGCGGCAGTCACAGCATCCATCGATTCAGTCGACTTCGTTTCACCCGCATTGTTAGGAGACGTCATAGAACTCGAAGCGATTGTCACTTCAGTCGGACGAACGTCTATGGAAGTATTCGTATCTGTGCATTCCAAAAACTTAGTGACAGGTGAAGTGAAGCTAACGACAGAGTCATTCTGTACGATGGTGGCGGTAGATGATACGAATCGACCGATCCCGGTTGCTGACATTTATCCCGAAACGGAAATCGAACAACGTTTGTATGACACTGCACCCGCAAGAAGAGAACTACGTCAGCAGAGACGATTGATGAAATATTAAGTAACGTAAAAACAGCAGCAAATGGAGTGGCTGGAACCACTTCATTTGCTGCTGTTTGTTAGTTTTTTTAGTTATTGCTGCTGAATGTACGAACTAAGCCTAGTATAGTTCCACCTAGGATAAATGCAAACAACGCATACATGATGTAAACGAACCACATGAATATCCACTCCTTTAATCAGTATCCTGCCTATCATTGTATCACTGAGCAAGTCGCGTTGCAATGGCGTTTGTCAGACAATTATGTCGGTAGAGCGACTAAATGCGCGGATGATATTTATTTTATTGTTGCTTCTTCAATAAATCACGGATATCAGTTAGCAATTCTTCTTTCATATCCAAAGGTTTTTCTTCTGGCTCTTCGACAGGCTCAGGTTCTTTCATTTTAAATTTCATAAGCACACGTAGGAAGACGAAGATGGAACCTGCTACAATTAAGAAATCAATTATGGATTGAATGAATAGACCATATTTTATTTCAGCATCATCAACTGTATAACTCAATCCAGAAAGATCCAGTCCGCCCAATAAAATACCAATAAGCGGTGTCATAATATTTTCAACTAGTGAAGAAACGATTGTACCAAATGCCGCACCAATTACGACACCTATTGCCAAATCAAAAATATTCCCTTTAAACGCAAACTCCTTAAAATCTTTCCACACACACATCATCCTTAACGATAACTTTTTCTTTCTTTACTAAGTGCTGTTTTACTTTGTCTTTGATGTTGAAATTGCTGATACATCGCAATGGAAGCAATTAGCCACACCATACTCGCAAGCATACCACCGACGATGTCACTAGGGTAATGAACACCTAAATAGATCCGACTCAGAGCAATCATAACAATCATCACAGTAGCCAAGATCACAACGACTACACGACTCCAAGTAAACCGTAAATTCCGCCATACGATATACGCTAGGATCGTATACAAACTAAACGCCATCATCGTATGACCGCTCGGAAAGCTGTAGCCCGTAATTTCAATCAAGCGATAGAAGTCAGGCCGCTCCCTTTTGAAAATAAATTTCAGCACTTGATTCAAAATACCCGTTCCGGCTAAAACTGAAACTAATAAAATTGCTTGTGCGCGATATTGTAACCGTAGCAGAATAGCTAATGCGAAAACGGCGAGCAGTACGACGACAGCTGTCGAACCAATCGTTGTAAAAGCCTTCATAATTGCCGTCAGCCAAGTAGTTTCTGCACCTTGTACAAAATCGATAATCGGATCATCAAAACTAGTAATTGTATGTAAATGAATAGACCGGGCAACAAGCGCAAAAAAACCTGTCAAGAAGATACATATCAACCAAATAATCAATAAACGGAGAGATAATTCACGCACGACTAACATCCTTTCTATATCAATTACATTCTGAACGAAGCTTAAAAAAATGTACAGTGAAAGATTGAATAGTGCCAACTAAATTCCCGCTCACGAATTCAACTATCTACTATCCAAACGTATCCGGTCAAAAGGGTACGTTTTTTGACGTGCTGTCATAGATGTCATGGGCGATATGACATTTGTCATATCAAAGTCATGACATCTATGTCTACCGCAAGAAGTAGATGCGCGGTATTCTTAATGTAATAGCAAACCCACTAGGAGGGAAAGTCAACCATGAGTAAAGAGAAAACGAAGCAGCTGCACAAGGACGTCGCACCTTTCGCGAAATCAGATCTAAAGAAAAGTATTGTACAGATGCTGAACACGATTCCACCTATTTTTGTTTTATGGTTCTTAGCTTATCAAAGCATTGAGGTTTCTGTAGTGTTAACAGTTGCCTTATCTATCGTGGCTGCGTTCTTCGTAGTCCGCACATTCATTATCTTCCATGACTGTACGCACGGTTCATTCTTCCGCGATAAAAAAGCAAACAACATTGTCGGAACAATCACTGGCGTCCTAACATTATTTCCTTACGAAAAGTGGAAAAGAGAGCACTCAATCCACCATGCATCTAGTTCAAATTTAGATAAACGTGGTGTTGGAGATATTTGGGTATTGACAGTTGAAGAATATGAAAATGCTTCTAAGCTTACGCGCCTAGCTTATCGTTTCTATCGTAGTCCTCTAGTGTTGTTTGGATTTGGACCTTTATATTTGGTACTAATCACAGGTCGTTTTAACCGTAAAGACGCACGTAAGAAAGAGCGTATGAATACGTATCTTATCAATATTATCTTAGTCGCATTATATAGCGTACTTATCGCAGTGGTTGGCTGGAAAGCATTCTTGTTAATTCAAGGTACGATGATGTTCACAGCAGCTGCACTTGGTATTTGGTTGTTCTACATTCAACACACATTCGAAGATTCGTACTTTGAAGAAGAAACGGATTGGGATTATGTAAAAGCTGCTGTTGAAGGTAGCTCTTACTATCAATTACCACGTGTTCTACAATGGGCAACAGGTAATATCGGTTTCCACCACGTACACCACTTAGCACCACGTGTACCGAACTATAATCTTGAAATGGCGCATGAATTAACACCGCCATTGCATAAAGCAACGACAATCACGTTGAAAACTAGTCTTGAATCATTACGTTATCGCTTATATGACCCAGTGAATAAAAAGTTCATTACGTTTAAAGAAGCGAAGCAATTTGCGGAAAAGAAGAAATTGTCATTAGATCTAAAACCAAAACGTACAAGATTACAATAAACAGGCGAGAGAAGGACTTCCTTCTCCGCCTTTTTCTTTTGTAGGAATAGCTTCAGTAGGTTAAATGTGCAAATACTTGCTATAATGAACTAAAAAGGTGGCGATGACAAGCAATGCGCAGTTGGTACAGTATTTTCCCGAAAAATCCATGGCTCAGCATTTACGCGTGGGTCGTGTTTTGTATACTACCATTCTTTTTTATTTTACGAAGTGCATCACCGTTTGATTTGATGATTGGTTTTACACTTTTAGTTTTCTTTTTCTTATCCTACTATTTTTCTACTAAATCTCAAAGTGGGCTCATGTATATGTGGATCAGCTTTGAAATTGTTATTACCGTCTTAATGACATTGTTGTTTGGCTATGTCTACTTATCTATTTTCATTGCCTTTTTCATTGGGAATATCCGAAATTCTGTAGGCTTTTTCATTATTTACGGTTTACATATTGCGATTTTAATCGGTGCAGTCGTTGCAGGCTTCTTTATTGATATCCATTTGTTTTTACCACAAATCCATTTTATAATCATCACCATTATTGGGGTCGTGTTACTTCCATTCAATTTATATAATCGACAAAAACGCGAACGGCTTCAAGATCAGTTGGAAGTTGCAAGAAAGCGCATATCGGAATTAACGATTGTTCAGGAGCGTGAACGAATTGCGAGAGATCTTCATGATACGTTAGGTCAAAAACTCTCCATGATTGGCTTGAAAAGCGATTTAGCTGTTCGTTTAATTGAACGGGATAAACAGGAGGCTGTGGCAGAACTGCAAGATATTCGGCAAATATCTAGTACCGCGTTGAAAGAAGTTCGAGTATTAGTTAGTGGGATGCGCCGAGTGAAGCTGAAAGATGAATTAATTCGCGTACAGCAATTATTGAAGGCAGCAGAAATTGAACTAGCTATCGAAGGAGATCCGAACTTTCCGGACATGTCCCCCATCGTGGAAAATGTTTTGGTTATGTGCTTAAAAGAGGCTATAAATAACGTGGTCAAACATAGCTACGCTAAGCGGTGTTGTATCGTGTTTCAACGTACAACGAAAGAGTTTACTATTAAAGTAAAAGATAATGGCATTGGGATTGCGCAAAATGGAGTCAATCTACCAGGCAACGGATTAGACGGTATGGAAGAACGGTTAGAGTTTGTAAATGGCAAGCTATGGATTGCTAATGAAGAAGGAACGGAACTTGAAATTACGGTTCCAGCGGTATTAAAGCAAATAAAGGAAGGGTGATTGGTATGATCCGCATTGTAATAGCAGAAGATCAAAGGATGATGCTCGGTGCGCTAGGGTCGTTGTTAAATTTAGAAGAAGATATGGAAGTCGTCGGTATGGCGAAAAATGGTCAGGAAGCAGTGGATCTAGTGAAAAGTCTGGCACCTGATATTTGTATTATGGATATTGAAATGCCAATTAAAACGGGCTTAGATGCAGCAGAAGAGTTACAGGATTTGGATTGCCAAATCATCATTTTGACGACATTTGCAAGAGCTGGATATTTTGAGCGGGCGCGTAATGCAGGGGTAAAAGGCTATTTGCTGAAAGATAATCCGATCGAGGAATTGGTACGGTCGATTCATTCCATTATTAAAGGTGGACGAATTTACGCGCCAGAACTAATCGATTTAGCATTTGATATGAAAGAAGAAAAGAAGAATCCGTTGACTGAACGTGAAGCGGAAGTTTTAAAGCTAGTATCTGAAGGTAAGACGACGAAGCAGATTGCGGCTGAATTATTTCTGTCACCTGGAACTGTGCGGAATTACGTTTCAACTATATTAGATAAACTAGGTGTTCGAAATCGAATTGAAGCGATTTCGATGTTCCAAGAAAAAGGCTGGTTTAAATAATTAATAAGGAGCGATCGATTGAATGAATCATCTGACGCAAAGTGATTGGATAGCCAAACTACCTTTATTACAGGCCGTTATGGAGAAGAAAGAAGTGTTATGGCGCAATCCTGCTGTTGAGCCTATGGCGACTGGGTTGGCTAAGACTAACTTATCAAAAGTACATGTAACAGATGCTAGTGAACGGTTGAAACGATTTGCACCTTATCTAGTAAAGGTATTTCAGGATACTGCGGAAAACCAAGGTATCATCGAATCACCAATTACGCCTATTGCTACAATGAAGAAAGTACTTGCGAAAGAGTATGCGATCAACATTCCAGGAAAACTCCTATTAAAACAAGACAATGCCTTGCCGATTTCAGGTTCAATTAAAGCACGTGGTGGAATTTATGAAGTATTGAAGCATGCTGAAACATTGGCGATTGAAAATCAGTTACTTAACGACGCACTAGACTACAGTCAATTTGCAGAACCTGCGTTTAAAGAGCTGTTTTCAAAGCATAAGATTGCGGTTGGCTCGACAGGGAATTTAGGGTTAAGTATTGGCATTATGAGTGCAAAATTAGGATTTAACGTCACGGTACATATGTCTGCTGATGCCAAGCAATGGAAGAAAGATCTATTGCGTTCTAAAGGTGTTCAAGTCGTTGAGTATCAAGATGATTACAGTAAAGCGGTAGAAGAAGGAAGACGTCAAGCGAACGCAGATCCAACGTGTCACTTCGTTGATGATGAAAATTCAACAGACCTTTTTATGGGTTATGCAGTCGCTGGGGAACGGGTGGCGAATCAGCTAAAAGCGCAACAAATTATAGTCGATGAAGAACATCCTTTGTTCGTCTATTTACCTTGCGGTGTAGGCGGGGGGCCAGGCGGTGTGGCATTTGGATTAAAGTTGGCATTCGGCGATCATGTGCATTGCTTGTTTGCGGAACCTACACATTCGCCATGCATGATGATCGGTATGATGACTGGGCTACATGATCAAGTATCTGTAGCTGACTTCGGTCTAGATAATAAAACTGCAGCTGACGGTCTAGCGGTCGGCACAGCTTCTGCATTTGTCGGTAAAACGATTGAGCCATTGCTAGCAGGTTGTTACACAATCGAAGATCAAACCTTATTCAAATTGTTGAAGAAACTAGCTGACAGTGAAGACATTTGGCTAGAACCTTCTGCACTAGCTGGAATGATAGGTCCGGTGCAAGCGATACAGTCCACTCTGCCGTTAGCCAATTCACCGCAAGCGACGCATCTTGTATGGGCAACAGGCGGGAATATGGTTCCGGCAGAAGAAATGAAAAGCTATTACAAACAAGCAGGAAAATAATTCGCGTTATTTCCCGGGGAATCGACAGGCAATTTGTATGTGAAAAGTATATTATTTCACTGTGTCCCAAGCCGCTCAGGCCACGCCCTCAGGAAAGCATCTTTTTATCTTCAATCCAAAAGCCACAGAGAAACCTCTCTATGGCTTTTTTGTATCGCTTTATGTAACGGATTTTAACGCAAGTTTTGAAACATTTTTAACTTCAAAAGTCGGGGAGCGAGTAGTAGACCGATGATCGTACCACTGATTGTTGACACCAAGAATGGTGGGAAAAAGAAGAAGGCTGTTACGGTTGTGCCCATTAAAATCTTCGCATACGGAACAGCGAATAAAGGAGCGATCAAACCTGTCCCTATAATCTCCCCAATCCCTGCACTCCAATTCTTTTTATATGCCTTATATAAGACACCTGCTAAAAGGGCACCAATCATACCACCGGGAAAAGCGAGCAACGAGCCAGTTCCGGTTAGCACGCGCACGAGACCAGTCATAAAAGCTACAATGACTGCAGGAATAGGCCCCATGACGATTGCCACAATAACGTTCACGGCATGCTGGATTGGATAGGCTTTTGCAATGCCGGCAGGGAAAGAAACGAAAGCAGAACCAGCGACTGCAATCGCGACAAACATAGTCATAAAAATCATTTTACGTGTATTCATAAGGACCTCTTTAAGTTTTTCATTAGTGATTTTATTTCTTCGGAAAAAGCTTGTGTAGCCTTTAACGGGTGTTCAGCAGAAGCGATTGAAGAAATAATTGCGATGCCGTCAGCCCCTGTATGGAAAACTGATTCTACGTTATTCATAGAAATGCCGCCGATTCCAACAAGTGGTATAGAAGGAAACGCAGTGCGGATTTCTTTAATGAGTACAGGTCCTACAACTGCAGATGCATCCAATTTTGTCGTAGTCGGATAAATAGGGCCGAGTCCAACATAGTCAGCACCTATGGACTCTGCAAGACGTACTTCCTCTACATTATGAGTAGAGACACCTAACCATTTATCTGGGCCAATACGTTCGCGTACAAGAATTGCTTGTTCATCATCTTGACCGACATGTACGCCATCTGCATTAAGTGCTAGTGCAAGGTCTACATCGTCATTGATGATAAAAGGCACGCGGTAAAGTCTACATAAGGCTTGGCACTTTCTTGCAAAGTTTAACAACGCTTCACCTTCTAATGCACCTTGTCCTTTTTCACGTAACTGAAAACAAGTAATTCCCCCACGAAGAGCTGCTTCTAGGACAGCTAACGGTTCGCGAGTACCTACATTTTGCGTACCCATTATAAAGTACAAACTCATTGCGTTTCGTACATCCGTGTTCCGCATCAATTCATCTCCTGATTCAACTTGCTATAAGCCCAATGATTCGTAGGTCCGTGTCCAGAGCCGATACGTAGGCCGTTTTCAATCGCGGCTTGGATAAATTGTTTTGACTCAGCAACCGCGTCAGGAAGGGAGTAGCCTTTTGCTAAAAACCCTGTCAAGGCTGCCGCGAATGTACAACCCGTTCCGTGTGTATCCTTTGTGTGTACCCAAGGAGTTGTCAGTGTGAATGACTGACCTTCGCTATCGACGTAATAGTCTTTTGCTTCTAGTACATCGTTGCGGTGTCCGCCTTTCATGACAACAGCTTTTGCACCTAACCCAATAAGTACTTGTGCAGCTTGCTGAATCTCTTCATCTGTTACAATTTTCATCCCCGTTAGTACTTCAGCTTCTGGAATATTAGGTGTCACAATCGTAGCAAGAGGAATCAAGTGATCTTTCATAGCTTGTATCGCCTCTAGTTGCAATAATGATTGCCCACCTTTAGCAATCATGACTGGATCAATTACGAGTGGAATCGGCGGATATTCTTTTAGGGCAGTAGCAATCGCTGTAATAATTTCTGCGGAGAACAGCATGCCTGTCTTACAAGCTTTCACATCAAAATCATCCAGTACCGCTCGAACTTGTGCGACCACGCCTTCTATGGAAACCGGATAGACCCCATGAACGCCTTGTGTATTTTGTGCAGTCACTGCGGTTAGGGCAGATGTGCCAAATACTTCGAGTTCTTGAAACGTTTTTAAATCTGCTTGGATACCTGCTCCACCACCACTATCTGAACCTGCGATGGTTAGCGCCACTTTCACTGTCAATGAAAAAACCCCCTTACGTTAGTTATACTAAGAACGTTTTTATTTCACGATCTAATGTATGTAGTGTATTTAAGAAGTGCATAGCAAAATCACCAGGCCCCGTTGAAACTTTAGCTGTTTCTTCGCCTACTCGTTTATAAAATGAAAGTTCCTCTGCAGTTGCTTCTAACGGCTTTTCTATTCCTGCAGTTAAAAATGCACCTACTACAGAACTAAGCAAGCAACCAGTACCCGTTATATTCGTCATCATTGGGTGACCGCCTGTAATGGTTAACGTAGAGTGTCCGTCGGTGACAATGTCTACTTTACCGGATACAGCCACGAGACATGTATGCGCGAGTGCGACCTGTTTTGCAATTTTTTCTATATCCGCGTTACCTTCGCCTGCATCCACGCCTTTAGCATGCCAAGGAATATCAGCGATTGCGGCTAGCTCACCAGCATTACAGCGAATGACAGTCACATCAACTTCTTTTAATACGTGTAAGACACTTGCTTTACGGAAAGGTGTCGCTCCTGCACCGACGGGATCTAATACAACTGGTTTCCCGGCCGCGCGCGCACTTTTTCCTGCCAAAATCATCGCATCTACGGTTTGTTGTTTTAACGTGCCGATATTTAGGACACTACAAGCCGCCACTTTCGCGATATCTTCTGCTTCTTCTATAGCGTCCGCCATCACCGGAGAAACACCAAGAGCTAATAGTCCGTTTGCTTGGAAGTTGGCTACGACGAAATTTGTAATGCAGTGAATTAGCGGTTGATCTTTTCTAAGTTGTTGAATAAGTTGCATGTTTCTCTTCCTTTCCCTAAAGGTATATATACAAAAAACCCATACAAAGATGGGCTGTTGGGTACGCGAACTACCCACTTCCCTCCGCTAGCATGTACTAGATCAGGTTCCAAGGGTTTGCATAACTACATCTCAGCCGACTGACGGCACCCCTAGTGGTGAATATGAATCAGACAGCCCAATTATAACATACACATCTAAAAGGATAAAACGATACTGCAATGAGAAGAATACATTATATGAAAATGAGTGATTACGCATAGGGAAGACAGTGTGATTATGTGTGAGTTTTACATAATTACGTAAATGAAAACAGCCCGTTCAAGTGAAATTGCTAAAAGGAGTAGATAAAAGATGAAAGATTTATTCGAAATTCAACGGATGAAGCATTCATTAGAGGATTTATTTTTTGCCTGGACAGATAGTGGGGATTACTATCGTGTCTATAAAAATAAACAGCAAATATATGAAGGTAACGTGGCAGAATTTACCGATGGAGAACTTGATCCAAGACAACCATTTCAGTATACGATTGAGCGGATAGAAGAAGGGCAAACGAAAGATGTCATTGTTATTCAAACCTACGCTTTAACAGAAGTAAAGGAGGATGAACATCCTTTGCAACATTTAGTCATTACAACGATTGTCGCTTCTTCGCAGATCGCTTTATCTTGGGAACGAATTAAAGGAGTAGAAACATTTGATATCCATCGTAACGGTGAATACTTGCAGACGGTGGAAGATAACCGTTTCATAGATCGTGAAACCGGTCTATCTGAGTCTGTCACCTACAGCGTATCGGCTACTCGTCCATTGATTGACAGCAATCAGCAAATGAATGTTAGCAAATCGATTGCAGCTACACTATTTGAAGCTGTTATACCAACGAGCACGAACAATAAACCGACAGAAGAAATCTATACATTCTCTGTTCGTGTCAATCGCCGTGATCAATTATTACGGCCTGTTGCGGATTGCAAGAAAGTAAAAGAAGTAGCACGATGGAAGTTTCGCTATACCACATTTTTGAAAGAAGATATCATCAAAAATCCGAATTTCTTGTCACCGTACCTGTACTTTACAGGGGATGACCGGGATTTTGGTGCGCATGGTAAGAGTTTCCGGACCCGTGTTGACATGCAAGGCGAATTTACGGCAGGACAAAGTTCGCTTTCGTATACAAAAGCAACTGGCCCAACAATTGGTTTGAATTATGCAAAGCGCTATAAACGACACGGCCATGCTTCAGTAGATGATATTGTAATAGAGCGCCTAGACGCAAAGCCAACAGATATTCATTTTACTATTTCTCATGATGTCGGCAATCCACTGACAGCTTCACCCCCGATTCACTATGAAGTAACTGGGTATCTTGATCGGGAAGGTAATATAGATCTAGTGGGCTATCATAATATCTCGCCCCATCATGAAATCTATCTTTCGCTCGATGATCAGGAGTGGCAGGCCGCACATCTCGCAGAAAGTGAAGGGCTAGCCTATTTGTCGGGTGTGCCAGGCAATAACTATTGGCGCTATACGACGTGTACCTAATGCAGTAACAAAAAACGCTGTATTCCTATTTGGAGTACAGCGTTTTTTTGTGATTACAGTAATCTGGCTGAAAAAAGTTCTTAAACTCTATTATGCGAGTATGCTAGAAATGTAAAAAAGACTGCTGTACGAAAATAGCATCCTTACCCTTAAAACCATCGCCCAGTAAGTATAATTCCATGTATTATTGTCAAGGCTGAATGATATAAAAATGTTAGAGGGTTTTCATATGAACAAAATAGGATCTATAAGCGTTTTACATGTTATTTTCCTGTCAATGACAATGATTGGTTTGAAAAACCATGTAACTATTATTCCATCGCTACTAAAAGGCGCAGGAAGGGATGGATGGATATCTATTCTACTAGCTACTATTGCAATCTTTCCTTGGCTTTTTTTAGTACTTTACATCCATAAGAAATCAAAACAACAATCACTAACAGAGTGGTTGGAAAAAAGTATTGGAAAAGTTGCTTCAGCCATTGTCCGGTATGTGGTAGCCATCTTTTTACTTATTATGGCCGCATTTACATTGGGTGAGACAATATTGTGGATTAAGTCCACCTTTTTACCGGAATCATCCATATTACTACCGTTAATCGTTTTTACCATTCTATGCATCCTACTTATTACGACAAACTTACAAACGATTGCAATGGTTAACGTGCTCGTTCTCTTTTGGGTCGTTGTCTTAGGTTTTTTTATTGCATTTACAAATCTACAAGTAAAAGATTATACGTTGCTCCAACCTTTTTTGGAACATGGATGGCAACCTGTTCTAACAACGACAGTGTTTGCTGCATCCGGTTTTGTCGAGATTCTGCTGTTCCTGTTCATCCAACATAAAGTCAAAGACCGTATACGATGGTATCATTTTGCGGTCATGCTATTTATTTTAATGGGGTTAACTATGGGTCCGACCATTGGAGCCATAACGGAGTTCGGTCCAACTGAAGCAGCGAAACAAAGATTTCCCGCCTATGAAGAATGGGCGCTTGGGAAAGTCGGACGATTTATCGAACACTTTGACTTTTTTTCGATTTATCAATGGCTGACTGGCGCATTCATAAGAGTGGGGCTTCTTTTATTCATTGCAGCGGATTTATTGAAGATGACGGGAGATAGACAGCGAATTTGGAAAATACTTGCGCCAGCTTTTTTCTTTATGACCCTGTCGTTAGCCCCTTTGGGTGACCGTCTATTTCATCTTATTAAAGGAGATTATTTATTGATAATTACCTTTTTCTTCATGCTTTTACTCTCTCTTTTTTTAGGAATTATTGCCCTCGTTTCAGGAAAGTCATCTCAGAAGATCAAAACATAAAATCTATTCAGAAGATGGTGAAGAGCAATGGAGTCGGATGAAAAGGAAATGGATCTAAATTCCCTGAAACAAATGTTTCAAAAATCCGCAGATGTCCAGTTTCAATCTTATACGTTCGATCAACGTCAAGTAGTATTCATCACTTGCGATGCCATGATCGACGAACAACTATTGAATCAAGTCATTATTCAGCGTGTTCAACTCATGATCAATAATTTGAAGGATGAAACAATAGAAGAAGCGGCCGTAACACAATTACACATACCCAATTTGAGAAAAGTGGAAACTACCACAGAGTTAGGTACGCTCGTGTACACCGGTCATTTGCTTCTATACTTTGAAGACGAAGGGCTTTTCTTTTCAAGTAATATTGCGAAAAAGCCGAATCGTAATCCAGAGGAGACAAAAATAGAAGTACCGGTAAAAGGTCCAAGGGATAACTTTATTGAAGATATTTCGGTTAATATTGCGTTAATCCGAAAGAGGTTACCAACAAATTCATTATGCGTAGAGAAGTTTGAATTGGGAAAACGAACTAAAACAGCGGTAGCCCTTTTGTACTTTGACGATATTGCCAGTAAAGAGACGTTGTATAGTATAAAAAAACAGTTGAAAAAGGTTAATCAAGACATTGTTTTCGGCGGGGACTTACTGATGGAAAGTGCGAATATGAGTGCAAAACTTTTTCCTAGGACTGATTATACAGGTCGACCGGACAATGCGATTCAATCACTTGCAAGAGGGCGGTTTCTTATTTTAGTTGATGGGGTAGCCTATGCCGTGATTACGCCAGTTAACTTATTTTTACTTATAAAAACAAGTGATGATAATGAGAATCCCTCTATATTCAGTTCCCTTGCCCGATTACTGCGTGTTTTTGGTATGTCAGTCGGTATAGGTTTGCCAGCATTTTGGCTTGCCTTAACTACATATCATCAAGATCAATTACCGTCCCTATTACTAGCTACAGTCGTACAATCGAATACGGGACTTCCATTTCCTTCAATACTTGAAATGCTAATTATGCTATTCATGTTTGAATTATTTCGGGAAGCCGGTTTACGTCTTCCAACAGCACTTGGAGGAACGATTGGTGTAGTTGGCGGGTTGATTATTGGTGATGCCGCCATTCGAGCGGGAATTACTAGTCCGGCGATGATTGTCATTATTGCAACTGCGACGATTGCGACTTTTACGTTGGTCAACCAATCACTAGTGGTGGCTGTTAGTATACTACGAGTGTGTTTCATTATCCTAACGGCGTTTTTGGGGATGTTTGGATTCCTTGTCTCAATTTTATTTACTGTCCTTTACTTATCAAATATTCGAGTATTTGGGGTTCCGTATATGAATATTGCAGCTGATTTAAGCTGGAAGACACTTAAGAAGTCATTTCTGCGTTTACCAGCTAATCAATATAAAGAACGCCCTAATATGTTAAATCCTAAGGATAAAACACGAAGTAAAGAGGGGAACAAATGAATAAACGTATACTTGTGATGATCATGCTACTTTTAACATTCCTTTCAGGTTGTCAGGATGCGAATGAAGCGGAAAGGATGCTTTATGTCAATGCGGTTGGTATAGATTTTAAGGATGGAAAATACGAGATATATGTCCAGTTTCCCAATTTTGCCAATACAGCAAAAACCGAACAACCTATTGATGTTGAAGTAATACAGTCGGAAATTGGACATGCTACAGGTGAGACAATGGAAGAAGCCATTTTTAAATTATATCATTCCATAGATCAAAAGGTTTATTGGGGACATCTTTCTTTTCTTGTTATATCGGAAGAAGTGATGAAAAATGGAAAATTGAGTCCGGTTATCGATAGTTTTATCCGTCACAAGGACACCCGGTATCAAATTTGGCTGTATACTACGAAAGATCCTGTGCAAGACGTTCTGTTAGTAAAAACCGTTCTCAATAAATCACTAGTGTTGTCTAAGCTTAGTGATCCCAAGAACACCTTTGAGCAAGAATCTTTTATTGAGCCAGTAAATATTCGCACGTTACTAATCGCACTGGATGAGCCAAGTTATGAAGCGATGATTCCGATCATTTCAGTGGAGGAAGATTGGGAGTCGGTGAAAGAGCCCATTAAAGCGCCTAATTTGTCGGGGGTAGGGGTGGTTACCCCAAATAGCTTCAAGGGATTTATCCCTGGGGACAAAGCGAAGGGAATGCAATGGATGTCAAATAAAATGAAAAGAGGGGAAGTTACCTTTAAATTGGATGGTGGAAATTATTTCTCAATGATTATTGAGCATGTGAAAGTGAAAATTAAACCTATTGTCAAAAAAGGGGACGTGAAGTTTGATATTGATGTTCAGTTGGAAGCGACTGTCAGTGTCATTGGAGAAATGGCGACAACAGATCAGATTCGCAAAGAGATAAAAAAAGTGGTTGAAAAAGATATACTAGCAACGTATAAAGAAGCTTTGGAAATGGACGTTGATATTTACCAGTTTTCTGAAATACTATACCGAAAAAATGTTAAGGAGTGGAAAAAGCGTCATACGAACGGTAAATTGGATTTGACCGAGGATTCAATTCGAAACCTTAAGATAACAGTTACAAAACTGTCATCTGCTAGAAAATCATTTGAAGAAACGATTACACCTTAAGGAACAGACTTACGATTATGGAAAAAGTAGCTTTCATTCGTTAGACTAAAACTGTGGCAGGGAGTAGTGACCAAACTTGGTTCCCTCCTTCCTGCTTTGTATATACTCCCTTCTTATACATATTTACAGTAAAATGCAATTAGTTGAAAGAAACACAACCTTCCGCTAGAATGATAGATAATACTTGTAAGCGCATTCATTATGCATAAAGCTAGCTATAGACTCGTATAGTAGCTTTGTGTGCAAAAACGATTGCACTAAAGTACAAGCAAACTAAGGGGAATAGGGAGTGTGACGCAATATGGTACAAACTACAGAAAATCAGGTGTATGCGAATCCGAATACAGAAGGTGCAAAGGTTCATTTTAAAGAACGCTACGATAATTTTATCGGTGGCAAATGGACTGCGCCTGTAAAGGGTCAGTATTTTGATAACTCAACACCTGTGACGGGGAAAGTATTTACACAAGTAGCGCGGTCCACAGCAGAAGATATTGAACTAGCACTCGATGCAGCTCATGCAGCAAAAGACGCGTGGGGTAAAACATCCGTTACGGAACGTTCAAATATTTTATTGAAAATTGCAGACCGTATTGAAGAGAACTTGGAAATGCTTGCGATTGCGGAAACTTGGGACAACGGTAAGGCCGTTCGAGAAACATTAAATGCGGATCTTCCGTTGGCGATCGATCATTTCCGCTACTTTGCTTCCGCTATTCGTGCGCAAGAAGGTGGAGTTAGTCAGATTGATAATGATACGGTGGCTTATCATTTCCATGAACCACTTGGCGTTGTCGGACAGATCATTCCTTGGAACTTCCCGATCTTAATGGCAGTGTGGAAACTTGCTCCCGCACTGGCAGCTGGGAACTGTATCGTCTTGAAGCCGGCAGAGCAGACACCTACCTCTATCTTAGTATTGGTCGAGTTAATCGAAGACTTACTTCCGGCGGGCGTTCTTAACGTCGTCAACGGCTTTGGTCTAGAAGCGGGTAAGCCTTTAGCATCTAGTCCACGAATCAGCAAGATTGCATTCACGGGTGAGACGACAACTGGCCGTATGATCATGCAATATGCGTCTCAAAATTTAATTCCTGTTACGTTGGAATTGGGTGGGAAGTCACCGAACATTTTCTTTGAAGATGTGATGGCAGAAGATGATGCATTCTTAGATAAAGCAATTGAAGGGTTTGTCATGTTCGCCTTGAACCAAGGAGAAGTATGTACATGTCCATCCCGTGCATTGATTCAAGAATCCATTTACGATAAGTTTATGGAGCGTGCATTGGAGCGCGTAAAAGCGATTAAGACGGGTAATCCGCTAGATCCAACAGTGATGATGGGTGCACAAGCGTCTTCAGAGCAATTGGAGAAAATCCTTTCGTACTTAGACATTGGTAAGCAAGAAGGGGCTGAATGTCTGACGGGTGGAGAACAAAACATGCTAGAAGGTGACTTGGAAGATGGATATTATGTGAAACCGACTGTATTTAAAGGCCATAATAAAATGCGTATCTTCCAGGAAGAGATTTTCGGTCCAGTGTTAGCGGTAACAACGTTCAAAGATAAAGAAGAAGCGCTAGAAATCGCGAATGATACATTGTATGGACTTGGTTCTGGTGTATGGACGCGCGATATGAATACAGCGTATCGTTTCGGACGTGGTATTCAAGCAGGTCGTGTTTGGACGAACTGCTATCACGCATATCCTGCACACGCTGCATTTGGCGGTTATAAAGCTTCTGGAATCGGACGCGAAAATCATTTGCAAATGCTAGCACATTATCAGCAGACGAAAAATATGCTAGTGAGCTATGATGAAAGCAAACTAGGGTTCTTTTGATCAAATCTGTCCCGAGGATTCGAAGTGAAAAGGAGGAGTCCACCATGCCAGATCGTGTAACGACAACAGAAGATGCATTAACTCTCATTAAACTGCTCCAAGAAAAGCATGGTCCTTTAATGTTTCATCAGTCAGGTGGTTGCTGTGATGGTTCGTCTCCTATGTGTTATGAGGAAGGTGATTTGCTTATCGGCGATCAAGATGTTCTACTAGGTCATATCGGCGAAGTACCTTTCTATATGATGAAAAGTCAATATGAGTATTGGAAACATACTCAATTGATCATCGATGTGGTGGATGGTCGAGGGGGGATGTTTTCGCTTGAAGGAGTAGAAGGCAAACGGTTTTTGACCCGATCCCGTGCATTTACAGATGAAGAATATAAACAGTTAACCCCTTAAGAAATGCCTTCCGGTTTATCGGAAGGCATTTTTGTTATGCGATGAAACGTTTGCGTTCTTCTGGGGTAGGTAACATGCAAGATAGCTCTTTTTTGCCGAACCATTTATAGCGATTGGCTGCAATGTAATCATAGACTCGATTGCGTATAGCTAATGGCACGATAATGAAAAGAAAGGCCAAATGCCAAAGTCCATCTAATTTTTTGGCAATCCGCAATGCAGCGCTGGACTTCGTGTGAGCTTTTCCATTTTCAATCAATACTAAACTATCTACATCGTCTGGAATCTGATGTTTTTCGCGTAGTTCTTTCCCTGCAGCATCCTGTAAAGATGCAAAAGAAAAGTGCTGGTAGGGATCACGTTTAATGATGAACTGCACACTGGCATCGCAAAAGTTGCATTCACCATCAAATAATATAATTCGATTTCGATTCATATATATTCACTCCTTACTAATCGGCTATATCTTATTATACCCAGTTCTATTATACTTCACTCTTATTGTATATGACAGAATGTTTGAACTGTTTAGATAGTGGGGTATAATTGATAATATATAGGTTGGTCTGGTCGTGTGAATAGTCTAATTAGAAAGGGTGAAAGAGTATGGAACGTCAATTCATTGATCCTGCTGAGCTTGAGTTACGGCGTGATTCTGACTTTTTACGCTCTCAACATATGGTGGGCGAAGGTGCGCCAGTCTACGATGCATTGAACGAATGTGAGATTATGGTGAAGAAGCTTGAATTGATTGAAGCTGCAAAAGGTTATGATAGTCCTGCAGTACCTAGAAGTTGCGAATTATAAAAAAACAAAAGTAATCCTCCCTGTCTGAATCACATGGGAAGGGTTACTTTTTTTATATATATCGTCAAATTTCTGCTTCCCATGGCGCTAGCCCGTAGTAAGTGCGAAGACTCGCATGTAATAGGGTATAGGAGGTGAGATGATGAATCAAGGACAATGTGGAATGTCAGGACATCACCAGGGAATGCCGGGTTATCACCAAGGGATGCCAGGTCACCAACCAGGCTTTCCAACGCAACCAATAGTTTGCCCAACGCAATACCGTTACAACGATTGTTTTACTACGAAAGAAATTCCTTATATCCATCCGATCGTCAACGTCAATCGTCATAACGTGGTGGGCGTACCGCAACACTATTATACTGAAACAACACAGGACGTCATGGGTTCTACAATTATGCCAGGTAGAGGACCAGGAATGGGTCCAGGATATGGTCCAGGAATGGGACCAGGATATGGACCGGGAATGGGACCAGGATATGGACCAGGATACGGGCCAGGACCAGGTTACGGAGGATGTGGCCGCCGCAGAAGATGTGGTCGCTAATTTCTCAGTAAAATAAGTAAAACCGCTGTCTCTGTTTTATTAGAGATAGCGGTTTTACTTATTGTCGGTTAGGACTCATGTGCCGATTTCGCTTTTGTTATCGTCCAGCTACAACGGCTAGAGGCTCGGGTCATAAGGCAAAGCTGCTGTGTGGCAAAAGGCGCCACGTCGCATCTTCGTCTTATGCCTGCCGCCTCTGACCAGCCGTTTCCGCTTTTGTTATTCCACGTTAAAGTATCTAGCGTCTGGATGCGCGAAGACGATGGCGGATACGGAGGCTTCTGGTTCCATCATGAATTCTTCGGTTAGTATGACGCCGTGGTCTTCGGGTTTGATGAGGCCGAAGAGTTTGGCTTGGTCTTCTAGGTTCGGGCATGCAGGGTAGCCGAATGAGAAGCGTTGGCCTTGGTATTTGGCTGCGAAACGTTCGCGCATAGTGAATTCTGTTGCGTCAGGGAATCCCCACTGGTCACGAATTTCTTGGTGAATTCTTTCTGCGAATCCTTCTGCTAATTCTAGGGCGGTTGCTTGGAAAGCATGGCTCTCTAAGAATTTGCCTTGTTCTTTTAGTTTGTTTGCGTATTGACGAACACCTTTACCTGCAGTTACTTGCATGAACGCCACGTAATCCATTTCACCGCTATCGACTGTTTTTAAGTAGTCAGCTAAGCAAAGGAACGGTTCTTTTGCTTGGCGAGGAAATGTGAATCGTTCAATTTCTGTTTTTGAATCTTCTGGGTCATAGATAATGACATCATCGCCATCTGCTTGGGCAGGGAAGAATTGATAAATACCAGAAGCCGTTAATTTATCGGATTTCAAGAACTCTGTCACCATTTCGTGAAGTTGTACTGCGCGTTCTTCTTTTTTTGCTAACATACTGTCGACATTTCCGCGTAAACCTAGGTGATGACCGATCAGTGTGCGCATATTTACATAAGGGTGTAAGTGAGCTACTGAATAATCTTTAACTACGCGTCTTCGTAGGTCTGTTGGCACGAACACAGGGACATCTGTGCGAACCGTTTTTACTGGACGGGGGGCGACGGCTACATTTGTCGTTCCGCGACTTGCTTTAATCGCATCATTCGTTTCGCGTTTTTCAAGGCTCTCCTGCAATTCATCAAGAAGTGCTTCTTTGCCGTCGCTTTGTAGTCTGTTTGCTAAGTCTAGTCCTTGCATCGCATCTTTCGCGAAAATTACAGGACCGTCATATTCAGGTGCGATTTTTGTTTCCGTAAATCGTCTTGTCAAAGCAGCTCCACCGACCATAACAGGCAAATCGATACCTGCTGCTTTGAAGTCCTGCGCTGTAATGACCATTTGCTGTGCAGATTTTACAAGTAAACCTGATAAGCCAACGATATCCGGTTTTTCTTTACGAATCACTTCAATTAATGCTGCCGGAGTAACTTTGATGCCAATATCGATTACTTTAAAGCCGTTATTGCTTAAAATGATATCGACTAAGTTTTTCCCAATATCGTGTACATCGCCTTTGACAGTAGCTAGAATGATTTTGCCTTTTCCGCTGTCGTCTTCTTTCTTATCCATGAATTGTTCTAGGTACGAAACGGATGCTTTCATCACTTCGGCACTTTGTAGTACTTCCGCTACGATTAGCTGGTTGTCGTTGAATAAACGACCAACTTCCCCCATTCCTTTCATCAACGGCCCGTTAATAATATCGAGCGGCGTGTCATATGTTTTCATGGCAGCTTCTAAGTCTTGGATTAGACCTTCCTTCGTGCCTTCTACTACATAATAGGCAAGACGTTCAGGCACTGTTTTTGGAATATCGTCTTCCGTTTTTTCTTTTTTCTTATCACGATAAAAGTCCGCAAAATCTGCTAACGTTTCATCAGTTGTCGTGAATAATAAATCATTAGCTAGTTTGATTTCCGCTTCGGGAATTGAAGCAAAACGTTCCAGTTTTTCTGTATTTACAATCGCGTAATCTAAACCAGCTTGCGTACAGTGGTATAAATACACAGCGTTTAATACTTCACGACCTACTGGCGGCAAGCCGAATGAAACGTTACTGACACCAAGTGTCGTCAAGGTACGAGGTAATTTTTCCTTTATCAAACGGATTCCTTCAATCGTCTCGACAGCGGAACCGATATACTGTTCGTCACCTGTTCCTACAGGGAAGACTAGTGGATCGAAAATAATGTCTTCCGGTGCGATTCCCCACTTATTTACGAGTAAGTCATATGAACGTAAGGCAATTTCAAGTTTACGTTCTCTTGTAACAGCCATTCCAATTTCGTCGATTGTACCGACAACGACAGCTGCTCCGAACTTTTTCACAAGTGGTAATACAGCGTCAAAGCGTTCTTCTCCATCCTCTAAGTTGATCGAGTTAATGATTGCTTTCCCTTGAGAAAACTTCAAAGCTTCTGCAATGACGTTTTCGTCAGTGGAGTCAATTACTAAAGGAACTTTAACCTTTTTAACAACTTCCTTCATAAATCGTGTCATATCATACAGCTCATCACGGTCTGGGTTTGCTAAACAGATGTCCAATACGTGTGCGCCACGCTTTACTTGAGCACGTGCGATTTCCGAAGCTTCTTCAAACTTTTCATCAACGATTAACTGCTTGAACTTTCGTGACCCGATAACGTTTGTCCGTTCACCAATTAGTAGTGGTCGCAATGTATCGTCATAAAGTAAAGGTTCTATACCAGATACGGCATGTCCGTATTCTTCTTCTGGCATTTGACGGGGAGCTTTATCCTTTACTGCTTCTCTAATTGCACGGATATGGTCAGGTGTCGTACCGCAACAGCCACCGACCATATTCAGCCAACCTTTATCAGCAAATCCTTCTAGTTTTTTCGATAGGGACTCAGGAGATTCATGGTAATGACCTTCTTCGTCCGGAAGTCCAGCGTTCGGATAACACGTTACATAGCTAGTTGCCAAATCTGAAAGTGAACGTAGGTGGTCTGTCATGAATTCAGGACCTGTCGCACAGTTTAGACCGACAGAAAGAGGGCTAACGTGTTCAATGGAAATATAAAATGCTTCTATACTTTGACCAGCAAGTGTTGTACCCATCGGCTCAATCGTACCTGAAATCATAATAGGTACTTCGCGTCCAAGTTCTTCAAATGCTTTCTTAATGCCAATTGTACCTGCCTTAACGTTCAGCATATCCTGGCTCGTTTCCATCAAAATCAAGTCGCTTCCTGCGGCTACGAGTGCTTTTGCTTGGACGTAGAAATCATTGGATAATTCATCAAATGTAATACCGCCTGTAACGGAAAGAGTCTTAGTCGTCGGCCCAATCGCCCCAGCTACAAAACGGGGCCATTCAGGAGTCGAATACTTTTCGGCACTTTTCTTTGCAATTTCAACGGATTTCGTGTTGATTTCATCTGCACGGTGACCAAGGGAGAATTCATTTAACACGAGTGGAGTACCACCGAATGTATTTGTACAAATAATATCGGCTCCAGCTTCCAAGTACTCATCATGAATTCTTTCCAAAATATCGGGACGCAATACACTTAAGTACTCGTTACAACCGTCATACTCTTCGCCGCCAAAGTCTTCAGTAGAGAGATCTTCTGCTTGCAGCATCGTTCCCATCGCGCCGTCAATGATTAGGATTCGTTTCTCTAGTTGCTCTTCAATAGGATGTCTCTGCATGTGTTAATTCCCTCTCCTTCTTCTCATCAATTTCTTTAATATATTCATATAACTCAAGTGTCATGTCGTAACGTAGGAATGGAGTGATCAAATAGATTCCATTAAAGTATTTTGCAGCGGTATCGATCAGCTCTTTTGCAATCTCAATACCCGTTGCAGTGGATTGCTCTCGATCATCTCCACATTCGCGCATTCTTTCCAACACTTCCTCGGATAGCTTGATCCCTGGAACTTCGTGATGTAAGAATTCCGCGTTACGAATATTAGTCAACGGCATGATACCGATGAAAATCGGAGTATCTAAATGCTTCGTAGCTTCATACACGTCAATGATTTTTTCTTTTGTATAAACAGGCTGAGTAATGAAATAATCCGCACCTGCTTCAATTTTCTTCTCAAGTCGCTGTACTGCACGATCGATAACGCGTACATTCGGATTGAAAGCAGCAGAAACAGAGAAGTTTGCTTTTTTACGTAATGGTTTACCAGAGAATGAAATACCTTCATTCAATTGCTTAATCAGTTGTAATAGTTCCATGCTCGAGACGTCATAGACACTTGTCGCGCCAGGGAAGTCACCTACTTTTGTTGGGTCACCTGTTACTGCGAGAATGTCATGTATGCCTAGTGCATCGAGCCCCATCAAATGTGACTGTAAACCGATTAAGTTATGGTCACGACACGTCAAGTGGACTAAGGGGCGGATATTGTGTTGCATCTTAATGATAGAACCCATTGCCATATTACTGATTCGAGGAGATGCCAATGAGTTATCTGCCATAGTGACAGCATCTACACCTGCATCATATAAGAGGTTTGCACCTTTAATGTAATCTTCAGTTTCTAAATGGCGTGGTGTATCCAGTTCAACGATGACAGTACGTTCTGTCTTCGCTTTTTCGTGAAGTGGCTGATGTTTAACAGGACCAGCTTCTTGAATAATAATTGGTTTTGCTGGTGTTACAACTTTCTCAGTAACAGGAGCTAACCCTTCCAAGCGTGTTTTAGCTGCCTTAATATGTTTAGGCGTTGTTCCACAACATCCACCGATCAAACGAACGCCTTGATCACGGAGTAATACTGCAGCGCGACCGAAATACTCGGCTTCTGATTCGTAGACGATACGACCATCTTCTACGTCTAGCAAGCTAGCATTAGGAAATGCTGATAAAAATGCCTTGTCCGGCAATAAAACGTTTTCGAATGCTTGAATTGTATGGTAAGGTCCTAAACGGCAATTCACTCCAACGATGTCAGCACCTAGTGATTCCAACTGATGTAGTGCATCATTTAATGAAAGTCCATTTTGCAACACACCAGGATCATGCATCGAAACTTGCGCAATTAACGGAATATCTGTAATTTGACGCAAAGTAGTGACGACGGATGAAAGTTCTTCGAAATCATAATAGGTTTCTAACAATAAGCCATCTGGATCGCCAGTCAGTAATGCATTCGCTTGTTCAAGCACAACTTTCTGGATCTCATCTAATGAAGCATCGCTTTTCCTAATCCCACGCAAACCGCCAATCGTCCCAAGCACAAACTGACCACCTGGTGCTGCTGCGCGTTTGGCAATTTGAATCGCTGCTTTGTTGAACTCTGTAACGCGACTTTCCAATCCGTAACGCGCTAACTTCACCGCATTGGCACTGTATGTGTTCGTTTGGATTATATCTGCCCCCGCAGTAATGTAATCTTGGTGGATTTTCTCTACAATTTCAGGTTTCTCTATGTTTAGTTCCTCATAACAATAATCTATACCGTATGAATACAAAATTGTCCCCATTGCCCCATCCGCTGTCAGGACATTTGTTTGAAGTTTCTTTAGCAATGACATGATCGAGTCTCCCCTTTACCTTTTATAATCTAGTTACATGCACTAAGACCTTTGGATATTTCAGCTTTTTACTAATCAAAAAAAGCCTTCAAATATATAGAAGGCTTTGTAATCATAATGACTAGTTCCCTCTCATCTTTCAGTTTGCCACTAGGACATCCCGCTGGAAGTAGCACCTTGCCTATAATGGCTGGTTGCTGAAGCGTCGACGGGCCAGTCCCTCGGCTTCTCTTGATAAGATACGATTCTTATTAAATTATTTCGATTATTCTAACCACATCATAGCGAGTTTGTTGGGTATCGTCAAGTGAATGTTTGGTGAAGTTGATAAAGAGGACTGGTCGCATAGAGAAAACTGGTGGAATGTGATAAAATTAAAAGAATAACTTGAAAAGGTGAGGGATTATGCAATTTTTTAAATACTCTATTCCGATTGCCTTCTTAGTAGGTACGCTTGCTTGGATTATGCTAGGTAATAGTTATGAAGAAGTACCCTATGATTCACGTGTCTATATTACATTTGCCGCAGCTGTATTTAGTGGTGTAATTGCTTTTGTTTTATTCCGGAAAGAAAAAGAAGAGAAAATTGATAAAAAGAAGTAAGCCGACAAAAAGTATGTCGCCAGCTCAAGCTGTAGCTAAACTCTCGAAAAGGAGTTTAGCTACAGCTTTTTGTATGTTAACTAAATCACATACAGTGTTGACATAACATAAGTTAACCATTATTATTTTTATGGTAACTAAAATGTGAAGAGGTGGAATGATGGCGACAGTAACAGAAGGACGTCCCAAAAGTAAGTTCAGTGCGTTAAGCATTGTTTATAGTGGAATGTTCGCGGCATTAATGATGATTGGTGCGAATATAACTTCATTCGTTCCGTTTTTGGTGGTCGGTGGAGTACCGATTACGTTGCAAACATTCTTCGCGGTATTGTCAGGATTGTTATTAGGTAGTCGGCTAGGTGCATTATCTATGACTGTCTATATGTTGATTGGTCTTGCAGGAGCACCTGTATTTGCTAGATTCTCAGGTGGTTTTGGACAAATACTAAGCCCGACATTTGGCTTCATCGTTACCTTTATCTTAATCGCCTACATAGCAGGTAAAATAGTCGAGCGGAAAGGAACATTATCCGCATTCATTATTGCATCTCTTGTAGCAACTGCAGTTAACTATTTACTTGGTACGAACTGGATGTATTTCGCCTATAAAATGTGGGCTGCTGCACCAGAAGCATTTACGTATAAAGTCGCTTGGCTTTGGATGGTTCCGCCACTGCCAAAAGATATCCTATTAGCGGTACTTGCTGGAATCTTTGCTTTTAGAATTTCAAAACACTTGAAGGTGAGGCGTACACTTTGACAAATTATCAGCTGTTGGCAGACAAAGTATTGGCAGGACATATTCTTACAGACGCAGAGGCGCTCTCTATATTGAACAGCCCAGACGAAGATTTATTGTTGCTACTTCACGCGAGCTATTCGATTCGTTCTCATTACTATGGGAATAAAGTAAAACTTAATATGATCATCAATACAAAGTCGGGATTATGCCCGGAGAATTGTGGCTACTGTGCACAATCTATCATCTCAAAAGCTCCTGTTGAAAAGTATGCGATGATGAAAGCAGAAGAAATCTTAGAAGGTGCAGAACGTGCAGCTGCAAATAAAGCAGGCACGTATTGTATCGTGGCTAGTGGACGTGGACCCCGCGACAGTGAGCTTGAAATCGTTATTGATTCCGTTAAGCAGATAAAAGAAAAGCATCAAGGGATGACTGTCTGTGCATGCCTTGGTATCTTGAAGCCTGAGCAAGCTGTTCGATTGAAGGAAGCGGGCGTAGATCGTTATAACCATAACTTGAATACTTCTGCAGAGCATCATGAAAGCATCACAACATCACATACGTATGATGATCGTGTAAATACAGTTGGCCATGCAAAAGAGGCAGGGATTTCACCATGCTCAGGCGTGATCGTTGGTATGCGTGAAACAAAAGAAGACGTAATTTCCATGGCGCATAGCTTACGCGTTCTTGACGCAGACTCTATTCCAGTGAACTTCTTACATGCTGTAGATGGTACACCGTTAGAAGGTACATCCGAGTTGGATCCGCGCTATTGTTTAAAAGTGCTTTGCTTATTCCGTTACATTAATCCAACAAAAGAAATCCGTATTTCAGGCGGACGCGAAGTCAACCTTCGCAGTCTACAGCCACTCGGTCTATACGCAGCAAACTCCATCTTCATCGGTGACTACCTGACAACGGCGGGTCAAGAAAATGATCAAGATCGAAAAATGCTAGAAGACATGGGCTTCGAAGTAGATTTGGAACCATTGAAAAAAGAGCCAGTTACTATATAAAGTACAAAAAACCACGTAAATCCATACGTGGTTTTTTAGTATGTTCAAAAAGATTGAGACACTATGAATAATCGTCTATGAATAGTGAAAGCCTATCGCTATAATTCTGAAATAAAAAGCAAACACCACCAATCAAATGAATTGCATCTCGCCTAATTTCTGCGATACAATCAAGTCAAAGATAGTCAAAGTCAACTAGAGAATGATCAGAAACGAGGTGACGAGATGCGGAATATTTCTGACATTATAGAAGGGTATTTGAAGTCGATTATCGAAAAGGAAGATAATGCTTCTATTGAAATCAAACGGAATGAAATTGCCGAGAGATTTCAATGCGTTCCTTCGCAAATTAACTATGTAATTAAAACGCGCTTCACGGTTGAAAGAGGATATGCAGTTGAATCAAAACGTGGAGGTGGGGGCTACATTCGGATTTATCGTGTGCAGACGAACTCCCGTAAGGATCTGCTAGAACAAGCATTAGACATCTTAGAGGTAGAAGCGTCCTCCACTATGGCGGAAGATGTAATCTATCGTTTAATTCAAGAAGAAGTAATTTCAGAGCGAGAAGCCAAACTCATGCTAGCTGCAGTTGGTCGTGCGACACTACGCTACATGTTACCTGAACGAGATGCATTGCGTTCGCGTATACTTCGCGCCATGTTAGTTACGTTATTATACGAAGAAGTAGAATGAGGTGGATACAGATGCTTTGTGAAAACTGCAAAGAACGACCTGCAACTGTAGTCTTTAAGCAAGAGACGATGAATGGTGCAACCGAAAGACATTTGTGTGATAAATGTGCATTTTATTCTCAGACATTTTCATTCAGTCCAGATCAAGAACCGTTATCCATTCAACAATTTTTAGCGCACTGGCTAGGTGGTACGGAACTGTTATCAGGACAAAAGCCGAACGAAGTAGTCGCGGGTCCGGAATGTCCAAATTGTAGTCTGACGTTTCATCGCTTTTTAGACGTCGGAAAATTTGGTTGCGCGACTTGCTATGACACATTTCGTGAACAATTGCCTCGTGTGTTTGCCAAATTGCATAACGGCAACACAAGTCACAGCGGGAAGATCCCGGTTTCTCTAAACGAACGTTTTGCTTTGAAAAAGAAGCTAGATGATATTCGAGTAAAGATGCGAGAAGCTGTAGACAATGAACGTTTTGAAGAAGCCGCGGTCTTGCGTGACGAAGCCAATCAAGTCAAACAGCAATTGGCCGATGGAGGTGATGATTAAAATGTCATTTGAAAAATTCATCAAACGTGAATTGACCGGTTGGATGGTCGCGGAAGGCGAGCATTCAGACATCGTTCTATCTACGAGAATCCGTTTGGCACGCAACTTACAAGACCGGCTATTCCCGATTTGTTCCTCCAAAGAAGAAGCCCAACGTGTCAAAGAAGCGGTCGATCAGGCAGTAACAACGGTGGAAGAACATCAATTTGCAGGGATATCGATGGCAGACTTATCATCTCTTGAGCGACAAATTCTGGTGGAAAAACATTTAGTAAGTCCTCAGTTGATCGAACCTGATAGGTATGGATCTGTTTTATTATCTGAAGACGAGACAATTAGTATTATGGTGAATGAAGAGGATCATATTCGCATTCAATGTATTTATCCAGGCTTTCAAATCGATACTGCATATGAACAAGCGGATCAAGTGGATAGTGAACTAGAACGTAATCTAGAGTATGCATTCGATGAGGCATTTGGTTATTTAACTAGCTGCCCATCGAATACAGGAACGGGCATGCGGGCATCTGTCATGATGCATTTGCCAGCGCTAACCATCACCAAACAGATTGAGCGTATCATTCCGGCGATTTCGCGGCTAGGTATGGTCGTCCGTGGAAGCTACGGTGAAGGTAGCGAAGCGCTTGGTAATATTTATCAAATATCTAATCAAATAACACTAGGTAAATCAGAGTCGGAAATTTTGAAAGATCTGGAAAGCATTACGAAACGTTTAATAGCACATGAGAAGAAATCGCGTGAGTTGCTACTTGCAAAATCCGAAGTGCATTTAGAAAATCGTCTATTCAGATCTCTTGGTACGATTACACATGCGAGAATACTTCCTTCAGCAGAAGCGGCTAGATGTTTGTCGGACGTTCGTTTGGGTATTGATTTAGGTATCATCCAAAATATCGAAATGACAATTTTGAATGAATTAATGATTTTTATGCAGCCAGGTTTTCTTCAGCACTTTAAGGGTACAGAATTAACATCTGAACAAAGAGACGTTCTTCGCGCACAATTATTCCGCGATCGCCTGTTAATGGCAAGGTCGACAGTTGAGGGAAATGAACCTGAAGAGTCATAAGCAAACTTTTTGCAAGATGATTAATTAAGATTTATAGTTAATCAAAGATAGTCAAAGTCAATATAGATTTTACGGCTTTTTATGAATTGGTTTGAATATGTATAGTAATGCGGAGTAAAGCAAGGTTGCTTCAATTGGCATACCATAGAATATATCTACTAATGAAGGAAAGAGGGGAATGGATATGATGTTCAATCGATTTACACAACGTGCACAAAAAGTATTACAACTTGCTCAAGAAGAGGCGATCCGCTTAAAGCATGAATCTATCGGTACGGAGCATATTTTGCTTGGATTAATCCGAGAAGGTGGCGGAATTGCAGCGAAGGCACTGGAAGCGATTAATGTGAATGCGGATACAATCGAACGTGAAGTAGAGATTCTTGTAGGTGTGGGTTCGAAAGATGTGGGCCCGATCGTTCATTATACGCCGCGCGCAAAACGTGTCATAGAACTTTCGGTTGATGAATCACGTAAATTGGGTCACTCTTATATTGGTACAGAACATATTTTATTAGCTTTGATTCGCGAAGGTGAAGGTGTAGCTGCTCGCGTACTAAATAATGCAGGCGTTAGTTTAAACAAAGCTCGCCAACAAGTGCTCCAATTACTTGGAAATGATGAAAGTTCTGTTGGAAGTGCAGCGAACTCAGCATCAGCTGCGACACCGACTTTGGATAGTTTAGCAAGAGACTTAACAGAAATTGCTCGTGAAGGCACACTTGATCCAGTCATTGGACGAAGCAAGGAAATACTGCGGGTTATCGAAGTGTTAGCCCGACGTACGAAAAACAATCCAGTACTAATCGGAGAGCCTGGTGTAGGTAAGACAGCGATCGCCGAGGGATTGGCGCAACAAGTCGTCAATAACGAAGTGCCTGAAATCCTACGCGATAAACGCGTCATGACACTTGATATGGGTACAGTCGTTGCAGGGACGAAATATCGTGGTGAGTTTGAAGATCGTATGAAAAAAGTAATGGAAGAAATTCGTCAAGCGGGGAACATTATTCTCTTCATTGATGAGTTGCATACATTGATCGGTGCAGGTGGAGCTGAAGGTGCAATTGACGCATCTAACATCTTAAAACCTTCGCTTGCACGTGGAGAACTGCAATGTATCGGTGCTACGACACTTGATGAATACCGAAAATATATTGAAAAAGATGCAGCACTTGAACGTCGTTTCCAACCGATTCAAGTGGATGAACCTACAGTAGAAGAAACAATACAGATTATTCAAGGGTTGCGTGACCGCTACGAAGCGCATCACCGTGTAAAGATTACAGACGAAGCTGTGGAAGCAGCAGCGAAAATGTCTGACCGTTATATTTCAGATCGTTTCTTACCGGATAAAGCGATTGACTTGATTGATGAAGCGGGATCAAAAGTTCGACTTCGTTCATATACAACGCCGCCGAACTTGAAAGAGCTTGAAGTAAAGTTAGAAGCCATTCGTTCTGAAAAGAATGCAGCTGTTCAAAGTCAAGAATTTGAAAAAGCTGCTTCATACAGAGATAAAGAACAGAAGATGAAAGAAAAGTTGGAAATAACGAAAACGGCTTGGAAAGAGAAGCAAGGGAAGACGGAATCTGAAGTAACAGTCAACGACATCGCGACGGTTGTAGCGATGTGGACAGGGATTCCAGTCGATAAGATTGCTGAAACAGAATCTGCGAAGTTGCTCAATATGGAAGAAATACTACATGAGCGTGTAATCGGTCAAAATGAAGCAGTGCTGGCTATTTCTAAAGCAATTCGCCGTGCGCGTGCTGGATTGAAAGATCCGAAGAGACCAATTGGTTCATTCATCTTCTTAGGTCCGACGGGTGTAGGTAAAACAGAACTAGGTCGTGCACTAGCTGAAGTAATGTTCGGTGATGAAGACGCTATGATTCGTATCGACATGTCGGAGTACATGGAAAAACATGCGACATCACGTCTTGTCGGATCCCCTCCAGGGTACGTAGGCTACGAAGAAGGAGGCCAGTTGACTGAGAAAGTTCGCCGTAAACCATATTCTGTAGTCTTGCTTGATGAAATTGAAAAAGCACATCCAGACGTCTTCAATATTTTACTGCAAGTATTGGAAGATGGACGTTTGACAGATTCTAAAGGACGAACAGTTGATTTCCGTAACACGGTCATTATCATGACATCGAACGTCGGGGCGACGGAATTGAAGAAGAACCGTTATGTCGGCTTTAATATCGGTGATGGTGATTCTGGTTATGACGATATGAAAGAAAAGATGCTTGCTGAATTGAAGAAAGCATTTAGACCAGAATTCCTAAACCGTGTGGATGACATGATTGTGTTCCACTCGCTTGAAAAAGAACACCTACGCCAAATCGTTAGCTTAATGTCAAATGAGCTATCTAAGCGATTGGCTGAACAAGATATCGAGTTAGTATTGACTGAAGCAGCAATGGACAAAATTACCGATGAAGGATATGATCCGGAATATGGTGCTCGTCCACTACGTCGAGCATTACAAAAACATGTTGAGGATCGTTTATCTGAAGAGTTATTAGAAGGTAAAGTTCTGATGGGTGAAACAGTGGTAATTGATGTGGAAGAAGATAAGTTTGTTGTTAAGACAGAAAAACAAACACAAACAGTAGAAAACTAATTGAATGAAGACTTGGATAGCTCGCTCGCTTGGAATTTCAAAAAGCGTAGCGGGCTGTCCTTTTCGTATTTCAAGTAAGGAGATAGTATATGGCAAAGCGAAAATCCAAGTTCATGTGTCGTTCCTGTGGGTATGAATCCCCTAAATGGATGGGGCGCTGTCCAGGCTGTGGAGAATGGAATACGATGGATGAAGAAGTAGAAGTTGTACAAAAAGGACCGCGTGGTGCTTTTCAGCATGGAGAGAAAGTGAAACAAAAAGCATTACCAATTAGCAAAGTTGAAATGGTGGAAGAACCACGAGTGAAAACGGAGCTAGAAGAATTGAATCGCGTATTAGGTGGAGGAATCGTGCCTGGCTCGCTTATATTGATCGGTGGAGATCCGGGTATCGGTAAGTCGACTTTGCTCTTACAAGTGTCTTCTTTGCTTGCAAATCAGCAACAGCGCGTCCTATATATTTCTGGTGAAGAGTCGATTCGACAGACGAAACTGCGGGCGGAAAGACTAGGTGTGAAATCGGATGAGCTTTACATTTATGCGGAAACTGATCTTGGCATGATTCATGAAACGGTCGATGCAGTTCAGCCGAAATTCGTCATAGTGGACTCTATCCAAACAGTACATCACCCGGAGGTTACTTCTGCACCTGGTAGCGTTTCACAAGTTCGTGAGTGTACAGCTGAACTTATGAGAATTGCGAAGACTCAAAACATCGCTATTTTCATCGTGGGTCACGTGACTAAAGAAGGGCAAATTGCTGGACCAAGATTGCTCGAGCATATGGTGGATACTGTGTTGTATTTTGAAGGGGAACGACATCATACATACCGTATTTTACGTAGCGTGAAAAATCGTTTTGGTTCGACTAATGAGATTGCTATATTCGAAATGTTACAGTCAGGTTTAAAAGAAGTATTGAACCCTTCCGAATTATTTTTGCGAGAACGATCGCAAGGCGGAGCGGGTTCTACCATTGTCGCTTCTATGGAAGGAACCCGTCCAATTCTAGTTGAGATCCAAGCGTTAATGACGGCTTCCAGCTTTAATTATCCAAAACGAATGGCGACCGGCCTAGATCAGAACCGCGTGTCGTTACTGATGGCAGTACTAGAAAAGCGAGCGGGTATGCTACTACAGACGCAAGATGCGTATATTAAGGTGGCTGGCGGTGTGAAGTTAGATGAACCGGCTATTGATTTAGCAGTCTTGCTGAGCATCGTATCAAGTTATAAGGATACCGCAGTTGGTGCACGAGATTGTTTTGTTGGAGAAGTAGGGTTAACAGGTGAAGTTAGACGGGTATCTAGAATAGAACAGCGTGTAACAGAAGCAGCTAAGCTGGGATTTGAGCGGATAATTATTCCGGCTTCAAACCTAGGTGGTTGGGATATCCCTTCTGGCATCGACGTGGTTGGCGTAGAAACTATTACAGAGGCGCTAGGGATTGCATTTAGATAATAGTAGCTCAATAAAACAATAGGATCCTCAATCTTTTTAAATAGTCCTAGTAAAGGGAGCGGAGAATTTTTTGGGAACTCCTCACTTAACCTAAGCGGCTTAGCGTAATTCGTTGTATACTAATAGGAAGGAAAAGGAGGTGGAAGAATATGTTGAAAAGAGTGGTTCAAGTTTCTTTCCTATTAATCGGAGGAACTCTTGGTGTTTTATTTTTACCGTACTTATTTGCCATGTTTGCATTTACATCAAAACCCATGATCAACAATGCATACGTAGAGGCCATTTTAGGAGCCATTATTTTATATTTATTAAGCTTATTTTTAACAGAACCGATTGTGAATTTTATTAAATGGATTGAAGAGCGACTTTTGAAAGCGCCAATTATGGATCTGTTATTTGGGACTATAGGGTTAATTGGAGGTCTGAGCGTCGCGTTCTTATTCAGTTTTGGTTTGAATGCTATTGATATTCCTGTAATTTCGTCCGTAATACCGGTCTTGTTGTCTATTCTTTTAGGGTATTTAGGATTCCAAGTTGGATTTAAAAAGCGTGAAGAGTTTATCGGCGCTATGACTAGTATGCGTAATACGACGACTAAAAAGAAAGAGCCTGTGGAAACGACAGAGCCAATTGCGCCGCAGAAAGACGTCTATAAGTTATTAGATACTAGCGTTATTATCGATGGACGAATCGCGGATATAGTAGCGACTGGGTTTTTGCAAGGAATTTTAGTTGTTCCACAATTCGTGTTGACTGAACTTCAGCATATAGCGGATTCTTCGGATACGCTGAAACGAACGAAGGGTAGACGGGGGCTGGATATACTTAAGCGTCTCCAAAATGATGACGGTCCGCATGTTATGATTACAGATGAAGATATACCAAACGTTGCAGAGGTTGATTTGAAGCTTGTGAAGCTAGCAAAGAAAATGCAGGGGCTTGTGGTGACGAACGACTTTAATTTGAACAAAGTTTCAGACTTGCATGGTGTGGCGGTATTGAATATTAATGATTTAGCAAACGCGGTAAAGCCAGTTGTCATTCCGGGTGAAGAAATGCATGTTGTGGTCATTAAAGATGGTAAAGAACATAATCAAGGCGTGGCTTATTTGGATGACGGGACAATGATTGTCATTGAAGATGGCAGGTCATATATCGGCCAGGCAATCGATGTTTTAGTGACGAGTGTTCTGCAAACATCTGCAGGACGAATGATTTTCGCAAAACCTAAAGGTCGATGAATTAGTGAAAGAAAGCAGAGGAACGAATGTGAAATATACAGTGATGATTCCAGCTGCAGGTAGCGGTAAACGCATGGGAGCCGGAAAAAACAAGCTTTTCTTAAAAATTGGTGAACATCCTATTCTGTACCATACGATTAGTGTGTTTCAACAAGACCCTCAGTGTGAGGAAATTATTATTGCGGTAAAACCTGAAGAACAAATGTTTATTCGAGAAATTCTTGAACAACATGAAAGTATTACGTTTGTAGAAGGTGGAGGCGAACGACAGGACAGCGTAGCAGCGTGTATAGCAGCATACAAAGGGAACGGCATTGTGCTTGTGCATGATGCTGCGAGACCTTTCGTGAACTCGTCAGTCATAGATGATTTGGTCAACACAGCAAACGACAAAGGTGCTGCAATTGCAGCGGTTAAAGTAAAAGATACGATTAAATATGCGGAAAACGGCACGGTACAGCAAACGGTAGACCGGGAAAAGTTATGGATGGTACAGACACCGCAAGCATTTCGTTATGAACTATTGAAAAAAGCATCTGATCAAGCCACTCAGGATGGTTTCCTAGGTACCGATGAATCGATGCTTGTAGAACGTCTTGGGCATGGCGTGCAAATCGTAGAAAGTTCTTATGATAATGTGAAAATGACAACACAGGAAGATTTAGCGATAGGCGAAATCTTGCTGGCGAGAAGAAAGTAGGATGAATGATGTTTAGAATTGGACAAGGTTTTGATGTACACGCATTTGCGGAAGGTAGACCACTTATTATTGGAGGAATTACAATCCCGCACACGAAGGGGTTAATCGGTCACTCCGATGCAGACGTTTTATTGCATACTGTCACCGATGCGGCGCTCGGGGCTATTGGGAAAGTAGATATAGGTACACATTTCCCGGATACAGATGATGCATTTAAAGACGCAGACTCTGCCATATTACTTGAAAAAGTATGGGAAATGGTAAAAGAGGAAGGTTACCGCTTAGGCAATATCGATTGTACGATCATAGCTCAGCGACCGAAAATGGCACCATATATAGGAGATATCCGTCAACGCGTAGCAGAATTGCTTGAAGCTGATTTATCGCAAGTGAATGTCAAAGCAACGACTACGGAGCGTCTAGGCTTCCCGGGGCGTGAAGAAGGTATTGCGGCGATGGCGACAATCTTACTGATGAAAAACCAGTGACTTTCAAAACTTTCTACAGAGTGCTAAAATAGATAGGCAATTACGCTAAGGTGTAATAGATCTAGAACGGAGAGGTAAATTTATGACACAAGAAGTACGTGTGCGTTATGCACCAAGTCCAACAGGCCAATTACATATCGGTGGTGCACGGACCGCTTTATTTAACTACCTATATGCTCGCCATTACGATGGAAAGTTTATCATTAGAATTGAAGATACAGATACAGAACGCAATATTGAGGGCGGCGAATTATCGCAGTTAGAAAACTTAACATGGCTCGGTATTCATCATGACGAATCTGTCGACATTGGTGGAGACTATGGTCCGTATCGTCAAACAGAGCGTTTAGATTTATATAAGAAATATGCAGATGAAATGCTAGAGCAAGGACATGCATATAAATGTTTCTGTACACCTGAAGAATTGGAAGCGAAACGTGATGCTCAAAAGGCAGCGGGTATTGCAGCTCCGATGTATGATGGAACATGCCGTCATCTAACGGCAGTTGAAGTGGCAGAAAAAGAAGCAGCGGGTCTTTCTTACAGTATTCGCATGCGTGTACCTGAAGATGTAACGTATACAATCGAGGACCTAGTTCGAGGTGCAGTAACGTTCGAATCGAAGGATATCGGCGATTGGGTCATGGTCAAAACAAACGGTATTCCAACATACAACTATGCGGTAGTAGTGGATGATCATCTGATGAAAATTACTCACGTATTCCGTGGAGAAGAACATCTGACAAACACGCCGAAACAATTAATGGTGTTTGACGTGTTTGGTTGGTCGCATCCGCAATTTGGTCATATGACGTTAATCGTTAATGAAGACCGTAAAAAACTTTCAAAACGTGATGAATCAATCATTCAATTCATTACACAATATAAAGACTTAGGTTATTTACCTGAAGCGATGTTCAACTTCTTTGCGTTGCTCGGTTGGTCGCCAGGTGGAGAAGAAGAGATTTTCTCACATGATGAATTAGTTGAATTATTCGATGAAACTCGTTTATCTAAGTCACCATCTATGTTCGATACGCATAAGTTAACATGGGTGAACAACCAGTACATTAAAAAGTTATCACTTGAAGAAGTGATCGACTTGGCGTTACCGCATCTACAAGCCGCAGATCTTGTTTCAAAAGAAATGACTGCTGAAGAACAAGCGTGGGTACACGACTTAATTGCTTTATATCATGGGCAATTAAGCTTCGGAGCTGAAATTGTTGAGCTATCCGCCCAGTTTTTCACCGATGCAGTTGAATATGATGAAGCAGCACAGGAAATCTTAGCGGGTGAACAAGTGCCAGAAGTGATGGCTTCATTGAAACAACAACTAGAAGCGCTTGAGACATTCGATGCGCCATCTATCAAATCGGCGATTAAAGCTGTCCAAAAAGAAACAGGGCACAAAGGTAAGAATTTATTCATGCCAGTCCGTGTAGTAGCAACTGGTCAAACATCAGGACCAGAACTACCAGACTCCATTGCGTTGATAGGTAAGAAGAAAATTATCGAACGTGTCGAAAGATTCGCAAAATAATCAATATTGACATTTTTGAGGTTTTGTGTAAAATGGACGTAATATCAATTTGCATATGAAAAGCGTTGAGAAGGAAAGTATATGTTGAAAGCTCTATAGAGAGGGTCATCTAGGCTGCAAATGACCTGAGCTCATTCAACATAGAAATGCACCTTTGAGCGATGAGCTGAACAGTGTAGTAGGCCATACGTAGCGTCTGCGTTAAAGACATTAAGCGGGGAGAAGTGCGTCTCCCAAGCGGAGTGGAACCACGCAAACTATGCGTCTCTGTCATCATAAGTGACAGGGGCGCTATTTTTTATTTACAATCAAAAGTGGAAAGCGCCGTTCAGCCTCGAAAGGCGTTGGAGGGCTAGTCACAAAAGGTGCGCACTTTGCACCTTTTTGAAAAGACCGAAACGACCCGAGAGGCTGGCGCTTGGAACTGG
>NZ_PDYM01000023.1 GCF_002743055.1 Sporosarcina sp. P13 | reverse complement strand
TGAGCGCGATACCAAGGTCTATGAGCGCGATACCAAGGTCTATGAGCGCGACGCCAAGATCTATGAGCGCGATGCCAAGGTCTATGAGCGCGATACCAAGGTCTATGAGCGCGATACCAAGGTCTATGAGCGCGATACCAAGGTCTATGAGCGCGATACCAAGGTCTATGAGCGCGACGCCAAGATCTATGAGCGCGATGCCAAGGTCTATGAGCGCGATACCAAGGTCTATGAGCGCGACACCAGGGGTCTATTGTTTAAACCAACCAGGATCTCCTCTATAAACAACAAAAAAACGACCCGCCCTGAAGGCGAGTCGTTCGTTTTGTAGAAGTTAGTCTACTTGGTGGTCACTTCCGAAGAAGTTTTTGAACATCTGAATTGTTGTCGCTCTACCGATAGCACCGATAGAAGTCGTCAATGGAATACCTTTTGGACAAGCAACTACACAGTTTTGTGAGTTACCGCACTCAGTGATTCCGCCGTCAGCCATAACTGTAGCTAGACGCTCATCTTTGTTCATTGCACCAGTTGGGTGAGCGTTGAATAAACGTACTTGTGACATCAATGCAGGCCCCATGAAGTTCGTCTTGTCGTTAACGTTCGGACAAGCTTCTAGACAAACACCACATGTCATACATTTAGACAATTCATATGCCCATTGGCGTTTACGCTCAGGCATACGAGGTCCTTCACCAAGATCATACGTACCGTCGATTGGTACCCATGCTTTGATACGCTTTAAGGAATCAAACATGAATTCACGATCTACAATCAAGTCACGAACGACTGGGAATGTGCGCATAGGCTCTAATTTGATTGGCTGTGTTAATTGATCAACTAACGCAGTACAAGACTGACGTGGACGACCGTTAATTACCATAGAACATGCTCCACAAACTTCTTCCAAACAGTTCATGTCCCAGTTTACAGGTGTAGTTTTTTCGCCTTTTGCGTTTACCGGGTTACGTCTGATTTCCATAAGTGCCGAAATAACGTTCATATTCGGACGGTATGGAATTTCAAAACGCTCTGTGTAGGAACTTGAAGTTGCAGTATCTTGACGTTGAATATCAAATACGACTGTTTTTTGTGCAGTTGCAGTTTGTTGTTCACTCACTTTTTTCAGTCTCCTTTCTTCGCAGAATAATCGCGTATACGTGGAGGAATTAGTGATGTATCTACTTCTTCATAAGAGATGATAGGCGCAGATTGTCCATCAAATTCCGCAATAGTTGTCTTCAGGAAGTTCTCATCGTCACGATTCGGGAAGTCTGGCTTGTAGTGCGCGCCACGACTTTCATCACGTTGCAATGCTCCTAATGTAATAACACGTGCTAGGTATAGCATGTTTTTCAATTGACGTGTAAACATAGCTCCTTGGTTAGACCATTGCTGTGTATCCGTCATGCTAATATTTTCATAACGTTCCAGCAACTCAACAATTTTTTCGTCTGTTTGCTTCAACTTGTCGTTGAAACGAACAACCGTTACGTTGTCAGTCATCCATTCGCCAAGCTCTCTGTGAAGGAGATACGCATTTTCCGTGCCATCCATTTTAAGCAATTCTTCCCATTTTCCTTGCTCTTCTTTGACCGCATCTTCGAATATCGTTGCAGGAAGTTCATCAGCAGTACGCTTCAGTTGCTTCATGTAGTCGATTGCATACGGTCCAGCGACCATTCCGCCGTAGATTGCAGAAAGCAATGAGTTCGCTCCTAGACGGTTTGCACCGTGTTGTGAGAAGTCACATTCTCCTGCTGCAAATAGACCTGGAATATTTGTTTGTTGATGATCATCAACCCATAGTCCACCCATTGAATAGTGAACAGCCGGGAATATCTTCATTGGTAATTTACGAGGATCGTCACCTGTGAACTTCTCGTAAATCTCGATGATTCCACCTAGTTTAATATCTAATTCTTTAGGGTCCTTGTGAGATAGATCCAAGTACACCATATTTTCACCGTTAATACCTAGTTTTTGGTTTACACACACGTCAAAAATTTCACGTGTTGCAATATCACGTGGTACTAAATTACCGTAGTCTGGATACTTTTCTTCCAAGAAGTACCACGGCTTACCATCTTTATATGTCCAGATTCGTCCACCTTCACCACGTGCAGATTCACTCATTAGACGTAGTTTATCGTCTCCCGGAATAGCAGTTGGGTGAATTTGGATAAACTCTCCATTTGCATACTTTGCACCTTGCTGATAAACGATTGAAGCTGCTGAACCTGTGTTAATAACAGAGTTTGTAGATTTACCGAAAATAATACCAGGTCCGCCAGTAGCCATGATGACCGCATCCGCTTTGAATGCTTGAATTTCCATTGTCTTCATGTTTTGCGCTTTAATACCGCGGCAAACTCCCTCTTCATCTTTAATGATTCCAAGGAATTCCCAGTGCTCGTACTTTTGTACTAATCCTGTTACCTCATGTGAACGTACTTGTTCATCTAGAGCGTAAAGTAATTGTTGTCCAGTTGTCGCACCCGCATAAGCTGTACGGTGGTGAAGTGTACCACCGAAACGGCGGAAATCCAATAGACCTTCTGGTGTACGGTTGAACATAACTCCCATACGGTCTAATAAGTGGATAATACCAGGAGCTGCTGCCGTCATTGCTTGCACTGGTTTTTGATTCGCTAGGAAGTCTCCACCGTAAACTGTATCATCAAAGTGAATATCGACTGAGTCGCCTTCACCTTTCGTGTTTACAGCACCGTTAATGCCGCCTTGGGCACATACAGAGTGGGAACGTTTCACTGGTACTAGCGAGAACAAGTCAACCGGTGTGCCAGCTTCTGCTGATTTGATGGTAGCCATTAAACCAGCTAATCCTCCACCGACGACAATCAATCTGCCTTTTGCCATTATTGTTTCACTCCTCAATTATACGTGATTTCATTGGTTTTTAAGTTTAGTTAGTAGATTAAACAAATGCTAGAAGTGCTTGTACACCGATTACAGAAAGTACTAAGAACACGATGATTGTAATGTAAGATACAATCTTTTGTGAATTTGGTGATTGCGCAAGACCCCAAGTGACACAGAAAGACCAAAGTCCGTTTGCCAAGTGGAAAGTCGCTGATAGAACTCCAACGATATAGAATACAAGCATTAATGGATTTGATAAGATATCAGCCATCATGTTGAAGTCTACTTCTGTACCAAGCGCTTTTTGGATACGTGTTTCGTACACATGCCATGCAATAAAGATTACAAGGAATACGCCCGTGAAACGCTGTAGTGTAAACATCCAGTTACGGAATGTCCCATAATTGCCTACATTGTATTTCGCAGAAAAAGCTATGTACACTCCGTAAAAAGCGTGGAACATCAATGGAATATAGATAATGAACCATTCCAAGAAAAATACAAACGGCAAGTTCCCCATAAAATTAGATGCATTGTTAAATGCTTCTTCACCGCGCGTCGCAAAGTGGTTGATGACTAAGTGTTGGGCAACAAAAAGTCCAACTGGAATAACACCAAGCAACGAGTGTAAGCGGCGTAAGAAAAAATCTGTTTCTTTCGACAAGTTTTTACCCTCCCTTATTTCTGAGATCCCCCTTTGATGATGCAGTTCTCTATTGGTCTGCTATTTTCATCGGTCTCTCTCTTTCGTGATACAATATGATAACATGTATATTGTACTCCTCAGTTTAAGACAGGTCAAGACGTCATCTGCTTTTCTTATTATATTATGATTTTTCCAATAATACACGATTCACAAGTTACTTCCCACGGTTTCTTCTATAGAAAGAACCTACTTAATCAACGGTTAGGAAGATTCTGTAAATCCTTATAGGTTATTCGTATTTAATTGTCTAGAAATGTCGAAAGAAGAATGTTTTAATTCTATTAAATACACAAAAGATCCCTTAACCTTCATCGGTTAAGGGATCTTCTGTTGTCACGGGCTGTTGGAAGTGCGCCAACAAATCGCTAGCTACTTTTAAAGGTAAACCTGCTTCCTTTAATTCTTCCTCTGTTGCTTGCCGAATCGCCTTGACTGTTTTGAAATGCTTAAGTAACTGCTGTTTACGTTTAGGTCCTACACCTTCAATTCCATCGAGTGAAGAAGTTAAAGAAGAAGCACCTCTTCGTTGTCTATGGAACGTAATCGCAAATCGGTGCACTTCATCTTGCACACGTTGCAGTAAATAAAACGCCTCACTCGTCTTCTTCAAAGCTACGATTTCTGGAGGACTGCCATATAACAGTTGTGCCGTATTGTGTTTATCATCTTTTGCCAGACCAGCAATCGGAATAGCTAATCCTAATTCATCCTCTAGTACTTCCCTCGCTACTTCCATCTGACCTTTCCCACCATCAATGACAATCAAATCCGGCAAAGGCAATTGATCTTTCAAGACGCGCGTATAACGACGTCTGATGACTTCGCGCATAGCACCGTAATCATCATGTGCAGCGGCCGTCTTCGTTTTATATTTTCGATAGTCTTTACGATTCGGTCGGCCGTCGATAAATGAAATCATCGCGGATACCGGCTCTACTCCATGTGTATGCGAGTTATCAAATGCTTCAATTCTAAGCGGCGTGCTAATAGCCATCACTTTGCCTAGTTCTTCACAAGCTCCAATCGTCCGCTCTTCTTGCCGCTCGATTAATTGGAACTTCGCATTCAATGCAATTGTTGCGTTTTTTTGAGCCAATTGTACAAGATCTTTTTTCTTCCCACGTTGTGGTACAAACACAGTTGTATCGAGTAATTGTTCAGCTAGACTTAAATCTACTGACTCAGGTAGGAATACTTCTTTAGGTAATAAATGTTGACCTTCACCGTAAAAACGTCCGAGGAAGGTTAATAATTCGTCTTCTGGATCTTGATATGCCGGGAAAATCGAAACATCCCGTTCAATCAATTTCCCTTGACGAACGAAAAAAACTTGAACACACATCCACCCTTTATCGACCGCATAGCCAAATACATCTCGATCCGTGAAGTCATTAGCATTCATATTCTGCTTTTCCATCACAGTTTCTATATTGGTAATCTGATCGCGGTATTCTTTCGCGCGTTCGAATTCCAATTCCTCAGCCGATTCATTCATCTTCTGTTGCAATTCTTTTTTCACTTGCTTATATCCACCATTAAGAAAACGAGTGATATCTTGAATCATTTCAGTATACGCATCCGCAGGCACCTCTTTAATACAAGGGGCCAAGCATTGCCCAATATGATAATAAAGACAAGCACGTGTTGGAATACTTTGACACTTACGATACGGATATAAGCGATCCAATAGTTTTTTTGTCTCATGTGCTGCAGTCGCATTCGGATAAGGCCCAAAGTATTTACCTGTTTTTTTATTCACTTTTCTCGTAATGATTAATTTAGGATGTCGTTCATTTGTAATTTTCAAGTATGGATACGTTTTATCATCTTTTAACATAATATTGTATTTCGGATCATATTTCTTAATCATATTCAACTCAAGAATAAGCGCTTCAATTTCTGAGTTTGTAATAATATATTCAAAGTCCTCAATTTCTCCGACCAGTCGCTGTGTTTTTCCGTCATGTGAGCCGGTGAAATAGCTGCGTACACGGTTTTTCAGCACTTTCGCTTTTCCAACATAGATAACGGTGCCTTGGCGATCCTTCATTAAGTAACAACCAGGAAAGTCAGGGAGGATCGATAATTTATGTTCAATGATTTCATTCATTATATTCACCTACTAAAAAACCGGGATGCTGCGATAGCCCCCGGTTTGTTGTATTTATGCGTGTTTTTCAACTAGTTGTGCAAGTGCTTCTTTCGGTTGGAAGCCTACTACCTTCTCAGCTACTTCTCCGTCTTTGAAGAGTAACAAAGTTGGGATTGACATGATTCCGAACTGACTAGCAGTTGCTTGGTTATCATCGACATTTACTTTAACGATGTTTGCTTTCCCTTCAACTTCACCTGAAAGTTCTTCAAGCACAGGAGCGATCATTTTGCATGGTCCACACCAAGGTGCCCAAAAGTCTACTAGTACTACGCCTTCTTTAATGTTTTCAGCAAAGTTTGAATCGGTTGCATTGATAATTGCCATTATTATTTCCTCCTTTAATCTACAGCTATATTCGCATTATATCATGGAGGATTCTCATCGGCTAAAATAATGCTTATGAATCCATTTTCACTTAGTTTACTTTAATTTTTTTGACTTCCTCAATCATTATTGGAAGGATTTCAAAAAGATCTCCTACGATACCATAGTCCGCAATTTTAAAAATGTTGGCTTCTGGATCTTTATTAATCGCTACGATCACTTTTGAGTTCGACATTCCTGCTACGTGTTGGATTGCGCCCGAAATTCCCGCCGCGATGTATAGATCCGGTGTTACCACTTTACCCGTTTGGCCAATTTGTAGTGAATAGTCACAGTAGTCAGCATCACATGCGCCACGCGAAGCACCTACTGCTCCACCAAGTAAATTAGCTAGTTCTTTCAATGGTTCGAACCCTTCTGGTCCTTTAACACCACGACCACCCGCTACGATAACCTTCGCTTCTGACAGATCCACACCTTCAGTTGACTTGCGTACGACGTCTTTGATGATTGAGCGAAGATTAGTAATCTCTACAGATTTTGAAGCTACATCGCCTGAACGGCTAGCATCATGCGCTAACGGCTCAATGTTGTTCGGACGAATAGAGATGAACAATAAACCTTCTTTAATTTCAACCTTCTCGAATGCTTTACCTGAGTAGATTGGGCGTACGAACTCTGCATCGTCTCCTTCTCCTTCAATTTTAGTAACATCCGAGATCAGTCCAGCACCCAGTTTACTTGCTACTTTTGGCGATAAGTCCTTACCCATTGCCGTATGTCCGAACACAATACCTTCTGGTGATTCGTCTTCATAGACCGCCATGAATGCTTGGCCAAAACCGTCTGGCGTGTAATGTTTCAAGTGTGGATGCTCAACCGTTACGACACGATCTGCTCCATAATGAATCATTTCTTCACCTAATGATTGTACTTGTTCCCCTATTAATACAGCGACGACTTCTCCGCCACCTGAAATTTTCTTTGCAGCTGCGATCGTCTCAAAAGATACGTTACGCAGTTCTCCATCCCGCACTTCACCTAAAACTAACATTTTCTTTGACATAGTGTAGTCCTCCTCATAACGGTTCAATATGAAATCAAATAACTTTCGCTTCAGAATGCAATAACTTCACAAGTTCAGCTGCTTGATCTGCCGGTTCGCCTTCTAGTACACGTCCTGCTGATTTTGCTGGTGGTAAGAATACTTCTTTCGTTTCTGTCTTTGCTTCCACATCATCTTCTTCAAGATCTAAGTCATCGAACTCGACTTCTTCAAGCGGCTTTTTCTTTGCTTTCATAATTCCTGGCAATGAAGGATAGCGAGGTTCGTTTAGACCTTGCTGTGCCGTCACGAGAAGTGGAAGAGATGTTTCGATTGTTTCGGAATCCCCTTCTACGTCCCGAACGACCGTTACATTTGTTCCATCTACTGTTAATTTCGTTATTGTTGTTACGTAGTTGATACCAAGCAATTCTGCTACACGAGGTCCAACTTGCCCAGAACCTCCGTCAATCGCTACATTACCCGCAAGAATTAAATCTGCTTTTTTGTCTTTTAAGTAGTCTGCAATGACTTTCGCTGATGTATATTCATCTATGTCGTCAATATCATCTTCTATGTTAATTAACACGGCCTTGTCAGCGCCCATTGCTAACGCTGTACGCAATTGCTTCTCGGAATCTTCGTTACCGATAGATAGCACAGTTACTTCTCCACCATGTTCATCCCGTAATTGAATTGCTTCTTCCACCGCATACTCATCGTATGGATTAATGATGAATTCCGCACCGTCTTCTGCAATCGCACCGTTTGAGATTGAAATCTTTTCTTCCGTATCAAATGTTCTTTTTACCAATGCATAAATGTTCATTAATAGAACCTCCTATTCGATAATTACTTTCCGGTAAATGTAGGTTGACGCTTTTCAATAAAAGCTTGAATGCCTTCTTTCGCATCCGCTGACACGAACACTTCTCCAAATGATTTTGCTTCTGCTTCCACACCATCATAGAACGATTGATCTTTTGAATAGGAAAGCATGTGTAGAGTATGTTTCATTGCAATGGGGCTCTTTAGCGAGATTTTCTTGGCAAGTTTTAACGTCGCTTCCATCAACTCTTCATCCGCGTATGCATGATTTGCAAGGCCCCACTGTACAGCTTCCTCACCTGTGATCGGATCACTCGTCAGCATAATTTCTGCTGCTTTTGCTACACCGACCAACCTTGGCAGTCTTTGTGTACCCGCAAATCCAGGAATGAGTCCTAATTGAAGTTCAGGTAATCCGAGTTTAGCACTTTTCGTTACCAACCGGATATGACAAGCCATCGCTAGCTCCAAGCCACCTCCAAGTGCGGCACCATGAATGGAAGCAATTACAGGTTTAACAAAGTTCTCTAACCGTTCAAAGACTTTCTGACCATTAGCGGACATCTTGGAAAACTCTTCTCCAGTATCCACAGAAGTAAACTCTTTAATATCTGCACCTGCCGAGAAGAATCTACCTTCACCATGTAGAACAACGACTCTTATATCATCGTCATGTTCTACTTTCGTCAGAAGATGATCCACTTCTTCAATCAATTTCGAAGACAGTGCATTTGCTGGCGGATGGTTGATTTTCGCCAAGGCGACGTGACCATCCTTTTCTAAAGTGATCAATGCCATCTACTACATCTCCTTTAAAAATATTTACTATTGACAATAGCCATGCAATAGCATTTTACTGACTTTTGGTGCCGTCTTAAGCAAATCAAACTTCTGATCATTCAATACCCAAGAAGTTATGGTTTCATCCATTGTGCCGAATAACATTTGTCGTGCAAGTCGTAGATCTAAGTCGGGAGAAAGTTCTCCTGTCTCTACGCCTCCTTTAAGCAGTTCATCCAATAAAACCATATATTCTTTTAGTACACCGTTAATTTGTGACCGTAGTTCTTTGTTTGACTGTCTGAGTTCTAATTGTGTAACAATCGCCAAATGCGGATCTTCTTGCAGTACTCTGAAATGGTTTTCTATTACTTGTAGTAATTTTTCAGAGATAGGAAGATCTTTTTCTAGTATCTCTTTAATGTTCACTCCAAAAACGGCCATTTTTTCTCTGAACACAGAAACGAGGATGTCTTCTTTATTTTTAAAATAAAGATATATTGTTCCATCCGCAACACCGGCTTTTTTGGCAATCTTCGAGACTTGTGCCTGATGGTAACCATTTTCCGCAATTACGATAACCGCAGCATCTACAATTTGTTTATATTTAGGCTTTGTACGCTTCAATGTGCTTCACCACCAAAAAAGAAAATATGAATGATTATTCATTCACATTTTCATGTTAATAAAGTTTTCAGTTGTAGTCAAGCATTTTGTTAAGAAGTTTTCAATGTATCGTTAGTTTCCGATAGTTTCTTTTTCTCTTCCTCTACTAACGTCCTACGTAAAATTTTACCGACAGCTGTTTTCGGTAAATCATCTCGGAAATCATATTGTCTCGGTACTTTAAATGCTGCTAATTGTTTTCTACAGTACTGATCTAATTCTACTTCTGTTACAGAATAACCTTCTTTTAAAACAATATATGCTTTAATTGTTTCTCCGCGATACGGATCCGGAACACCTGCTACGATGCATTCTTGGATTGCTGGATGTTCATATAGTACTTCCTCAATTTCGCGCGGATAGACATTAAAGCCACTTGCGATAATCATATCTTTTTTACGATCTACGACATAGAAGTATCCATCCTCATCCATATACCCTAAATCTCCTGTTAAAAACCAACCATCACGAAATGTTTCTAGCGTATCTTCTGGCCTATTCCAATATCCTGTCATCACTTGGGGACCTTTCACAGCGATTTCTCCAATTTCCCCGATCGGCATAGGCTCTGTTGAGTTTGGTCCTAAAATACAAGCATCTGTATCTGGCCAAGGTACGCCTACGGATCCTCTTTTTTGCAGTCCCCCCCACACAAAGTTCGCCATCGCTACAGGTGAGGTTTCGGTCAAACCATAGCCTTCTACCAATTTCCCGCCTGTTACTGCTTCAAATTTATCTTTTACTTCGACTGGCAATGCAGCAGAACCACTAATACATGCTTTAATTGAAGATAAATCGTATTTTACTATATCTGGTTGATTTAAAAGACCAATATAAATCGTAGGTGCCCCCGGAAATAGCGTTGGTTTTTGTTTATCAATTTCTTTTAATGCCGTTTTAAAATCAAATTTAGGAACCAATACCATACGGTGCCCTTTCATAACAGCAAAAATCAGAACTGTAGTCATTCCATACACATGAAAAAACGGTAAAATACCCATAATCGTTTCTTTTCCGTCTTCTGTTTTGTACAACCAAGCACTACACATTTCCGTATTGCTAATTAAATTGGCATGCGTCAGTTCTACACCTTTTGGCGGTCCTGTAGTTCCACCCGTATATTGCAATAATGCAATATCACCTTTCTCAAACGAAACGTGAATCGGTTCAGGTCGTGTGGATTTCATTATTTCAGTATACAAATGATGAATGCCACGATGTTCTATTTTCACCGACATTTTATGCTCTTTCTTCTGTAAAAACGGATAAATCAGATTTTTAGGAAACGGTAGATAATCTTTGATACTCGTAATGATAATATGTTCTAACGACGTTTCTTTCATGGACTTAGTAATTCTTGGAAATAGAATATCGAGCGAGATAATAACTTTCGCTCCCGAGTCATCCATTTGATACGTCAGTTCACGTTCGGTATACAGCGGGTTTGTCTGTACGACGATTCCCCCCGCATAAAGGATTCCGTAGTACGCAATCGCACCTTGCGGACAGTTCGGAAGCATGATTGCCACTCGATCACCTTTTACGACACCTAGCTTTTGCAAGTATGTCGCAAACTTCAAAGCCGATTCGTGGAACTCTGTGTACGAGATATCCTTCCCTAAAAAGTGAATCGCGGTCTTATCTGGATATTTCTTACTTGACCTTGTTAAATAGTCTTGCAATGGTATTTGTTCATAATCCAAAGTTGCCGGAATTTCAGGGGGATACGTTGAAAGCCAAGGTTTTTGCGTCATCTCCACAACTCCTCCACTTGAATATAATCGTTTGAACATTCCTTATTTATAGTATATCGATAAGCTAAATAGTTATCAAGATAAACATGAAAGCGCTTAACCTTTAGAGTCATAGACAAAGATTTTACCTGTTGATAATTAAATAAACGGTACTGACCTTCTATTCTATTGCATGTTAGATATTTATATGCTTAATTTAAAGACTAAATTACAATGAATTACCATGTGAGTTGTACGGGATTTACGCTTCAAAGAGGACGCGTTCCGGAGGGTGTCCATCCAAATAGCAAATTCCCGATCACCACCATTTACAAACTTGCAAAGTAAAAAAACACCGAGACCGTGGTCAGGGTGTGTTGGTGACAAGCCAGTATACTCCGATTAACACGAAGAGTACACAGACCGCGAGTAGAATTTTAATTAATCTTTCCATAATACATGCACTCCTATGAAATACTTGCGCCGATGACGAATGATAGACCGACGGAAATACAAAGCGAGATGAAGCCGACGGAGCGGTTGTCTGCCTGTATTTCTTCATCCACTTTGAACTTCGGGGTCAGGAATTCGAAGAGAAGGTATGCGAAGACGAGTAACGTGAAGCCAAATAATCCCCACCCTATCATTTGCGGCAAGCTATTATGCTGCTCGATGGAATAGCGAAAAATATTGGCTACACCAAAAATCTTTCCACCTGTCGCCATCGCAACTGACAAATTCCCTTTTCGAATCTCATCCCAGTTTTTATATTTTGTTACGACTTCGAATAACACCATGGAGACAATCAAACAAAGTGTGACTACACTGAAATAACCAGCCGTTTCGACCAATGGATGACTCCAAAATCCCGTATGCTTCATAACTTCGCACCCTCTTTATGTTCTCTTGCTTGTCATACGGTTCAAGAAACAAAAAGGATTCACTTTATTTTAATTCGACGACTGTTACACCGTGGCCGCCTTCACTTGCTTCGCCAAAGCGATAGTTTTTGACGCGCGAATGCTTCTTTAAATATTGCTGGACACCTTTTTGCAGGGCGCCTGTTCCTTTGCCGTGAATGATCGATACTTGATGATAATTGGAAAGCAAAGCATCGTCCAAATATTTCTCTGTACGTGCAATTGCATCCTCATAGCGTTCACCACGTAAATCTAATTCTAATTTAACATGTTCCGAACGTCCGCGAACCGCTGCCGCCACTACTTGCTTTTTCTCTTTCTCGGGCTTGGTATATTGCAGGCCAGACTCTTGTAATTTCATTTTCAAAATACCAATTTGAACAACCCATTCTTTATCTGATACTTTTTCAATAAGTGTCCCTTTTTGTCCGTAGGCTAGTACTTTCACTTCATCGCCTAGTTGCAATGGACGTGGACCAGCCTGTGCTTTAGCTACTTTCTTCTTCTTTTCTTCAGGCGCTGCACCTTCTAGTCGTTTGCGAGCTTCAATTAGTTCATGTTCTTTGACGCTTGCTCCCGCATTCATACGAAGCGCACGCAGATCAGAAATAACAGCTTCTGATTCTGTCCTTGCCTGCTCCACGATTTTCTTTGCGCGCTCCTTTGCAGCTTCCGTTAAGCGATCTTTCTGCTCATCAAATTCTGCGAGTTTCGCATTCAATTCTGCTTTTAGCTTCTCTGTTTCAAGGAGTAAATCATGTGTACGTTCCGCATCTTTTTCGGATTGCACGCGACTCGTTTCAAGCGATGCAATCATCAAATCAACTTCTCCACGGTCCTCTCCTGTAAAAGTTTTTGCCCGATCAATAATGTGAGTATGCAAGCCTAGTCGTTTGGATATTTCGAACGCATTACTTCGTCCAGGCACACCGATGAGCAATCGATACGTTGGACTCAATGTGTCGATATCGAATTCTACGCTCGCATTTGCGACTCCTGGTCGATTATAGCCATACGCTTTTAATTCGGGATAGTGGGTCGTCGCCATGACCCGCGCGCCGCTACCGTGTACTTCGTCAAGAATAGAGATTGCGAGTGCAGCCCCTTCTTGCGGATCTGTTCCTGATCCCAATTCATCGAATAATAACAATGAACGATCATCATACTTTTTCAAAATATCCACGATGTTCACCATATGGGAAGAAAACGTACTTAAGCTTTGTTCAATTGATTGCTCGTCTCCGATATCCGCATAAATTGAGTCAAACACCGCGATTTCAGAACCATCTAGTACCGGAATAGGTAATCCGGCTTGTGCCATCAGCGTACATAGGCCCACCGTTTTTAACGTCACCGTCTTCCCGCCCGTGTTTGGTCCAGTTATAACAATCGTCGTTATTTCCGAGCCAAATTCAATTGTATTGGCAACCGCTTCTTCGATTGCCAATAAAGGATGACGCGCTTTAGCCAGTCGCATATAGCCATCTGCGTTAACAGTTGGTTTAGTACATTTATTCGCAGTACCGTATTTTGCTTTAGCCAAAATGACATCGATTTCTGCTAGTAATTGAACTAAAGTAAATAAATCATGTGCCACTTCCTGAACACTAGCGGACAACGCAAGCAGAATCTTCTCTATTTCTTCTTGCTCTTTCACTTTTAACGTACGAATTTCATTATTTGCTTGTACGACTGCATCTGGTTCGATAAACAATGTCTGACCGGAAGACGACATATCATGAATGACGCCACCGTAATGCGAACGATATTCTGCCTTCACCGGGATCACATAGCGATCATTCCGAATCGTAACAATAGAATCCGATAGCATTTTCGCAGCATTCTTACCTCTCGTATAGCTCTCTAAACGTTCCCGCACACGGCTTTCCTGTATGCGTAAGCTTTGACGTATCGAGCGCAATGCAGAAGACGCGCTGTCTACCACACGGCCATTATCATCAATTGACGCATGAATTTCATGTTCAAGAGCTGTTAGGATGGGCATCGCTTCTTTACGTGCAAGTAAATGCGGAATCGAAATATCATCTTCCGCAGCCACACCTTCTAGAAATTGACGAAGAACTCTACTCGCTCGGATGGTGCCGGCAATTTCCACTAATTCCATCGCACTCAACATACCACCAATTTGTGCGCGTTTGGCATGTGGACGTATATCATGGATTCCGCCCATTGGCACGTTACCACGAATTCGCAGAAGCGCCAAACCTTCATCTGTTTCTTCCAATAAACGAGTAACATCTTCTAACTTCTGCGAGGGTACAAGCTTTTCAACATGCATTCGGCCCGCCGATGATGTACATTGCGCAGCAACTTGTAAAATAATTTTGTCAAACTCAAGTGTTTTTAAGACACGCTTTTCCAATGTCTTACGCTCCCTTTCATTTACGAATCACTTTCTCTATAAAAGTTTCAAGCGACCAAGTATTCACGACTTGTTCAGCAGGTAACCAAGCCTTCTGGGCGTATTCTACACCAATTGGCATATAGTCCAACTGCTCTGTCGCGTGTGCATCTGTATTGATCGCAATAGAAACTCCTGCCTCTTTTGCTTGAATCAAATGTTCTATACGTAAATCTAAGCGATATGGGTTAGCATTCACTTCTAATATTTTACCGTATTCACTCGCCCATTTGATCAGCTGTTCAATATCCGGATTATACCCTTCTCGTTGGCCGATAATTCGTCCTGTTGGATGTGCAATCATATGGACATACGGATTTTTACAAGCCATGTGCAAGCGCTCCATGATTTGCTCTTGTGGCTGATTGAAACTGGAATGGATAGATGCAATAACAAAATCGAGTTGTTGCAGAATCTCGTCTTCGTAATCTAATTGACCGTCCGGTAGAATATCCATTTCCGTTCCACAGAAAACTTCAATATCATCGTATTTTGCGCTCACTTCACGGATTTCTTCAATTTGTTTCAATAACCGTTCTGGCGTTAAACCATTAGCTACTTTCAAATAGTGGGAATGATCAGTGATGACCAAATGTGAATAGCCTTTTGCACGGCACGCTTGTACCATTTCTTCTACAGAATATCCACCGTCAGACCATGTTGTATGCATATGCAGATCAGACCGAATGTGATCCGGTGTAATAAGTTTCGCAATTTCTTTCGTACGTTCAAGTTCGCTACCATCTTTTCGAATACTCGGTGGAATGAATGGCAAATCAAAGTGTGCAAAAAACGCTTCTTCACTTTCAAACGTTTGTACATTGCCTACTTCATCCTCTACCCCATACTCACTAATTTTCATTTTCTTGCTCTTCGCTAATTGACGCATGCGTATATTATGCGCAGCAGACCCTGTAAAATGATGCATAGCTGTAGCGAATTGTGCGCTCGTTACAAAACGAAAATCCGCATCAATTGGGTTTTCTGTATCAAGTGAGATTGAAAGTTTCGCATCTCCCTGCGCAATGACTTTTTCTATTGGCAATGCAGCTAAAATTTGTTCCCGGACGGATTCTGGATCCTTTGTGACCACTATCCAATCCACATCAGAACTTTCTTCCTCGCGTCTTCTGTAACTACCCGCTACATGGAATTTCTCGATTTCCTCAATACCTCGAAGTTCCGCTTCTACAAATTCAACAACTTTCTCCACTTGCCAAATCGGCGTTTTTCCTGAGCGCTCTGCTAATACGTCAATCTCTCGCAGCAAATTCTCTTCCGTTTTCTTTCCAAAGCCTGGTAGTTTGCTCACCTCTTGCTTTTCACAAGCTTCGCGCAGAGATTCTACTGAATCAATGCTAAGCGCTTCATACAATTTCGCAATCTTCTTGCCGCCTAGACCTGGTATATTTAACAACGGGATTAAACCTTTTGGTACTTTCTCCTCTAATTCCTTTAGCACCTCGGATGTACCGTTGTCTATCAAATCCGTAATAACAGCTCCCGTTCCTTTACCAATTCCTTTTAAAGATAGAATATCATCCATCTCCGAAAGACTTCTTGTATCTAACTCCAAAGTAGACGCTGCTTTTCGGAATGCTGCTACTTTGAAATGATTTTCTCCAAGTAATTCCATATATAATGCAATTTTTTCAAATGTACGGATTATCGTTTTTTTGTTCAAATCAGTATCCTCCCTACTCTGATAAAAAAGCTTCCACGCAATCGGGAAGCTTTTCGTTCATATGTACACATCATTTCATTCAACCATTAACCCATGTAAACAAACCACCAGTTTTTTATTGCCGAGGAAATAATCGGTGTATGCTCAAACATCGCTTTCGCCAGTAAAGATTTGTCCAATGAATTCTGAATTACTTCAACTGGTAAGATCACTAAAACCGATAATAGGAAGAAAAGGATCAAATAAAACTCGATAAACCCAAATCCCGCACCTAAAAGACGTGCACCGAAACCTAGAACTGGTAAATGCTTTAAAAAGTCTAGCATGGAACCAATCAACTGTAATACAAGTTTAACCGCCACGAAAATAAAGATAAATGCAATCAAACGATAAAATGTCATATCTAAGTCCAAATGCTCGAATGTCCAACTTAATGATTCACTCGCTGTAGCCCCTGGATAAGGAATCCATAAAACTAGTTTTTCCGCAAATGGTTTATAATATTTATACGCTACGATAATCGAAACAATCAATCCAAACATATGGATAATCTGCACGACTAATCCTCTTCTAAATCCTGTTATCAAGCCGCCCACTAATAGAACGACCAGTAGTAAATCAATCATATTTTACCTCTCAACCCTTCAAATTTTCCAGTTCTTCTTCTAACTGTTTTACTTTTGCTTCTAATTTCAAAAAATCATGTACACTATTAACCGCTGTCAAGACAGCTATTTTTTTACTATCCAAGTGTCGATTATGTTTACTAATTTCTCGCATTCTTTCATCAACGAGCGAGGCTACATACCGCACATGCCCAGACGTTTCTGTACCAACAACCGTATATGTTTGCCCATAAATTTCAACAGTCACTCTTGACCTATTTTTGTCAGCCATGATTACGCCCTCCCCCTAAAACCCTTACACAATCATACCATGAAAGACATTTAGTTGTGAATCAAATATGCCTCACATCAGCATTGTCACTATATTTTGCAAGGATTCATTCATTACACTACACTATTTCAGGTATACTAGTGGATATCCTTTCAGGAAGTGAGTGAATGAACCGTTGAGTAACCAAGTGATTGTTTTAACAGAAAATGAAATGTCTAAGGTGTTTCAATTTTACGCAGCGAGTAAAATTACCCGCAACGCACCCGGCGTAATATTCGCCGCAAAGATAGCTGATACATCGATTACGGCTTATAAGTCAGGAAAAGTATTATTCCAGGGGGCAGGTGCTGATCGCGAAGCTGCACGTTTCGGTTCCCTCGCCACAATCACTGCAACTAAAGCGAAAAGCTCAAGCTCGAAGGGAGATGTCTTACCCGCAAACTTCGCTTCATTATCCGTCCTCGGATCAGACGAAACAGGTACCGGCGATTTCTTTGGTCCAATCACAGTCGCTGCATGTTTTGTCAGTAGTGATCAAATCGAGCTCGTCCGTGAATTAGGCGTAAAAGACTCAAAACAATTGACAGATGCCCATATGCAACAAATTGCAGGTGATCTGAAGCGAGTCGTCACCTATGCTGTTTTGACGCTCGATAATGATAAATATAACGAAATACAAAGTCAAGGGTGGTCACAAGGAAAGATCAAAGCTGTTTTGCATAACCAAGCGCTTGAGCGAGTGTTACAGCAAATGGCACCAAACACACCTGAATACATTTTAATCGACCAATTCGCTGAACGAAAAGTTTACTATAATCATTTAAAAAACGAGTCGACAATTATCCGCGACAAAGTACTTTTCTCTACAAAAGCCGAGAATTTGCATGTCTCCGTAGCGACTGCATCTATTTTAGCACGAGTAGCGTTTCTTGAAGCGATGGATCAGCTTAGCGTTAAAGCAGGCGTTACCTTACCAAAAGGAGCAGGACCCAAGGTCGACCAAATCGCTTGCCAGATCATCCGCAAAAAAGGCGAAGCGTTTTTAAAAACCCTCACAAAAGTACACTTTGCCAACACGCAAAAGGCTTTGAAATTGGTTTATAAGAAGTAAACTAGGGTTGTGGCTCGAGATTTCTATTCCCCTATTATTTCCATTAAAATGCAAAAGGGGTGGGACAAACAAAAAAATGCATGAAGGATCTTTCTTCTCCTTCATGCATTTTTCTTTTTGACTACGTATTTATAAACGTAACTTTTTTAAGATACAGGAGCGCAGGGGAACGGGCTATTTTCTAGTAATGTCCCAGCCCTTTCTCCATCTTATGATCTCAACTGAGCATTGGCCTGAACAGTCAACGCATCTAGCACCTTACTATGAACAGTAACGACTTCTTCATCCGTTAATGTACGTTCTGGATCAAAGTACGTCAACGAGAACGCCAATGACTTCTTGCCATCTTCGACATTCTTACCTTCATACAAGTCAAACAACTGAACACTTTTCAATAGCTTGCCGCCCGCTTGGTGAATAATCTTCTCCAAGTTCGCAGCAGATGTATCGCTATTTACAACTAATGCAATATCACGTGAAATTGATGGGAAACGCGGGACTGGAGTGTAGAATAATTCTTCTGCCGCTGTTTCCAAAATTACACGTAAGTTCATTTCCATTACATACGTTTCTTGTAAATCACGCTCATTTTGTACCGTTGGATGCACTTGGCCGATCATACCAACAGCTGTATCACCTAGCCATACAGTTGCGGTACGACCAGGGTGCATTCCTTCTACAGTCGCTTTTGTGAATTCAATACGCTCAAGTAGACCCAGCTGTTCGAACATACCTTCCACAATTCCCTTCATTACGAAGAAGTCTACCTTTTTAGACTCACCTTGCCACGCATGATTAACCCATTTACCCGTTAGAACTGCAGCGACATGCTCGACTTCTTTAGGTAAGCCATCTTCCTCGATACCTAAGAATACAGAACCTGTTTCATAAAGTGCCACTGACTCATTACGGCGTGCTACGTTATATGTCGCAGCATCCAATAAATGAGGGATTATGCTTTGACGAAGAACACTACGTTCTTCACTCATTGGCATGAGCAATTCCGTGACAGGTGCTGTCTCCAACGCAAATGCCTGTGCATCTTTAGGTGAAGCCAAAGAATATGTTAACGCTTGTGAAAGTCCCGCTGCTTCTAAAAATCTGCGGACGATTCGGCGCTTTGCTTGATAAGGAGTTAAGCCGCCTGGTGTACTTTCTCCGACAGGCAATGTTTTTGGAATTTCATCATAACCATAAAGACGAGCAATTTCCTCGATCATATCTTCTTTAATACGTAAATCTTGGCGTCTCGTTGGAATATCCATCACCAGTTGGCCGTTGATTGCTTCTGTAGGAATTTGTAAGCGATCCATGATGCTTTTCATTTCGTCCATCGGAATTTTCATACCTAGACGATTATTGACGTAATCCGGTGAAAGAATAATACGCTCAGGCGTTTTGTCTAGCTCGTCAAATGTTACAGAGCCACCTAACACTTCTCCACCAGCAAGTTCAGCCATTAATTGCGCTGCACGTTCGGCTGCATCTACTACACGGTTTGGATCTACACCTTTTTCAAAACGTGTACTCGCATCACTACGTAGTCCAACTTCTTTCGATGTCTGACGCACGGATCCCGGAGCGAAATAAGCCGATTCAATCACGACAGTCGTTGTGCCTTCGTGTACTTCAGAATTCGCACCACCCATTACACCCGCAAGTGCCACTGGTTCGATGCCGTTTGTAATCACAAGGTTGTGATCATTCAATGTACGTTCAGCCTGATCAAGTGTCACGATCGTTTCGTCAACACGTGCATGTCGAACGACGATTTCTTTCGTTTCAAGACGATTATAGTCGAACGCGTGCAATGGCTGTCCATATTCCATCAACACATAGTTCGTAATGTCAACGATGTTATTATGCGGACGAATGCCTGCTGACATCAGTGTATTTTGTAACCATTGCGGTGATTCTGCTACTTTAACGTTCTTCACGACTTTCGCTACATACATCGGATTATCTTCAGTTGCTTCTACTGTCAATTTCAAATAATCCTGTGCTTTTTCAGCTGATGCCTTATAAGAAATAACCGGTAATTTAACTTCTTTTGAAAGAATAGCCCCTACTTCGTACGCTACACCTAGCATGCTTAACGCATCTGAACGGTTCGGTGTCAAATCAAACTCAAGCACTTGGTCGTACAGTCCAAGATGTCTCAACGCACTATCTCCTGCACGTACATCACTTGGCAAGACATAAATTCCTTCTGCATAGGCTTTCGGCACAAGCTTTCCTTCGATGCCAAGCTCTTGCAATGAACAGATCATACCGTTTGACTCTTCGCCACGAAGTTTTGCTTTTTTAATTTTCATTCCACCAGGTAAAACAGCGCCCGGACGTGCAACGATTACTTTTTGTCCCGCCGCGATATTCGGTGCACCACAAATAATTTGCGTGACTTCCCCGCCTACATCAACTTGACAAATATGAAGCTTGTCTGCTTCTGGATGCTTAACGCAATCTGTCACATACCCTATAACAATATTATCCATTCCTAATGAACGATTGATAATACCGTCTACTTCAATTCCCGCGCGTGTGATTTTTTCTGCCAAATCCTCTACGCTCAATTCATTCCAATCTACATACGTACTTAACCAATTTGTTGATACTAACATCAGTATTCCTCCTTATGCCTCTGCCCGGTGGAATTGTGAAATAAACCGAATGTCATTTGTATAGAAATGACGAATATCTTCCACGCCGTATTTTAACATCGCAATTCGTTCTGGTCCCATACCGAACGCAAATCCTGTGACTTCTTCCGGATTATAGCCGGCCATCTGAAGAACGTTCGGGTGTACCATACCTGCACCTAAAATTTCAATCCAGCCGGTTTTCTTACACACGTTACAGCCTGACCCGCCACATTTGAAACAAGAAATATCCATTTCTACAGAAGGCTCAGTGAATGGGAAAAAGCTTGGACGCAGACGAATTTCACGCTCTGCACCGAATAATTTCTTCGCCAATAAATCAAGCGTACCTTTTAAATCACTCATACGGATATTTTCTCCGACAACCAATCCTTCAATTTGTGTAAATTGGTGGGAATGCGTCGCGTCATCTGAGTCGCGGCGATACACTTTTCCTGGACAGATGATCTTTATCGCAGAACCTTCTTTAGCTTCCATCGTACGTGCTTGTACAGGTGAAGTGTGCGTACGCAGTAAGATGTCTTCTGTAATATAGAAGGAATCTTGCATATCACGTGCTGGATGACCTTTTGGCAAGTTCAATGCTTCAAAGTTATAGTAGTCCTTTTCAACTTCAGGACCTTCTGCAATTTCATAGCCCATGCTAATAAAGAAATCTTCAATTTCTTCAACAACGCGTGTTAGCGGATGGTGGTTACCAAGTTCTACTGGACGACCAGGTAGTGTGACGTCGATTGATTCTTTAGCGAGCTGTTCCTGGATCGCTGCTTGTTCTAGGACTTCTTTGCGTTCCTCCAAGATTTCCGTTACGCTTTCACGAATTTCGTTGACAAGCGCGCCCATTTTCGGACGTTCTTCCGCAGGCAGTTTTCCCATTCCTTTAAGTAAGTCTGTGATCGGACCTTTTTTCCCAAGGTAGGCCACGCGGACATCGTTTAGTTCTTTAACAGTATTAGACTGTTTGATTTTCTCCATGACTTGTTCTTTCAGTTCATGTAGCTGTTCTTTCATGTGTATGAGCTCCTCTCTCTATTTCAGGTGTGGTTTTCACACGTTCCATATAGGAAGTTTTACGAAAAACAAAAAACTCGCCCCTATAAAAGGGACGAGGTCGATTTCGCGGTACCACCCTGATTAGTTTGCATCATAAAAAAATAGGATGCAAAATCACTTAAATTGGAATAACGGTCCTTTGCCGGCACGCCTTTACATAAATGGTCCAAGCGTGCAGCTCGCGGGGTGAACTTCGGTGAGGCGCGTTTTTCACACTTTCAGTCGAGGTGTGAAATCCCTAAGAACGCAACTTTTCATCTACTTTTCCCGGTCGTTGCTATTGTTTTGATTCATCTCACAGTATACCGTAAAACGATTTCGCCTTCAATAGGCTTATTACAGCTCGCGTAGTGTATATAATAGAATGCCTGTCGCAACGGCTACATTTAGTGATTCAGCTTGTCCATAAAGAGGGATTTTCACAACGTGATCTGCTTGAGACAATAGTTCAGGATCTACACCGCTTCCTTCATTGCCGACGAGTAAGGCAAAAGCCGGTTGTGGTTTCATCTCACTTAATGTGACCGCTTCCTGTAGCCCTGTGCCAATGACTGGGATGTTTTCTGATTTCAAACGTTCAAGCCATGTTGTCAATTCTTCACGTACGACCGGAATATGGAAATGTGATCCTTGTGCTGAACGTACCGTCTTTGGATTGAATGGATCCGCGCAACCTTTACCAAGAATGACTGCATCTAATCCAGCTGCATCCGCTGTACGGATCATCGTGCCAATATTTCCTGGATCTTGAACAGCGTCAATCAGCAATAGACGTTTCCATTGACGTTGGTCCGTTTCATCATATTTCGGCTGTCGGCAATAGGCAAAAACGCCTTGTGTTTGTTCTGTTTCAGAAATCTCTTTCGCAACCGTTGCCGTCAAATCAATAATCGGCGCGTTCCAGTGTGATGGAATAGCGATGTCTTCACGTACAAGTAGCTGAATAACCAAGTCTGGTTGTTTCAACGCTTCTTCCACAAGATGAAAACCTTCAACGAGAAACTCTTTCGTCTGATCACGCTCTTTTCTTGTAGTCACTAGCTTTTTCCAATGTTTTACTAAGGAGTTTTGAGTTGATTCGATTCGTTTATTCAAGAGGCAGTACATCCTTTTTTCTTTTTAGTGTACCAAATACACGTATATTTAGATACTGTTGTGGAAAAGATGATGATAGGAGGCTGATAATATGGATTTTCAAATACGAGATGCGATTGCGGCGAATATGACGAATAATAGTGCTTCAGATGTACGTAATGTGATTGATGATGCAATTGCGCGTGGTGAGGAACATTTACTGCCAGGATTAGGTGTGTTTTTCGAACAACTTTGGCGACGTGCTGACGATCAAGAAAAGCAAGAAATGACAAGCGAACTGGCGCAGGCATTTGCTAAAGCGCAATAAGTTTTGACTACTTAGCAAAAAACATAACAATACATCCTTCATTCTACGCGAGTGAAGGATGTATTGTTTATTAAAATAGTTTCTGAAACACCCAAGAAAAAACATCAATCCCTAGTACGGCTAAGAACGCAAAGACGATGGACCAAATGGCTAGACTAATTACAAGCCAGATCGACGTTAGTTTTTTAGATGAACCAAGTGCCAAAGCTAAGAATGCAGCGAGATGGGACCCTATCAAAATAGGTCCGAGTAACGCAAGCCCAGGTACACCATAACGTCTCCAAATCGTTTCAGCTCGCGCGGTTCGTTTGGAAGGTAGTGCAACAGCCTTCTTTCTTTTACTATCCCACCATGTTTTCAACTTCTGAAATACAATCACTTCAATCAAAATAGTAGTAGCATTTCCAGCAAATCCAATTATAGTTGCAGTTACTGGCGACATTCCTCTTAAAATACCGAGGGGAACCGCCACAAGAACTTCAAAGCCTGGCGCGGCGCCTAAGAGAAACACAAGTATATACGTTAACAAACTTTTTTCCTCCCTCATTCGGGTTGATTACAGTATAGCAAAGACATGTAGTAGTAGACATAAAAAAACTGCCCTCCTATTAAATTAGGAAAGCAGTTATATTCTTATAGCAATGAAGCCAAGACAGCTTTTTGTGCATGTAGACGGTTGCCTGCTTGTTGGAATACATAAGAATTTTCACCATCAATAACTGACGCGGTAACCTCTTCTTCACGGTGCGCAGGTAGACAATGTAAAAATACATAATCTTTTTTCGCATGACCTACTAGTTGATCATTGATTTGAAAGTCTTTGAAATCGATTAGACGTTTCGCCGCTTCTTCTTCTTGACCCATACTCGTCCATACGTCTGTATAGATTGCATCTGCGTCTGTTGCCGCTTCAATTGGATCATATGTCGCCGTCACGCTACCGCCATTTGCTTCAGCAATTTTCTTCGCTTTTTCTAGTAAACCTGCATGGTATTCATAACCTTTAGGTGTAGCGACTGCCACGTTCATCCCCATATGTGCACCTGCAATAACTAGTGAATGCGCTACGTTATTGCCGTCTCCAATATAGGAAAGCTTCTGGCCCTTTAGATCGCCTTTCACTTCTTTGATCGTTAATAGATCAGCCATTGCCTGACATGGGTGGAATAAATCCGTAAGTCCATTAATTACTGGAACGGTTGTATGTTCAGCTAATTCTTCTACCATTTTATGCGATTTTGCACGAATCATGACACCATCCAAAAATTGTGACAATACTTTCCCAGTATCTGATACGGACTCCCCACGACCGATTTGCAAATCACGTGCGTTCATGAATAGGCCATGTCCACCAAGATGAATCATGCCGACTTCGAATGAAATACGCGTACGAGTGGAATGCTTCTCAAAAATCATACCAAGCGTTTTGCCCGCCAATACAGGTGGCTTTTTTCCAGCAAGTGTATCTTGTTTCATATCATATGCAAGTTGAAGTAAATAAGCAATTTCTTCACTTGAATAATCTAATAATGTCAAGAAGTCGCGTCCCTTTAGACTTTCTTTTTCTATCAGTGATTTTGTTTGATTATTATTTGTCATTTCCTGATCCCTACCATCCATTTGAAGTATGTATAAATTAGTATACCTATGTATATTTATGAAGTCAAATGAATTTTTATTACTTTAATCATTGTTTAAACAATAACAGCGATACCATGATGGCACCGCTGCTAAAAATTATTCGAATGTTATTTTATGAACTGTTTCGGCATCCAATCGTTTCACTAGTTCCACTAAAAGTTTCACTGTGTTCTCAAAGTCTGCACGATGTAACATAGCTGCATGGGAGTGAATGTAACGGGTAGGGATACAAATCGCCAATGTCGGAATTCCTGTACCACTTACATGAATGGATCCTGCATCCGTTCCACCACCAGCCATTGTGGCAAACTGATAAGGGATTTTAAGCTCTTCTGCTGTCTCTACTACAAAATTACGCAAGCCTCTATGCGATACCATTGATGCATCATACAACAGGATTTGTGGACCTTCGCCCATATTACCTACGGATTCTTTAGCCGTCACTCCTGGCGTATCTCCTGCAATTCCTACGTCTACCGCAAAGCCGATTGCTGGTTGAATTTTATTTGTCGCGGTTTTTGCTCCACGTAAACCCACTTCTTCTTGAATCGCACCGACACCGTAGACCCGGTTTGGATGCTTTTCATCTTTTAACTGTTTCATCACTTCAATTGCGATTGCACAACCAATTCGGTTATCCCACGCTTTTGCAAGTAAGAAATTTTCGTTTTTCATAACAGTAAAATCAAAGTACGGTACTGCCATATCACCCGGTAGAATTCCCCACGACAATACTTCTTCCTTAGATGTAGCACCAACGTCAAAAAACATGTCTTTAATATCTACTGGCTTTTTACGCGCTTCAGGAGTTAGAATATGTGGCGGTTTTGAGCCAATGACACCTGTAATCGTTTCGCCTGAGCGCGTGACGATGGACACACGTTGAGCGAGCATCACTTGTGACCACCAACCACCTACTGTTTGGAAATAAATGAAGCCTTTATCATCTATTCGTGTAACCATAAAACCGACTTCATCCAAGTGCCCAGCAATCATAATTTTAGGTCCATTCGCATCGCCTTCTTTGTGCGCGATCAATGAACCAAGACCGTCGTGATCGATTTCATCTACAAATGGTTCGATATGTTTTTTCATCACGTCACGTGCTTCTCTCTCATTGCCTGGGATCCCACGTGCATCTGTCAACTCTTTAAGCATCTCTAACGTTTCATCTAGTTCCATAAAAAGCGTTCCTCCTCTTTTTACTACCTTTTAACGTAACACGTACTTATAGAAGTTCTTTCCTTAAGTCCGCTGGAGACTTCGGTGATAGTAAACCTGGAGCGATGTCATAGACCGTTTTCGCGCCTGTATCACCTTTTTGTTGTAACTTGTATGCTGCACGTGCGTAAGCTACTAGTACGCTAGAAGTAAATTCAGGGTTGCTATCTAGTTTCAATGAAAACTCGATCACTTGGTCTGTATGCTTACCAGTACTACCACTTCTAATAACAAATCCACCATGCGGCATTTTCGCGTGATCACGACGTAATTCATCTTCTGTGATGAAGTTAACTGTTGTATTGTATTCTGCGAAATAATCTGGCATAGTAACGATTGTTTCACGCACTTGTTCTTCGCTTGCGCCTTCTTCTAATACAACATAACATTCACGTGTATGTTTCTCTTTTGTTGTTAATTCCGGGTGTTCACCATTACGCACACGATTGATTGCATCTTCTGCAGGTATTGTATATTGAACGCCAGCTTTGACTCCATCCACTCGTCTAACTGCATCAGAGTGTCCTTGGCTCAAACCTTTACCCCAGAATGTATACGTTTCCCCTACAGGCAAAATCGCTTCACCCATTAAACGATTGATAGAGAATAGACCTGGATCCCAGCCAACTGAAATGATCGCTGTTGTACCTGCTGCTTTTGCTACTTCATCGACCGCAGCGAAATACTCAGGAATTTTAGCATGTGTATCAAAACTATCGACCGTTGTGAAATATTTGGCGAGTGCAGGACCTTGCTCAGGAAGATCGTTTTTTGAACCGCCACATAAAATCAGGACATCGATTTTTTCTTTGAATGATTCAATTTCATCAAGTTTGTAGACAGGCACTTGATCAGAAAGCAGTTGAACATCTTCAGGCTCTCTGCGCGTGAAGACACCAACTAACTCCATATCCCCATTCTGACTGATTGAGGATTCAACGCCACGCCCCAAATTTCCGTATCCCGCGATACCTACTCGAATTACATTAGTCAAATTAACCGATCCCCTTCCACTTTCTTGTTTACCTTTCCCATTTTACCGTGAAGGCTACGAGATTGCGAATATTTCTATAGTTCGTATGAAATATTTAACGTTCCATTCGGACTTTTTTTCTTCATGAGCAGTTCCGTTCATTTCATAAAGTTTCATGGTAAAATAGAGGACAGTTGAATAATTTGTAAAGTAGGGATCTTTCGTGCGCTTTTTTGTCTATTTAATTGTTTTCTTCTCATTTTTTGATTTATTTTCCCAACTCCCTGTCATTAGTCCATTCGCAACGCAACTCGGTTCTCCTGCGTTCATTATTGGATTGTCTGTCGGGATCTATTCATTTGCTAACATCTTCGGCAATATCATTTCAGGTATACTGACTGACCGAAAAGGCCCCTTCTATATTTTGCTGTTTGGTCTATTCACTTCCGCTTTATCTTTGTTCTCTTATGGATTAATCAGTGGTTCAGTATCATTGATCGGGATTCGCTTTTTACATGGATTGACGGAAGGTTTAATCATTCCAGCTGCATTCACGTTTCTTGCGAATGGTTCAGAACGTTCGAAAAGAGGACGTAATGCCGCTATTTCAGGTGCATTTGTTGGACTAGCTGCAATTTTTGGACCTGCTTATAGCGGGATCGTTTCCGTAAAAACAAACGTCGTGACCATCATGGCAATTAACGGTGTGTTTATGTTGCTATTGACGATTGGCACGATTTTATTTTTACGTACGTTTACTTATGTTAGGAAAATAAAATCTGAAACGCAAAACGCAGTGAAACCATGGTCTTTCTTCCACCACCCTGGTATCATCCGTGCATTTCTAGGTGCCTTTTTCTTAATGTTTTCACAAGGGGTTCTCGCTTTAGTGTTACCTCTGAAAGTGGAATTTTTACAGTATGATGCCAAAACGACGGGTATGTTATTAAGTATCTTCGGGTTGGTTGCTGTGTTAATATTCGTTCTGCCGGTCAACCGAATCTTCGATGTCGCTCGGCCGATGTTGACATTGGCGCTAGGTTTATTTTTAATGAGTGGAAGTATGCTATTTTTATCACAAGTCGATGAGTTATCACTGATGATGACGGCGATGGTTGTCTATGGAATCGGGTTCGCGCTGTTGTTCCCTTCTATCAATTCGTTGTTAATCGATTCGACTGAAGTCCAAACGAGAGGGAAAGCGTACGGTTTCTTCTATGCATTCTTTTCGTTTGGTGTGGTAGCGGGTTCAAGCGTAATTGGTGGTTTGGATTTAAGTTTCCAGTACGCATTCATAGTCGCAAGTAGTATCTTATTTATCGCGGGCCTATTTACGCTTTATGGTCTTCGAAAAGATATTCGCCCCGTTGACAAAGCGACAACCATCCAGTAATATCTTGTAAGAAATGAATAACCTGTTCGGGAGAGGTTCATAGCGACCCTCTATAAAAAACTATGGATGATGAATTTTCGCCATGTCCATTGACATGGCTTTCTATATTTTCAGCGACTTTTTACTGAGAATAGAGTATAGAATTCAACACGTCTATGAACCTCCCTGACTACATACTCAGGAGGTTTTTTTAAATGGCAGGAAGAGATGAAGCAACATTAGGAGATTTAACGTTACTAGGTAATCAAGAAACAGTCTATGATTATTCCTATAATCCAGATGTTCTAGAAGCAATCGATAATTTACATCACTCAAGAGATTACTTCGTGAAATTTAATTGTCCAGAATTCACGTCGCTTTGTCCACAAACAGGACAGCCTGATTTCGCAACAATTTATATTAGTTTTATTCCAGATCGTAAATTAGTGGAAAGTAAGTCATTGAAGCTATATTTATTTAGCTTCCGCAATCATGGGGATTTTCATGAGGATTGTGTTAATTCGATCATGTTGGATTTGGTCAAATTACTAGAACCACGCTATATTGAAGTTTGGGGGAAGTTTACTCCACGTGGCGGTCTGTCAATTGATCCGTATTGTAATTATGGTAAGCCGGGTACGAAATTCGAACAAATGGCTGAGCAGCGTCTATTCCAGCATGATCTCTATCCTGAGAAAGTCGATAATCGGTGACTAGATGATGAGGTATTATTTAAGTGGTATATTCGTGGGTTTACTTATTTTATCCAATATTTTAGCGATTAAGTTGGTCAGTTTCGGAAGCTGGATTGTATTACCTGCAGCAGCTTTAGTCTATGTATGCACATACCCCATTTTGGATGTATTGACCGAAACCTATGGTAAGGAAGCAGCGCGTCAGACGGTCTTTACCGGTTTAATCGCCCAACTTTTATCTAGTTTTTTCATTTGGCTTGCGATTCATTTGCCTGCTGCCCCATTTTACGAAGATCAGGAGGCATTCCAGACGATTTTTTCTGCAGGTTTTCGCGTGACCCTTGCCAGTCTAATTGCCTATATCGTAAGTCAAAATCTAGACGTTACTATTTTCCATAAGCTGAAGGAAAAACACGGGGAAAAGAAGTTATGGATCCGTAATAATGCATCAACAATGGCTAGCCAATTAGTCGATACAGTGATTTTTATTACTATAGCATTTTACGGTGTCATGCCAGTAAGCGCCTTACTTGGATTGATCATTACACAATATATTTTCAAGTTTGTTGTTGCCTTGATCGATACACCGATTGTCTATTTCTTAGTGGCAATTTGCCGTAAGATGGAAGGTAAGCAAAGTCCTCATTCCGATCCTTTTAGCAAATCGGATGAAATGCTGTCCAACCAATAAACACATGATATGAAAAGAGCCATTCCAAGTTGGAATGGCTCTTTTTACGCTTGCTGTGTTGCAAATGACTCGATGATTTCTAGGAAGACGTCACCGTAGCGTTCTAGCTTTGTTTCTCCTACACCCTGTACAGTCAATAAATCCTCTTCAGTTGTTGGCATTTTAGCTACCATGTCGCGCAATGTCTTGTCCGAGAAAATGACGAATGGTGGGACGCCTGCTTCTTGTGCTAACTTTAAGCGTAGCGCACGCAGTTCGTTAAATAACGGATCATCTTTCGCGACGACCGTCGTGACCATTTCGCCTTTACGCCAAACTTTTTCCTTGCCCAACAAAACATCTTTTCCTTGTTCTGACACGTAAATGATGGGAAATGTGCCGCTTTCTACTTGCAAATAGTTCTCTGATATTAAAAACTCAATGAAATCCGCAACATCTTTGGCGCTACGTTCTTTCAACAATCCATAAGTTGTCAGTTGATCGAAATTGAATTCTTTCACTTTCTTATTTTTTGACCCTGTTAGTACTTGCGCCACCATCGTTTTACCGAAACGTTGCCCCATCCGAATGACACAGGATAATACTTTTTGCGTTTCTAATGTCACATCAAATTGCTCTCGTGTGTCAGTACAGTTGCCGCAACGCTTACAGTCTTGTGCGTCTCCTTCACCAAAGTATGTGATAATATGTCTTTGTAGGCAGCCTTCTGTATGGCAATAATCGACCATCACCTGCATCTTTTTGAGCTCATTGGAAACACGTGATGGATCAGGGGATTGATCAATAAGGAAGCGTTGCGTCAGGACATCTTGCGAAGAAAATAATAAATAGCAATCACTATCAAGCCCATCACGCCCCGCTCTGCCGGCTTCTTGATAATAACTCTCCATATTTTTCGGCATTTGGTAATGAATGACATAGCGTATATTGGATTTATCGATACCCATTCCGAACGCATTGGTCGCGACCATCACACGCGCATCTTCCATGATGAAGCGATCTTGCTGACGCTGTCGTTCATGGTCAGGCAAGCCTGCATGGTATTTCGCTACAGCGATACCGTTCTTCTCAAGTGCTACATATACTTGTTCCACTGCTTTTCTCGTAGCTGCATAAATAATACCCGATTCATTTTTATTTTTCTGTGTGTAATCCTTAACGAACTGATCACGATTTTGTCCTTTAACTACAGAAAACACTAAATTACTGCGTTCGAAGCCAGTAACGACACGGCTAACAGGAGGAATATGTAGTTGCTGACAAATATCATCCTGTACTTCTGGCGTAGCGGTCGCAGTTAACGCAAGAATGATGGGGCGGTTTTTCAAATAGTCTAAAATACGATGGATATTGCGATAGCTCGGTCGGAAATCATGCCCCCATTGTGAAATACAATGCGCTTCATCAATCGCGATTAAAGGAATTGTCATTTTCCGCAATTGATTGAGAAATGATTCCGAATCTAATCGCTCAGGCGCCACGTATAATAATTTATATTTCCCTGCTAATGCGAGATCCATCGTACCGAAATACTCTTCCGTTGATAACGTACTATTGATATACGCTGCAGGAATACCTAGCTGGTGCAATGCATCGACCTGATCCTTCATCAATGAAATGAGTGGGGATATTACAAGAACGGTCCCTTCCATCGCTAAAGCAGGCACTTGATAACAAACAGACTTTCCGCCACCTGTTGGCATGACACAAAGTGTATCATCACCTTGCAATACTTGATCGATGACACGTTGTTGACCATCACGAAATGCTGAATAACCAAAATACTTAGCTAAAATGTCTAATGGATCTTGGATCATCGCCACCTCCTTCTTCTATACCTATCATTTTATTGAAATAACAATCGTTCTTCTTCACGACTATGTAATTCGTTAATGACTAATAATGCATGAAATTTCTGCATGATCTCCGCCGTTACGTTTAGATCCTTCTGTCGCGCAGCTTCAATATCTGCAACAAGTAAACGTAGAAGATCATGATCACGTGTCAGTTGAATGATTTCACGCTCGAGTCCAGGATTCTCCTCCAACAATTGCTTATAGAAACCTTCTTCTTCAGCGTCTGCATGACTGATGACTCTAGTTTTCCAATACTCAAGTAAATGGTCGCATGCTTGGTTAACCATTTCCACTTCTCCTCGCTGTAGATAACCAATTAAATTTTCTGTGTTCATTACAGCCCCAGATAGGCCGCCTTCGTGAATCGCCCGATGGGAATGAAGCTGTCTTAATGCGGGTCCAGACACATAAACCACTCCTTCTTCTTTATCCTAAGCATAACAGAATTAACAAAGCTATGAAAGTTTCTCAAAATGAAAAAGCCTTGCAGGGGTTCACCCTACAAGACCTACTTTAGACTTTCGCGATACGTATTCGACTCACCATCATCCATGCTAAAATAGACATATAGATGACAAAGTATGGTGCAGCAATATAAGGAACAGCAAAATAGCCTAATGTAAGAAAAACACCTGCCACTGTTATCGGCAGACCATAAAACGAACCATCAAATTCTTCTACGTTATAACGTGCCAAACGCACTGCACCGGCTAGAATATAGAATACCACCGCCGATAAACCAATCCAAAGTGTATCTGATAAAGCCGCATGATAAATCAGCATAGCAGGTGCTACGCCAAATGAAACTAAATCGCTAAGTGAATCAAGTTCTTTACCAAAAGCAGACTCCGCATTATAATGTCTAGCGACCATACCATCAAATCTATCGAATAATGCTGCAAAAAAGATGAACATCAAACTCATGTGGCCATGGCCTTTTAATACGAGTATTATTGCTATTATTCCTAAACTTAAATTAAAAAGTGTAATGATGTTCGCCAATTGTGATTTTAGTTTAGTATAATCAAAATATCTGAATGAAAACACCGCATTGCCTCCTCTTTAACTAACTTATTATAGTCTTAAAATGAAAGGATGAAAAGATGAAAAGCCAAGTTTTTAAATCATTTGTAGAATTAACAGGTCATCCGTTTAGTTCTACACTGTTACAGAAATTCACTACCTCTGCAATAAGTAAGCCATTAATTAAGCCGTTTGCGTCTTTCTATCATATACAACAAGAGGAAGCAGAATACCCAATAAACGAGTATAAGAGCCTAAATGATTATTTCACTCGCTCATTAAAAGCTAATAGTCGTCCAATCGATAGCGACCCAAATGTACTTATTTCACCTGTAGACGGTGTGTTAAGTTGCTCAGGTCTTGTCAACGAACAGCAAGAATTCGTCGTAAAGGACAAAACATACAGTCTTCCCGCGTTGTTAGGAGACCCCTCCAAAGCGGCACCTTACCAAAACGGTTATTATTATTTATTTTATCTATCGCCTAAACATTACCATCATTTTCACTATCCCGTTTCAGGGAAACTAATCAGCCGCTATGCACTTGGAACGACTTCTTATCCAGTCAACGAATTAGGGGTTCGTTTAAAGGATGATTTGTTTTCATCTAATTATCGCATCATTTCAGAAATACAAAGTACGTTTGGTAAAGTCTCAGTAGTGAAGGTCGGGGCACTGAATGTTAATAGTATTCGGATAGAAAATTCTTTCAGAGAATGTATAAAAGGACAGGATTTCGGTCATTTTGCATTTGGGTCTACCGTAATTTTATTTATTGAAAATAAGAGTGAACTAACTCCAACAATTGACGCTTTTAAAGAAGTGCAAGTAGGTGATAGAATTGGAGTGTGGCAATCCTAAATAGATGAGGTTTATAATGGAACAAATTCAAGGGTTTATCGCACAATATGGGTACTTGTCCGTCTTCACCTTTTTGGCGTTAGGAATTTTCGGATTACCAATGCCTGATGAACTCATCGTAACCTTTGCGGGCTATTTAGCTTCTGTAGGTACGTTTCGTTTTGTATTCGCGATTATATTTACAACTTCCGGTGTAATGGTCGGAACGTTAGTCACCTATATGCTTGGCAGAAAAATTGGCAAACCCTTGATCCAGCGATTCGGCAATTATTTATTCCTATCGCCTCATCGTCTGCAAAAAGTGGAACGCTTTTTCATGGAACACGGTTCTTGGGCGGTAACTTTCGGCTATTTCTTACCCGGTATGCGACATGTAGTCTGTTATGTTTCAGGTATGAGTGGCATGAGTATAAGACGCTACGTTCTCTTTGCCATTCCCGGCGTGATTTTATCTACAATTATTTGCTTTAATTTAGGTTACTTCCTTCGTCTACCTTTCTTCTGAAAAATAAAAACGGTTGATCTTCTCCTGTTTGAGGAAGATTAACCGCGTCTACTTACAGCTATCTAACAGCTTTCTTATCTATACTTCGATTTTTTTGACCTTTTGCAAGCACCTTCAATTTGGTAGAAGCAGGCTATATACCCTACCTTTATCATAGACTTAGTTCGGTTACTAGACAATATGAAATCTTTTGGCTACTGATTCATACTGAATACAAATCACATTTTATTTAGTTAAACACTAACTGTATCCAAAAATACAATAGAATTAAAGTCACTAAGGTTGTGAGTGGAATCACTTTGAATGAAACATTCATATAGTCTCTCCACGTGATTTCAATTCGGTGTTTACGCAAAATGTGGAACCAAATGAGTGAAGCGAGCGTTCCGATTGGCAATAATAATGAACCTATATCACTTCCTATAATATTGGCTAAATATATGGTCTTTAATGTAATCGGATCAATTCCCATTTCAGTCAGCGTAATCGTTCCAATCATCAACGCAGGATGGTTATTGAATATATTGGATAAAAGGGAAACCACACCCCCCATTAAAAGACTTGCTGATAGTAACCCTTGATTGACAATGGGTTCGCTCCAGCTAACTAGTAATTCAGTCAGCCCGACATTATGCAGTCCGTAGATGATGACATACATAGAGAAAGCGAACACAAGTATATTCCAAGGTGTTTTTCGTAAGATATCCCACGGAGATATTCCTAATTGAATCCAACGCCAAATGAGCAATGCTACAGATCCTAGGACGGCAACGATTTCTACGGGGACGTTAATATACGATGCAACAAACAACATACATCGCATAAAGAAAACAAAGAACAAGATTTTCAGCATAAATATGGTGCGTGTTTTTTCATTATTAAATATTTTTTTTCGTTGTAACTTTTTAAAAAACTTTTTTTCGAATACATTCTCTATAGAGACTATATCTGGAAGAGTTTGAGGCAACTTTTTACGAACAACGTAGAACATAAGGGTCGACATGAAGATCAAGCCAATGGTGGCCGGAACAAACATCATGGCTGTATGCATCCAAAGGGACATATCAACGATCTTCAATGCGATTAAATTCACAATATTACTAACACCAATTGGGGCACTTGACGCTGTTGCGATTAATGCACCACTCAGTAAATAAGGAATTTGTTGTTCTGTTTTCAGCTGTAAATTTTTTAACAGTAACAGTAGTATAGGTGTAGTAATTAAAATACTGCCATCATTGTTAAAGAGTAATGTCATCAGAAAACATAGTAACTGAATATTCCAATATAGTCGATAGCCTGATTGCTTTGAAAATGCGGCAAGCTTAATCGCAGCCCAGTGAAAAAAACCAAAGCTTTCCAATATGACCGCCATCACAATCGTCGAAATAATCGTTACCGAGGCTCCTCCAATTTTGTCGAAAATATCTAGTAAATCGACTCTTGAAACAATTCCTGTAACGATTATAAGAACTGCCCCGACAGCGGCTGGCCATGCTTCATTGATCCCTTTCGGTCGCCAAAAAATCACGAGCATAGTTGATAAAAATACTATACAGGTAAAGATGATTTGAAAAGTCATTCTGTCTATTCTCCTTTCCTATTTTCTTTTTGCACTTTCTAACTTGTCTTACTATGTATATTCAGACAATGAAGCCCTCGTAGAGTCGTTAGTCCATAATTCAAGTAAATTTACATATAGTCAAAAAAACGCTGAACCTTCCAATTGGGAGGTTCAGCGTTTTCTTATTTGTGTAGAATATGATGGTGCATGTCTGCAGCATGCTTTAATAGTGAAGTATACTGTTTCTCTGTTGCAATTCTTTCGACTGAACCCTTATCATAGATACCATTAGACGAACTTGAATTCTTCGCTGCATGCTTCATCAATGCATGATATTGTTTTTCTAACATAGCATTTTGTTCTTCAGGTCTCATTTTTGCATGTGTCGTGCCAAGCGTTTCCAAGCCTTCTTTTTCTTGTCGTGGCATAAGATGTTTCGAGTCATTTTGTGAGTTGCCTCCGCCGGGATTTTGCAAACAGTCGACACACGGCAAGACTTTTTCGTTTTTCATTCCGGTAGTTGGCCGATTTTCCGTGTTGAAATGTACAATTTCTTCTTCATCTTCTACCAATTCGATGTCCTGATTCCGGTCCTCATTCATCTTCCCCATTAACTCTTTAAATGAAGCGTTATTTAATACTCTAATCTCATTTATGGGAAGTTCCATTTTTTCTTCTACCAATACATCTCTTTCACTTATAGTCTCGTTATGTTTTTCGTCTTCAATAGCCTCAAATTTACAAAGTTTATCACTAGTACTTAGTGGCGTATCAGTGTTTTCAGTCTTGATGTTCGATTTTGGATTAGGTTCATCGACTACTTTTTCTACTTCTTCAATTTTTGCTTTCATTTCTACTTCTATAGCAACGGGTAGTTCATCTTCCACCTGCTTTATTTCTGAAATAAATGGAGCATTATTTAATACATTAATCCCTTTTATAGGGTGTTCCTTTTGTTCTTCTACCAACATATCATTTTCATTTACAGTCTCATTCTGTTTTTCTTCCTCAATAGCTCCGAATTTGGAGTATTTTTCATTAGTACTTAGTGTTTTATGAGTGTTTTCAGTCTCTATGCTCGATTTTTGGTTAGGTTCATCAATTACTTTTTCTACTTTATCATTTTTGGCTACTAACTCTACTTCTTTAGCAACGGGTAGTTCATCTTCCACCTGCTTTATTTCTGAAATAAATGGAGCGTTATTTAATACGTTAATCTCTTTTATAGGATGATCCTTTTTTTCTTCCACCAACATATCATTTTCATTTACAGTCTCATTCTGTTTTTCTTCATCAATAGATCCGAATTTGGAGTATTTATCATTAGTACTTAGTGGCTTATGAGTGTTTTCAGTCTCTATGCTCGATTTTTGGTTAGGTTCATCAATTACTTTTTCTACTTCATCATTTTTGGCTTCTAGCTCTACTTCTTTAGCAACGAGTAGTTCATCTTCCACCTGCTTTATTTCTGAAATGAATGGATCGTTATTTAATACGTTAATCCCTTTTATAGGATGATCCTTTTTTTCTTCTACCAACATATCATTTTCATTTACAGTCTCATTCTGTTTTTCTTCATCAATAGATCCGAATTCGGAGTATTTTTCATTAGCACTTAGTGGCTTATAAGTGTTTTCCGTCTCTATGTTCGATTTTGGACTAGGTTCATCGATTACTTTTTCTACTTCATCATTTTTTTCTTTTATCTCTACATCTTTTGAAAAGGGTAATTCATCTATTAGTGCCTTAATTTCTGAAACAAATGTAGCGTTATTTAATACGTTCTTCTCGTTTATAGGGAGTTCTTGTTTTTCTTCATCCGAAATATTATTTCCACTTACGGTTTCTATATGTTTTTCTTCATCAATAGCCCCAATTTCGGAAAGTATATCATTAGTACTTGGTGGCTTATGAGATTTTTCGGTCTCGATGCTCGATTTTTGATTAGGTTCATCGATTACTTTTTCTACTTCATCATTTTTTTCTTTTATCTCTACTTCTATAGCCATAGGTAGTTCATCTTTTACCTGCTTTATTTCTGAAACATTTGATAGAACTTCACTTCTAGAATACTCTTTATCCTTCGCCAATAAAACAGTTTCATTCGATTGTTCTATTTGTGACTTCATTGGTTCTTCTAATTGAACACTTCCTATTCGCAATGTTTGAATGGAAGTAATAGGTATTATTAATAGCTCCTCTTTATCAATCAATAGAACATACGATTCTTTAACTTCACTAAGGACTCCATGTACCGGCTGTTCACTAAATTCATTTAACGTCACCCATTTGTCATGCAGGTCTAGCAATACATTAGAAAAAAATTGAGGAGAACGATAACATTCAACCTCAGGGGTTACACGCATCTCTTTGGTATTTTTAGTAATCGATACAATCGATGGTAACATTATATATAGAACGAATTCATCAACTTTCAAAAGAATATAATCCTGATGCAAGCTGATAAGTATTCCTTCTATCGGTTCATCAGATGAAAGTAACACGCTTATCTTATATCCTTGCAAGTTGCGACAATTTTTTCCAAAATTATTAGTATTCAATCAACACACCTCCTTTATAAAATGGTCATCGCTTCTAAAAGAAGTGATGACCATTATATTTATTCTTTTTTCTTATTATCTTTAGATTCTTCTTGCACATCTTTCGCTTTTGCACTTTCAAATTTTACTCCATGACTAACATTTCGGATATGAAACATTGATAGTCGAATGACTTCTTCATTATAAACAATCTCAACAAAGTCATTTGTTACGGCTTTTACGACACCTTCTAAAGTCTCAGGTCCACCACGATTAATTTTCACCCATTGATATTCAAGCGTTTTCAATACACCTGGAAAATCCGCTTCCTCAATCAATTTGAAATCTATTGGTAATTCTACATCAATGGACATTTCATTTTTCGAATTATCTGTAATGCTTTTGATGTGATGCGTCTTATAATAAACAATTCCATCGTCTTCTGTTAATAATGTAAGATACTGTTCATTTCCCGACAATAACTTTCCAATTCGGGACTCTGGTCCCCCACGATCTACCTTTATTACCTTCCCTACTAATGAGCTTAACATTTCTTTATTCAATTTTTGTAGCCTCCTTTTTTGGTGTCCTATTATCTATATGTATCCTAGGCTTAGTTGGGGATGGTCATTCGCCCAGTTCGAGTTACAGTTTAGTTTTCTTACCACATAGCTACATTCATCGTTCACTTCTATTAAGAATTTTTGTTTCTAACACAATTCCTTTTCAATTGCATAGAATGAGGCATAACCTACGAAGGGTGGAATTAAATTGGCAAGAAGAAAACGAAGGTATTCATCATCAAGCGAAGAAACAAGTATGGAGAATCATTGCACGAGTCGTTCAAACGGTTCAGGACATAGTAGCTCTAGTAGCTCCTGTACCTCAAGCGGATCTGGCAGCTCCAGTAGCTCCTGTACCTCAAGCGGATCTGGCAGCTCCAGTAGCTCCTGCTCTTCTAGCAGATCTGGCAATAATGGTAAAGGTAAAGGTAAAGGTAAAGGCAAAGGGAAGGGCTAAGAAAACGGAAATGAAGTTGGCTGAATAATAGTATGGATGAGATCTATGCCCTATCGACTTCCAACTTATTATTTATAATTGAGGAGATTGTTTCTAGCACATTTCCTTCTTTATTGCATAGAATGGGGAATAACCTACGAAGGGTGGAATTAAATTGGTGAGAAGAAAACGAAGGTATTCATCATCAAGCGAAGAAACAAGTATGGAGAATCATTGCACGAGTCGTTCAAACGGTTCAGGACATAGTAGCTCTAGTAGTTCCAGTAGTTCTAGTAGTTCTAGTAGTTCTAGTAGCTCCTGTACCTCAAGCGGATCTGGTAGCTCCAGTAGCTCCAGCTCTTCTAGCAAATCTGGTAATAATGGTAAAGGCAAAGGGAAAGGCAAAGGGAAGGGCTAAGGAAACGGAAATGAAGTTGGCTGAATAGATAGAAGGGATGAGATCTATGCCCAATCGACTTCCATCATATTATTTACAATTTACAGATGAAAATTTAACTGAACTGCAAAGCGATATTTGGAATAACGATCCCGTTCCAGCTGATTTAGTATGTAATAATCACATATACGATCTCGATATCGCTTATAGAGGTTCGTATACAAGAAAGCTTCCAAAACGTTCTTATCATATAGTATTTATCAACCCATCTTCATTCCATGGGGCACGAGAAATTCATATGAATGCTGAATATAATGATCCATCGTTGGTACGAAACAAACTATCACTAGACTTTTTTCAAGAGTTGGGCGTCTTAGCACCGGAAAGTAAACATGTGAATTTATTTAGAAATGGTGCGAGAAATGGTGTGTACTTACAATTAGAAGCCGTTGACAGCAAGTTTTTACAAAATAGAGGATTGCCAAAGGGCTCTATTTATTATGCTGTAAACAGTCAAGCTAACTTCTCCTTATTACATGAAAGACGTCCAAAAAAAAACTTACTGTCAGGATATCACCGCGTAGTTGGCGATGCGAATAGTGATCAAGAATTAGTAAAACTTATTCAACTAATCAATACGACACCCTTTCCAGAATTTCCTGAAGCACTTGAACAGCATTTGAATATTGAGTCGTATTTACGGTGGTTGGTTGGAGTTGTGTGCACAATGAATAATGATGGATTCACCCATAATTATGCATTGTATAGAAATAACGAAACTGATTTATTCGAAATCATTCCTTGGGATTATGATGCGACATGGGGAAGAAAAGTGAGCGGTGGAATTATGCATCACCAATACGTCCCACCTGAAGGTAAAATTTCAAATCATTTATGCTATTTAATGATGCGAATACCCGCTTTTCGCAATCAATACCGGTTGCTTTTGGAAGAAACATTAGACACTCTATTTACTGTGCAACATATAGAAGAAAAAGTGAATGCTATCGTAGAAAAAATTAGACCATCCGTCCTGCTTGATCCTTATATAAATAATAAGGTTCACCAATTTGATCAAGAACCCGAGTTAATCTTTCAATTCATACAAGATCGAAGCGAATATCTAAAAAAGTATTTGCTAGCCCCATAATGAACGTGTCGAAAGGATGGTTCATTGTTAATAAGCGTACGAGATACCGGAAAATATGATAGGGGAGTATTTGCCGAAAAAGAAATTCAATCCAACGATCTAATTGAAGCGTCACCCGTCATCATCATAGAGAAAAAAGAGTGTAAGTATATAAAAAAGACCATTTTGAGTAATTACTTCTTTATTTGGGGAGAAGACTATAGTAAAGCCGCAATCGCTCTTGGATATGGTTCACTAATTAATCATTCCTATCAACCGAATGTCCGATTTGAAGTAAATAGTAAAAATCGAACAATTGACTTCTATGCAATCCAGACAATAGCTCCAGGCGATGAAATAACAATAAACTATAATGGCGATCCAGACGATGTAGCGCCTCTATGGTTTGATCCTATCACATGAAAAAAAGGCTACGGGATGAATCCGTAGCCTTTTTCTAGTATTTATCAAAATACTTCATCTAACTCATATAACTTCCGATACCTTTCATTTTTAGCAAGCAGTTCTTCATGTGTTCCATGCATGACAATCTCGCCATCTTCCAAGAAGAGAATAGTATCCATCTTCATCTTCATCTTCACCATCCCCATCAAATGAAATTATTATAGTACCGTTTTCATAATCTGTTCAAAATCCGGATGAGCTTTATGAAGATATATAATGAAGTTCCCCATTCGTTTGACAGCCAATGGTTCACGTTTACTACCTAGTGATACTTCTATATTTCCCGTTTCATCTACTAATCCCAGACGTTCATCAGCAGATGCAATTTTATAAATATGAAGTGGTAACAATGATTCACCGTTCACTACTAGTGTGATACCAGTATCAGCACGAAACATCTCTACGTTTGCTTGTAACGGTTCACTTACCGTAAAACCTTCGTTTTGCAATTTGGTATGCACCTTTTCAAAAAACGCTTCATCAGTTAAAGCAGGTATTATGACAACTTCTTCGGGCGGGATGACGTCTGGCTTTTTCACAGGCTCTGGCGTTTCATCTTTCTTACTACAAGCCCCCATGATCAATAGCAAACTACAAACTACTATAAGACTCATATTTAATTTAGTAATCAATTTCATTAGACTAAGTCCTTTCTATATTAAGCAATATCTATCATTATTATACATCATCCTAACATTTTTCGTAGGTAATACGTTTTTATAGACAATTCGCGGCCTACAAATTATGATGAATTTAATATTACAATAATACCTATTTTTTAATAATAATTATTAGTTGATAATTATTATAAATAACTCTTTTAATTTATATAACCCTTTGCTATAATGGATTTACAAAGTAATAATGAAAATCTAGGAGGAGTATATTATGACGATTAATGAAAACAAGTCTCAAAAAAGAAAATTAACGACAGCCGCTGGTGCACCTGTAGTTGATAATCAAAACTCTATGTCAGCAGGGTCACGAGGTCCTCTATTACTTCAAGACGTTTGGCTATTGGAAAAGTTAGCGCATTTTGATCGCGAAGTTATTCCTGAGCGTCGTATGCACGCTAAAGGATCAGGAGCGTATGGTACGTTTACTGTGACACATGATATTACGCAATATACGAAAGCTAAGTTATTTTCAGAGATTGGTAAGAAGACCGAGATGTTTGCACGTTTCTCAACAGTTGCAGGCGAACGTGGCGCTGCAGATGCTGAACGAGATATCCGCGGATTCGCACTGAAATTCTATACAGAAGAAGGTAACTGGGATTTAGTCGGTAATAATACACCTGTATTTTTCTTCCGTGATCCACTACAGTTCCCTGACTTGAATCATGCTGTTAAACGCGATCCACGGACGAATATGAGAAGCGCAACAAACAACTGGGACTTCTGGACATCTCTTCCTGAAGCACTCCATCAGATTACAATCCTGATGAGTGATCGTGGAATTCCAAAATCATTCCGCGAAATGCACGGATTCGGAAGCCACACGTTCAGCATGATTAATGCAAACAACGAGCGTCATTGGGTTAAATTCCACTTCCGTTCCCAACAAGGCATTAAAAATTTGACGGATGAAGAATCTGCATCAATTATTGCAGATGATCGTGAAAGTTCACAGCGCGACTTACTAACAAACATAGACGAAGGTAACTTCCCAAAATGGAAGATGTTCATTCAAGTGATGACAGAAGAACAAGCCAATAACTTACCATACCACCCATTTGACGTAACTAAAGTTTGGTACAAAAAGGACTTTCCTTTAATTGAAGTAGGGGAATTCGAATTAAATCGCAATGCTGAAAACTATTTTGCAGAAGTAGAACAAGCAGCGTTCACACCTGCAGCAATCGTGCCTGGTATCGGTTTCTCTCCAGACAAAATGCTACAAGCTCGCTTATTCTCTTACGGCGATGCACAACGTTATCGTTTAGGTGTCAATCACCACCAAATTCCGGTCAACGCACCGAAATGTCCATTTCATAGCTTCCATCGTGATGGTCAAATGCGTGTGGACGGCAATATGGGTTCTACAATTCACTATGAACCAAACAGCTATGGCGAGTGGAAAGAACAACCAGATTTCAAAGAGCCACCACTTAAAATTCAAGGCGATGCAGATAACTGGAATTTCCGTGAAGATGATGATGATTACTTCACACAGCCAGGTAAATTATTTAATATTTTAACTAGCGAAGAACAGCAACGCCTATTCGACAATACAGCTCGCAATATGGGCGACGCTCCAAAAGAAATCAAGATCAAACATATCCGCCACTGTTACTTAGCAGATACGAAATATGGCGAAGGTGTAGCAAAAGCTCTTGATATTCCAATGGCAGACGTAGACATCGAAAATACTACTACAATTGTAGAAGACTAATTAGAACCACAAAAAGCCCGGAGATTTGAAATCACCGGGCTTTTTGATAGTTCATTTAATTTTCACCCATACCATTTAAAATATTAGCGATGATTAATCCTGTAATAATCGCTATGATGCTCATGACGTACGGTGTTCCACTCTCTGGAATTCCTGGAAAAATCACAAATACCGAACCGATAATCAATCCTATAATCACCGCAAACATACCAGTTCGATAATGCGCCAATAACAAACGAATCAACTTACTACTCACAATGAAACCAACCGCTATTCCTGCACCTGTAGCTAAAATAATTGGTATGTTGAAATCTGAAATGGCTGTAATAACCGTCGTGTAGACACCAAGTAACAGCAACACAAACGATCCACTTACTCCAGGCAAAAGCATTGCCATACTGCCTGCCCATCCTGAGAAAAACAAAATAATCGCTGTTTTTACAGTAAGATGCGTAATAACAAGAGGATCTACCGGCTTCAGCCAGATAGTTGAGGCGAGCGCTACTGCTACGACTAACATCAACACTAAATGATGGAACTTAAAATTCTTTTTTAATCCCGCCTGCTTAGAAACGAAAGGAATGACACCTATGATCAACCCTAAAAATAAGTATTGCGTCGGCTCATGATAATGCTTTAGTAAATAAGAAATTACTTTACTAAATATAATAATAGTTGCACCCATTCCAATACCGAGTGGCAACAAGAATCCAATATGTTTTTTCCAATCCTTGCTGAAAAATCCACTAATTGAAATGAGTAATCGATCATAAATACCTAATATAAAAGCAATTGTTCCGCCACTAACACCCGGAACTAGGTCACTGATTCCCATTAAAAATCCACGATATAAATTTCTCCACTCCATACCTTCTGTTCCTCCAATGATTTCATTCCTTACAGTATACCACGGTACTTACTGCAGATTGCATATTGCAACTATCTGTGTCTGTATAGAATCCTATTTTTTATCCTATGAATAGTTTCCCCTATATAGGACTGTTGCAAAACAAAAGTTGTTCCATTGTTTAATGAAAACAATGGAACAACTTTCAAATCAATAATTCTCCATTTCAGAAACAGTGACAAATGAATAGCCTTGTGATTGTAAAAATTCAAGTACTGCGTCAAGCCCTTCTGCTGTAGACTTATGAATATCATGCATCAATACAATACTATCGCTTTTCACATCAGCTTCGATGTTCTCCAATAACTTTTCCGGATCCAAATGTTGCCAATCTAATGTATCAACATTCCATAAAACGACCGGCAATTTTGAACTCTCTCGAACCTGTTGATTTACCGCTCCGTATGGCGGTCTGAACACCGTAGCACGCTGACCAGTTGCTTGTAAAATAATATCTTCCGTAGCTCGTACTTCATCATGAAGTTCTTCATCCGTTAACCCCGTTAACGGAGGATGATTCCATGAATGATTTCCTATTTCATGACCTGCCTCCGCTACCATCTTCGCGATGTTTGGGTACTCCTCCACTCGGTTTCCAAGCATAAAGAATGTTGCTTTCACATTATATTTTTGTAACGTTTCGAGTACTTTCTTCGTAAAGTGCGGATCAGGCCCATCATCAAATGTTAAAGCAACTTTTTTCTCAGGACCTGCTACGGCCGTCTGCACTTGAAATTTCTTAGACAGTAAAGAATTTACTTTTTCTAACGGCACTTCTACTTGTATTGGACCCGCTTGTCGTTTCGTTATTACCCCGGTACCATAATATAGAATTAATGTGTCATCAGTCAATGCGAAATTTCGGTAATTCATCCAAGTAGGTTCAGTCGGTTGCCACACACTGTCAGCAATTAATGTCTCTTGCAACGCTGGATCCTGGTAAATATGATCTCTCACTACTTTAGCTACTCGTTTTAATTTTTCAGCATTACGATCGACTACATCCGCCATAGTTAATTCAATTCCTGTAATAGGATCGATATGGAATGTCCGTATTTCCGTTATACTATCCTTATTACTTGTTGATGTCGTCGTGTGTAGGACCAATGAATAATTCCCAGACGAATGATGCAAGGTATCAAAGAAAATACTCAATTGATTATGTGTTGCGTTCGCAGACCCTGTTTCCACTGCTTGATAGTCCGTTTTCACTTTCTCGATATAGTCTGTAATTTCCCTATTAAATTCTTCAAATTCACTTTGAGGGTATTGTATCGTAAATGGCTTCGTTGTATCATCCGTTGTTTCAGTCACAATTTTTATGCCCGGGAAGTTAGAGTCCGTTGAACGAACTACCACTTCTGCTTTTGGCACATCAGGTTTTTTGTGTGTAATTTTATTTGGTGACGCGCTCGTTGAACTACTGAATGTATCCATGACTAATAATACTGCAATCACAGACAGAATGCCGATTACACTCAAAAAACCGATATCTATTAAACGTGCACGCCTTTTTCTCTTGTTGTCTTTCTTCATCTTAAGACCCCTTTTTCCATATAACAACTTCTTCTTTTATATGTACATTACCTATCCATAGCCTAAACTACGAATATACATCTGGCTAATAGTATACTACAAAATTGGAATGAAACAATCATTTCCTTGTGTTACACTGTTTTTCCACCTAATTTAGTGTTGATATACTTTTACTACAATATATTTTATGTTATAATGCGTAAGTCCGAATCTTGCAAATCCGGACGAAGGGATACTACTTCCCTTTTATACACACCGATCTCGGCTGTTGTCTATTGCAAAGAGAAAACAGAAGGCGGTAATTACAATGGAAAAGAAAGACTATCGAGTATTATTATTTTACAAATATCTGACAATTGAGGATCCTGAAGAGTTTGCGGCTTCTCATCTAGCATTTTGTAAAGAAACTGGTTTAAAAGGACGAATTCTTGTTGGAGAAGAAGGTATCAACGGTACCTGTTCAGGTACGGTTGAACAAACCAATGCATATATGGATCATATGAAAGCTGATCCACGTTTTGCTGATGTTTGGTTTAAAATTGATGAAACTGATGGCCATGCATTCAAAAAAATGCACGTACGCCACCGTCCGGAAATTGTAAACTTAAGCTTACCTGATGATGTTAATCCTTTAGAACTAACAGGTGAATATCTAGAGCCTGAACAATTCTTACAGCAAATGCAAGATGAAAATACAGTTGTACTAGATGCTCGTAATGACTATGAGTATGATTTAGGTCATTTCCGCGGTGCTATTCGTCCAGACATCGAAAACTTCCGTGATCTTCCTGAATGGGTTCTAGAAAACAAAGAACAGCTTGAAGGAAAAAAGATTTTAGCTTACTGTACTGGTGGAATCCGTTGTGAAAAGTTTACTGGTTGGTTAAAGCGTGAAGGTTTTGAAGATGTTGCCCATTTACATGGTGGAATCGTTTCTTACGGTAAAGATCCTGTAGCAAAAGGTCAACTTTGGGATGGTCAATGTTATGTATTCGATGAGCGCATTGCTGTTCCAATCAATCAAGTGGAACATGTAATCGTTGGCCGTGATCATTTTGACGGAACACCATGTGAACGCTATGTTAACTGTGCAAACCCTGAATGTAACGCGAAGATCCTCTGCTCTGAAGAGAACGAACACTTCTACATGCGTAGCTGTTCAGATGACTGCCGTACACATCCACGCAATCGTTATTTTGTAGAGCATAACTTAACTGTTGACGAATTCGATCAACGTATAGCAAACATTGAAGCGTCACGTTCAAGCGAAACTGTTTCCTAACTAAAAAAAGCAGCAAACCTCCTTTTATTCAGGAGGTTTGTTGCTTTTTTATATTCACTAGTTACTGTGTACTCAATCTCTTTCCACCAATGTAGAAATTCCCTGTCCTACGCCGATACACATCGTGGCAAGTCCTAACTTTGCATCCCTACGTTTCATTTCATGTAGTAATGTCGTTAAAATTCTGGCACCGCTTGCACCTAACGGATGTCCAAGCGCAATAGCGCCTCCGTTCACATTCACTTTGTCCATTGGCAGTTCTAATCCATCAATACATGCTAAAGCTTGTGCAGCAAATGCTTCATTCAATTCTATTAAATCGATTTGCTCCATTTCCACATGAGCTTTTTCCAACAACTTTCTCGTGGACGCGATTGGACCAATTCCCATCACACGTGGCTCAACGCCTGCTGTTGCTGACATTTTATAAAAACCGAGAATCTCTAAATTCATCGATTTTGCTAATTCTTCATCCATCAATAGTAAGGCAGAGGCTCCATCATTCACTCCTGAAGCATTTCCTGCTGTTATGGAACCATCAGCAAAAAGTGGCTTCAGTTTTTCTAAAGCGGCTGCCGAGGAATCATGACGAGGATGTTCATCTGCTGTAATCACTACATCCCCTTTTCTTGTTTGATATGAAACAGGCAATATCTCCTCTTTAAATACATCTGCTTCCATCGCCTGTTTCGTTTTCATTTGAGAAGAAAGTGCAAATTCATCTTGACGTTGTCTAGAAATACCAAATTCCTGTGCAACATTCTCTGCAGTTTCAGGCATCGAATCTACACCATACTTTTCTTCAAGCTGCGGATTAATAAAACGCCAACCAATTGTTGTATCTTGTAATTGCATATTTCCACGGGGTAAAGCTTTATCTGGTTTCGCCATAACTAAAGGTGCCCGTGACATGCTCTCCGTCCCGCCAGCAATGACTACACTAAGTTCTCCAGACAGAATAGATCGAGCTGCGATATTGATCGCGTCCAAGCCAGATCCGCATAGTCGATTAACAGTCGCTCCACCTACTTCAATTGGCAACCCTGCAAGTAAAGCAGACATTCGTGCCACGTTACGATTTTCTTCTCCCGCTCCATTCGCATTACCGAAAATAATATCATCAATCTGCATCGGATCTAGCTGCGGATTTCTATCAAGCAATCCACGAATAACAATAGCACCTAAATCATCCGGACGAACTGTACTTAAACCTCCCGCATATCTACCAATCGGTGTTCTAACAGCATCTATTATCGCAACTCTTTTCATCATCTAATATCCCCCTTAGTTTATAAAAAAAAGCGACATTAATCAGAGGAATAAACCCAAAGATTAATGCCGCTATTTGCTGACTATGTAAAGTATGGAAGTACTTCACATCAACAAACTGGCTGAAACTATTTAATTTCACCGTACTCTTACGTTAAAAATAACAAATAGCTATCGAATTGTCAAATAGTTTCTTCTATTTTATATCGTTAGCCAAAAACACTTGTACTGTGAAGCGGTTGAACTTTTGCCTTTGGATCAAGAAATGCTTTTGCATGGCTAATCGCGATTGGCGCTTCACCCATACCAACAGCTATCAATTTTACTTTGCCATCGTATGTTGTTACGTCACCGGCTGCATAAATTCCTTCGATAGTTGTTTCCATTCGGGAATTGACTATAATCGAGTTTCGATCCATATCAAGCCCCCACTGCTTCAATGGTCCAAGGGAAGAAATATTACCATAGTTCACAACTACATGATCTACTTCTAGCTGTTTTTCATTGCCGTCTTTTTCTTTCAAAACCACTTTTTCAATGGTCTCACCATCACCGTGGATTTCGCTTATCGCATGTGATGTTAATACATTGACTGTAGAATTATGAAGCTGATTGACACTTGTTTCGTGTGCAGTAAATCGTTCTCTGCGGTGAACTAGCGTTACTCTCTTCGCAATATTTTCAAGCATCAAAGCCCAGTCTAGTGCGGAGTCTCCACCACCACAAACCAGGATCTCTTGGTCTTTAAACATAGAAAGATCCTTAATACCATAATGCAACGTTTTACCTTCAAATACAGACTCTTCTTTTAAACCAATTTTACGTGGTTGGAATGCACCAATTCCGGCAGTTAATAAAATGGTGCGTGTCAAGTGCTGTCCTTTATCTGTTGTTAAGACAAAATGATCATCTTTCTTTTCTACAGACAATGCTGCTTCGCCTAGACAAATCTCCGGCTTCGCATAATGTGCTTGGGTCACAAGATTGGATATAAGATCCTTCGCTAATATTTTAGGGAATCCACCTACATCATAAATGTATTTATCAGGATATAGCTCGATTAATTGGCCACCTAGTTGTGGTAAGCTGTCGATAATTTTAACAGACATTTCACGCATACCTGCATAGAATGTCGAAAATAATCCAGTAGGCCCTCCACCGATAATCGTAATATCCACTATTTCTTGATTCATGTAAAACACTCCCATAATCGATTCTGTTTTGATAAGCTATTCATTGTGTACCACTTATGTTGCTTACGTATATTATCTACTATTTTAAAGAGAAATACATCTATTTTATATTCAGATTCCCTGAAAATATTCAATACAATATTGTTCTGCTGTTGTTTGTTCCTCTTCATCCCATTCCAAATCAAATGGACTTTCCGTAGCCAGTTCATAAAACTGATAGGTTAACATTTTGCGCTGACCATCCTTTACTGAATACAGTAAACGTAAACCTGTTCCTTTTTCATTGAACAACTCATCATCCTCATCAAAGGTTACAGTCAATAAGAACTCATAACGTTGCCCCTCTATAATACCAGTAGGATCTACCAGTTCTTCTGCTTTACCATTTACTATTTTCATCTAACTTCTCCTTCTTCCCGCTCCATAAGAGTTTGCTTCCTCTATCCTACATCATTTCATTAGAAAGTGGCAATTTAGAGAGCAGTTTTCTGACAAAAAGTTTGCACTTTCTAAATAACCGCTGGAAAGTGAAGGAATAAACATTATATTGACAACTGATGAGGAGTTTCATGCTTACTTTTGACGATTATGAATACACTCGCACATATATCGAACAGCTTATAAAATGTTTTGCACGCAGCTGAAGCGATTTCTACAGGCCACAACATTTGATATTCAATCTGATTTGATCTAAGTAATCAATGCGCTAATAAGTAATTACAGTACACAAGAAAATAGTATGTGTATCCGTTCTTTTATCGTAAATTTGTGTATTGCAATTTTGACGACGCTTGGTCAAATGTAACTGCTAAACTAAACTGGACAGTTTCTGCTCGATAAAAATGAACACTTTTCGCTCACACATCCTCCTATCAGTTAAACTTAGAGTGTATTTGATAACTGATGAAACGGAGGATAAGAAAGGTGCTGAAGTT
>NZ_PDYM01000022.1 GCF_002743055.1 Sporosarcina sp. P13 | reverse complement strand
ACTTCAGCACCTTTCTTATCCTCCGTTTCATCAGTTATCAAATACACTCTAAGTTTAACTGATAGGAGGATGTGTGAGCGAAAAGTGTTCATTTTTATCGAGCAGAAACTGTCCAGTTTAGTTTAGCAGTTACAAAACATTCATGATTGTTTTTCACACAGGTACTTTTTAATATTTCGCATCATATTTCTAACAACCTTACTGATGGAGTTGGTGGTATGTTCACCACTATAGTTTACAAATCATGAAGCACCCCTTCTATCTATAATTAAAGGTACCAGATCCCAAGACAATTCTGAATTGTTTCGGGACCTGGTACCTTTTTAATTATTTAATTCCAATATGCATCTGTATCTTCAATCATTTTTTTCGATGATTGCAATCCACCGCCATAGAACCACGCTTCCGTATCTAGATAAATCACTTTGTCATTTTTATAGGCATTTGTTCTTTTAAACAGCTCATTTTCAAGCACTTGTTTTGCACTAACATGATTAGGATTTAGTACTGCACTACGATCGACAACAAAGATAATGTCTGGGTTTTTCTCTGTAATATATTCAAAATTAATCGATTGGCCAAATCTTGCTTGTTCAATATCCTTATCCACCGCTTTATAGCCTGCTACATCATGGATGAATCCACCGTAACGCGAATCAGGTCCATAAGCGCTTATTTTTCCTTCATTCACCATGACAATCAATGTTTTCGCATCTAGATTTTTTGTTTTTTCTTTAATTGAATCGACTTTTTCATTTATTTCCTTTAGCTCTTTTTCAATTTGCTCTTCTTTATTAAATATTTTTGCGATTGTTTCCATATTGTTTGTAAATGAATCCATATAGTTTGTGAAGTCTATACTCATGTAAATTGTTGGAGCAATACCTTTAAATTCGTCATACATTTCAGCTTGACGATCCCCGATAATAATAAGATCCGGTTTCATTCCATGAATTGCTTCAAAGTCCGGTTCCACTAAACTTCCTACATTTGCATACTCAGATCCGGCATACTTTTTTAAATACTCAGGTACCGCGTTTTGTGGAACACCTGCAACTTCAATGCCTAATGAATCCAACGTATCTAAAACGCCAAAATCCAGTACAACAATTTTTTCTGGTTTTCTTTTCAAGACAACTTCTTTATTATCAAGTTCATGCTTAATTTTTATTTCTGTCGATTCCACAGCTTCTTTATTAGTACTAGACGATTTGTCCACTTGTTTATCAGTTTCTTTCGATCCGCATGCGGAGATAACTAGCATACAGGCAAATATAAATACAAATAATGACCACTTTTTCATTACAAATAACTCCTCTTTTTATAAAGTAAGTAATACCTTGAAATTATTAACGCTTCTAACCAAAATGTTCATATCGTATATTCCTTTTAGTGAGATTCAATTGAATAACTTCATTTGTTTGACATGCCTTTTAGATGCTCTTCGTTCATTACCAAATATGTATATATTTTTTACCTTCCTTTCTTTGTGCAGTAAAAACTTATTCTTTGTGGAAGTGTGTTAACGAGTTGATACAAAAAATGAATAAGGAAAAGGCTAAAATCATTATACAACAAACGATTGATAATGACTATCATTTTCAATTAAAAAAATAGAAAAATACCTTTCTGACAAAATGTCGGGAAGGCATTTTCTTATCTAAGGAACAACGTGTTCACTAGTGGACGCTCACGGTTACATTCCAATTTCAGGCCTTTTCATTCTTCTTATAATTTAGTCACTCTAACAGCCCTGTTAGCTATAGTAGTAATAATAAAAGCACATAACATCGAACTAAGCATCGCAATAATTAACCCTATTACATTACTAGATGCAAAAGGTGCTACGAATGACGGTAAGTACGCAGTTCCTCTTACATCAAACAGACCGACAATCATTCCACCGATACCACCTGACACGATAGCACCAGCAAATACAAATTTATTGGAAAACATGAACGGATAGGCAGATTCCACGAAAGTCCCGAAGCCCATATTAATCATAAAACCAGGTGCTGCGATGGTTGCTTCTCCTTTGTCTCTTGGAAATAAAATGTTCGCCAAGTTAATACCCGCCGCGACCATGACCAAACCGACCATATCCACCGCCCCGAGAAAACTTACACCTGTTTGTTCCATCTCCAACAAAACGATTGGAAGGATTGCAGCGTGATAGATTCCTCCCAATATTGCTGGCCAGATTAACAGTCCTGCGACTGCACCCGCTAGAATCGGAATGAATGCGATGGTTTGTTGAATTGAATAGAGGAACCAGATCCCTACTAAATGGATGCTCAAATGTACGTATAATAAGAATTATATTCATTCAAAATCCATAAAAATAAATCCAAAGCCATTCCAATCCATTCATACAAACTAACAGGTAAATCAATAAACCCTTCCTATGTTAAAACTTTTGACTACTAGTGAAAAAGACGTATTTTCCGTCTAAAATTTCCGCTGCCGCGACTCGTACTTAGACAATTCCGCGGTTTTTGGCGCGCGGGCGTCGGTGGGAAAATTATAGATTTTCTACTGATAGTAAGTCGATTACAAGCTCCATATAAGCTTTTTCATTCACTAATTTCAAGCCACCCTAAACTTCCAATCTATTCCCTATTGATTTATTCATAAAAAATTCAATATACATATGGACCGGATTTGAAGAATACATAGCAGAAAAATATCTTACTGGACTTGTTGTTGATCACGCATAAAAAGAGACGCTATGACCAATTAATGGTCAGAACATCCCAAATAACACAATATTAAAGGTACCGATCTTCACCACACCGAGCACCCTTTTCATTTCATAGAGTCCGCCTGAATCGGAATTTGTCGGAACAGATTGACGTCAAACAAACCGGTGTCCGTCCTCTTCAGTTCAGGAATGACGGGTAAACTCAAAAAGGATAACGTGACAAACAAATGACAGTCAAGAGTGGGATACAGAGTATGCAATTGTTCCAAATCCTCAATGGTCTTCATCGCACTACGATCGGTCATAAGCCCACCTAAGTAAAGGTACCAGACCTGGAACCTTTTTTAAAAACTAGGTTTCAAGACGTTATTTCCTAAGAAATAAATAAGTAAAGGCACCAGTTCCCAAGACAATTCTGAATTATTTCGGGACCTGGTTCTTTTTTAAAGTCCGAACTTACGGTTGGAAATTCGCAATTAATTACTATAAGAGTTTTGTAGTAATTTTTTCCTATGTTACATATAACAAAATTACCAAAATGCGAACTCACATATTGGCCGCTTATTAAATACTAATTCCAACCAAGCCATACACTCAACATGTCTAAAGTATATGTGGCAACACATGGGATGTTAGTGTGTAGCTAAACATTATTTTAAGTACCTGTTAAATACATTCACGTTAAGCCTTATAAATGTAGAAGTTTGTGATTGTCTAAGAAAAGAATACCTACGTGACAAACAAATAGATACACAAAATTACTTGCCCACGTTCTATATCACAATCATCTTCATAAAATGAATGGATACCAACACTCATTTTAAAAAAGGGGAGTAAAGAATGTATGCCATTCATTATTTTGAAAACAACATTGAACTACTGAATATAGCATCACGGAAAATACCGGCCGTGGATGAAAGTGTAAGGATAAAAGGGCGTAACGGAAAAGTGATAAGTGTTGAGAAGGTAAGGGAAACTAAATACTTTGTGGTTATTGAGTTTGAAAAGAAAGTTGAAAAAAGCAACACAAACTTAAGGGGAGCTGGTACGAAAAGAAAATGACTATCTATTGATACCTTGCATTGCTAGAATTCAAAATAGATAGAGGTACTAGGTCCCAAGACAATTCTGAATTGTTTCAGGACCTGGTACTTTCCACAGTCTTTTCCATTCAATAATTACAAGCCATCCTATACTACGTAGCTATTCCCAATTGATTTATTCATATAAAAAATCACTATACATGTGGACCGGATTTGAAGAATACATAGTAGATAAACATCTTACTGGACTTGTTGTTGATCAAGCATAAAAAAAGACGCTTTGACCGATTAATGGTCAGAACGTCTCAAATAGTACAAAATTATAGTGTAGGGTACCTGTGTGCAAAACTTTCATGTTTGTTTAAACATTCATGAAAGCTCCATGCACAAGTACCTTTATTCAATTTTGCGACTCTCAGATTTGATCAATTTCTAAAGATAATTTATTGTACTGTACGCAATTATTTTCATTGATCAAAAGTACCAGCCTTAAAAATATAAGGATACATATATGAGAGTGGTCAATTACGTAAAATGACGTACACTAGATAGATGATGTAGGCTAAAGCGAGCATTAAGCCTTCACGCTTTCCAATAGTTAAGCCTGTCCTCGCGAATATCAATAATACTAACGTCAATACAATCATGATAATGACGTCGATAAATACTTTATCATTCACCGCAATAGGCGTAATGGTGGAAGACGCCCCGAGAACAAACAAGATATTGAAAATATTGCTTCCGACAATATTCCCCAACGCGATTTCACTTTCTTTTTTCAATGCTGCTGAAATCGATGTAACTAATTCTGGTAGCGAGGTACCAATCGCGATAATCGTTAGACCGACTAATGTTTCACTCATGCCGAGGGAATACGCAATTTCTGTCGCGTTATCTACAACCAAATCTCCCCCGAATATAATCGCCGCCAGTCCGACTACCGTAATGATAATGTTTTTTCCCCATTTACCATTCTCCGTCACTTGGGTTAGCACGGCATTTTGACGACTTTTGAGACCTAGTTCGATTATATAATACATAAAGATCGAAAGGAAAAGTAAGAAAACTATTCCATCACTGCGCGTGATCATATTACTACTCAAGCCTTGCAGTGCCATATCACTCATTAACACCAACATGACGATACTTGCCAGCAAAGTGAAAGGGATTTCTTTGCGAATCGTTTCACTCTGAACTTTCAGTGGGAATAGAAACGCGGCGAGTCCAACAACGATGGTAATGTTAAAAATATTACTGCCTACTACATTCCCTACTGCAACATCTGCATTTCCGGCCATCGCTGCAATAATACTGACTGTTGCTTCCGGTGAGCTGGTGCCAAGAGCGACAATTGTCAGTCCGATCAAGATCGGCGGAACTTGAAGCAACCTGGCGATACTAGAAGAACCGTCTACGAAAAAGTCAGCTCCTTTTATTAATAAAACAAATCCGATAAGTAATAACACATAGGACATCTAGTCGTTGCCTCCTCCACGTTATAGGGTATCTGTGCGGTAAACTTTCGTGTTTAGTTAAACATTCATGAAAGTTCAATGCACAGGCACCTTTATTCACGCATTTCAATCCATAGAGCCCGCCTGAATCGGAATGTGTCGGAACAGATTGACGTCAAACAAACCGGTGTCCGTCAACTTCAGTTCAGGAATGACGGGTAAACTCAAAAAAGATAACGTGACAAACAAATGAAAGTCAAGAGCTGGATTCAGAGTATGCAGTGAAGTATGCAACCGTTCTAAATCTTCAATGGTTTCTATCGCACTACGATCGGTCATAAGCCCGCCAATTGGTAATGCAAGTGACGCGAGTACTTTTCCGTCTTGTACGACTACATATCCTCCTTGGATTCGTTGTAACTCTTCGCATGCGACAATCATATCCCGATCATTTGTTCCAAGTGCAATTACATTATGCGAATCATGGGCTACAGTTGTCGCAACCGCTCCACTTTGCAATCCAAAACCGTGTACAATACCTAATCCAATCGTGCCTAAACTATGATGCCTTTCTATTACAGCCAGTTTCAACAAATCCTCTTTGACAGTTGGAATAAATACTCCATTTTCAACAGGGACTTGTATAACTCTTTTATTTGTCATTAATTGATTCGGTATAATTTCCATTACATGTGCCAATCCCGTATTTGTAAAAGGGATTGCAAAATCATCTGCGGTTAATGAAGGAAGGCTAACTGTTTGTGTAATACTGGATGAAGGCGACGGATTCATTGTTTTTTTCGATAACATACGTTGATCCTTCGCAACTTTCACACCGTTCTTCCACACCGCCACTGGTTGAAAACTCTCTAAATCGTCTAGTACTACTAAATCTGCCTCGAATCCTGCGGCTAGTGCCCCTTTAGAAGACAACCCGTAGCATTCCGCTGCATTGAGCGTAGCTAATTGAATAGCCTGAAGTGGTTCCATCCCTTCTTGAATGGCGAGACGAATAGCATGATCAATACTTCCATCCACCAGCAATTCGTCTAAATGCTTGTCGTCCGTGCAAAACAAAAAGCGCCGAGCGTTATAAGGTGTAACCGCAGGCAGCACGTCACGTAAATTTTTAGCAACGGAACCTTCGCGTATCAATACATACATGCCTTGTGTGACACGATCCAGCGCTTCTTCAGCCGTGACACATTCATGATCTGTTTGAATCCCCGCTACACGGTACCCACGGATTTGCTCCGAATTTAGGCCAGCACCATGACCGTCAATCTTTACATTAGCCCCCTGCGCCATTAGAAGTTTGTCTAACATATCTGATTGTGCACCTAGAACGGAAGGGAAATCCATCACTTCGGCTAAGCCTAAGACCGAAGAATGTAACAAAAAAGGCTCTAAGTCCTTCGCACGCAAAACAGCGCCCGCATGTTCAAATGTGGTTGCAGGGACGCTCGAGGGAAGCATGAAGAATATATCCATTTCACAACCCGCAGCATCCTCAATCATGAATTGGATTCCTTTACCACCTGCTACGTTTGCAATTTCATGTGGATCCGTAATGACAGTTGTTACACCATGAGGAAGTAGGATTCTACTGAATTCAGACGGAGTAACAACGGAAGATTCAATGTGTATATGTCCATCAATTAACCCCGGAATCACATATCGTCCTGCTGCATCTTCTTCATTAATTGCTTCGAATAAACCGTGTTCATCTATTGCGACAATAATTCCATCAGTCACTACGATGTCTGCCTGGATCCACCGAAGGGAAAAAACATCAGCAACCTGTGCATTACGTAAAATGAAATCCGCCGGCTGTTTCCGTTGCGATACTAAAATTCGTTTTTCAAGTTGCTTTTTTTCTAATTCCATTTTATTCGTCCCCCTGAAGTGGTATAATGACGGATTTATCGTGCGAAACTCCTTACTACTCGCTAGAAGAAAAAAGCCTCTTGTACTTTTTTCGAATGAATGTTTCCATAATACTTTTTTATTTAGTATACCCGCCAATTTCATTCTAAATCTATACGATATCTCTTATTTAACTTACTATCTTAAAATATAATATTGGGTACCTGTGTGTCAAACATTCGCGTGTGTTTAAACATTCATGATTGTTTCACACACACAGGTACCTTTTTAATAAAATGAACACATAATTAAAGGTACCAGGTCCAAAACAATTCTGAATTGTTTCGGGACCTGGTACCTTATACTAAACTTCCAACACTAACAATCGAGGGTCTTCCAATAATTGTTTAATATAGTTTAAAAACTTTTGTGCCGTAGCCCCATCAATGATGCGATGATCAAAGCTTAACGAAAGGTTCATCATAGAGGCTGCAACAATCTCTTTATTTTTTATGATTGGCTTTTCTGTTATGCGCCCAATGCCAAGTATGGCAACTTCAGGATAATTGATAATCGGGGTAAATATCATTCCTCCCGTTGAGCCAATATTTGTTATTGTAATTGTACTTCCTTTTAATTCGTCTGCATTCAATTTCCCTGCCCGTCCGCGCATAGACAAATCCTTTATTTCACTAGCAATCGCCCATATATTTTTTCGTTCTGCGGATTTGATGACTGGAACTAAAAGACCGTTATCCGTGTCTGTTGCAATTCCGATGTTGTAATACTTTTTGTAAACAATTTCATTTGTTTCTTCATCTATTGAGCTATTCAACACCGGGAACTGGGTCAATCCTGCAATGAGAGCTTTCACTATAAATGGAAGATACGTAAGTTGCACACCTTTTTCCTCTGCAAAAGACTTTGCTTTCGTACGAATAGCTACTAATCCCCCTACTTCTACTTCATCCATAATGGTTACATGTGGAATTGTATACGCTGATTTCACCATTGCATTGGCTATAACCTTACGAATTCCACGGATTGGACTCCTTTCCTCCAACGCTTCTTCCATCAGACTAGGAAGCGATGAAGGAATTTTTTGTTCCTTTTTACTTATCTCATTTTTTCCAATAGGCGCATCGTCAATGTCGGTAGTAGCAATGCGATTCTGTTCATTTTTATCGAAAGCCAATACATCTTCACGGGTAATTCGCTGATCTTTTCCAGTGGGTGTAAGTAAATGTAAAGAAACCCCCTTTTCCCGAGCCAATTTACGCACACTTGGGGTAGCTTTTATCGTTTGCTTACCTTGAATACCTTCTGAAGATGGAGGTACAGCAGCCGATGTTACTGTAGTTGAAGCCATATCCTGCTCTGGTTCTTTATTTTCTACCACATTTTCTGAAGTTGCGTTCGTTACGTCCTTAACCTCCAGTACAAGGATGGTATCTTCGACAGTACAAACTTCTCCTTCTGCTACTTTGATTTCTACCACTTTCCCGGAGAATGGTGAAGGGAGTTCAACTACTGCTTTATCATTTTGAACCTCTGCTATAATGTCATCCTCCACTACGGAGTCTCCCTGTTTTATACGCCATTCTAAAATTTCTCCCTCAAAAATCCCTTCGCCAAGTTCGGGTAGTTTCATTTTTAACGTCCCCAATGTACCAACCTCCGATTCTCTCAATCCGTCGAATTAGTAATCCAAAACAGTATTCAATGCTTCAATCACTCGGGCGGGATTAGGAATCCACTCGTCTTCAATCTGTGCAAATGGATAGATGGTATCCGGTGAAGCCACACGTAAAACGGGAGCTTCCAAGAGGTCAATCCCCTTCTCGTTGATTTGTGCAATAACTTCGGCCGCGATTCCCGAAGTTTTTTGTGCTTCCTGAACAACAATCGCTCGGTTTGTCTTTTCAATTGAAGTCATAATCGTGTCGATATCTAGTGGCTGGATTGTTCGAAGATCGATCACTTCAACCTGAGTCCCCCGTATTTTTTCAATTTCTTCGGCTGCCTGTAATGAGGTGTGAACCATGGCACCATATGTGATGATTGTCACATCATTACCCTTCCGAACCACACTCGCTTGACCAAGTGGGATGGTATAACTTTCTTCAGGGACTTCACCTCGAAAAGAACGATATAATTTCATATGTTCCAGAAATATGACCGGATCGTTATCCCGTATCGATGAAATCAACAGTCCTTTTGCGTCGTACGGATTCGAAGGGATTACTACTTTCAATCCAGGCGTTTGCATCATCAATCCTTCCAAGCTATCCGCATGATTTTCAGGCGTCTTCACTCCTCCTCCGAAAGGCGAACGAAAAGTAATCGGGCTCGTGAATCTTCCCCCGGAGCGATAACGCATTCGTGCAGCTTGTGAAGCAATCGAATCAAATACTTCGAAAACAAAACCGAAAAATTGAATTTCAGCGATGGGACGAAACCCTTGTAGGCCTAAACCAACTGCCAAGCCACCAATTCCCGATTCACCTAGGGGGGTATCAAACACACGCTCTTCACCGTATTTTTGTTGAAGCCCGCTCGTTGCACGGAATACGCCTCCGTTAAGGCCAACATCTTCCCCAAAAACTAACACATTGGTATCTTTTGCTAGTTCGGTGTCCATTGCATTTGTAATGGCTTCAATCATTGTCATTTGAGACATACTATTTTCCCCCTTTCGCCGAAAACGGATTTTTTTGTTCTTCCAAATATGCTGGTGTTTATTCGAACATACTGTCAATTAAGTCTGGAACCGTCATTTTTGGCGTTTCATTCGCCTTTTTAAGGCCATCAGAAATTGCTTGTTCCGCTTCTTTTCTAGCGCTTTCTTCATCCGCTTCTGTCCAAATTCCTTTATTCATCAGGTAGGATCGAAATCGAATGAGTGGATCTTTTTTCTTCCATTCATCTTCTTCCTCTTTCGTTCGATAAAGGGAAGGATTATCGCCTGCCATTGTATGGGGTCCATAGCGATAGGTTAATGCTTCGATTAGAGTCGGTCCTTCCCCATTCCGAGCTCTTTCTGCAGCTTCTTTAACTACTTGATAGACAGCCAATACATCCATGCCGTCTACTTGAATTCCAGGAATCCCTGCTGCAGCTGATTTAGCCGCAATGGATTCAGCCGCTGTCTGTTTTTCTAACGGAACAGAAATGGCATACTGGTTGTTTTGTACGAAGAAAATAGCCGGTACCTTGTACACGCCTGCAAAATTGATACCTTCATAAAAATCTCCTTGCGAAGTCCCACCATCACCAATATAAGCAATTGCAATATTTTTTTGTTTGCGAAGTTTAAAGCCCATCGCTACCCCTGTCGTTTGAATAATTTGTGCCCCAATAATAATTTGTGGCATAAGTACATGTACATCTTCCGGTATCTGGCCCCCATGTTGATGACCTTTAGAATAAAGGAATGACTGATACAAAGGATACCCATGCCAAACCATTTGAGGAATATCCCTGTAGCTTCCAAGAATAAAATCCTCTTTACGTAGCGCGGCCTCACTTCCGACCATACTGGCTTCCTGACCAGAAACAGGTGCCCATAATCCAAGCCTTCCCTGACGGTTTAATTTAATGGCTCGTTCATCCCACACACGGGTGAATACCATTCTCTTCATTAAGGTTCTTAGTTCACTGTCATTAAGTTTAGGTTCAGCAGCTTTATTTACGATCACTCCATCTGAATTAAGTATAGAAAAAACGATGGACTCTTCATTTTTATGTTCATGAACTTTATTCATATCGAAATCACCTCAATAGTATTTTTTCAGTACATATCATTCGTATTTCAATTATCTACCATGCATTTTATAACTATATTTATTGAAATAAAGAATCTTTCTAAGAATGCTAGGCGCCTGAGAATACCTACCGTAATATGACTATTGAATTAAATTTACAAGTGATCGAGGGAATACAAGTATTCTGAATTACAATTTTTTCCTACTTAATCAATGATTGCTTATAACTGTTTCCCGTAGCTTAAACTTCATCATTTCTGATAACTCGATCATTCCGATCGGCTGTTGTAGTGCCCCCCGACATCTACGCCAAATAGTTCCATACTATTCCTCCTTTTCTGTGTTAGCTATTTATATTGCAAGAATGGTGCCAACTTTTAAAACGCTTTCATAACAATACATACCTCTTCATTCAATTATTTTTAAATTGCATTAATGCAATAAAGTTCTCAAAATTTTTGAATTTAATTGTTAGTAAGCATAGAATCAACCTTTTGCAATATTGCATTTTTTTGCATTAACGCAAAGCAATGTTGTGTTTCTTTAACTTTCTGCTAATAGTTGAAATATCCACTTGTAAACTAGTTGACATTTCACTTAAGTTTTTTGATTTTGCTAAAGTTTTGATTAAAATCTGTTTTTCAAACTGATCCATTCTCTCTTTTAAAGAATTATTTTCAAGAGCCTCTATACTTACATAATGCTGCTGGTCTACTATTGATGCAGGTAAATCCGTCATTTCTATTGTGTTTTTTGACGAAGTAATGATTAATCTTTCCATCATATTTTGCAACTCTCTTACATTACCAGGCCAATTATAATACGTTAATTGATCTATAACTTCAGGAGATAGGGAGCGGGATTTTTGATATTTTGTATTGAAAACTTCTAAAAAATGCTGTAGAAAGAAAGGAATATCTTCTTTTCTTTCCCTAAGTGTAGGCATTTGAATGGGTACTACATTAAGACGGTAATATAAATCACTGCGAAACTGTCCCTTTTCTATCATTGTAGTTAAATCTTTATTCGTAGCCGCAATAAATCTTACATTCGCTTTCACTGGCGTCGTTGTTCCGATAGGAGTAAATGTTTTTTCCTGCAAAACATGCAATAACTTTGCTTGAGTCTCTAAGGAAAGCTCACCAATCTCATCTAAAAATAACGTCCCATTTTCAGCTGCTTCAATCAATCCTTTTTTCCCTTGAGGATTTGCCCCCGTAAAAGACCCTTTCACATAGCCAAATAACTCCGATTCGATCAAGTGCTTTGGTAGTACACTGCAATTCACATTAATAAAAGGGAAATCCCTTCTATTACTAGTCTCATGTAAGTATTGGGCGAAAACGCCTTTACCCACTCCGGTTTCCCCTAGAAAGAGAACAGTCACATCCGTTTTTGCTACCTTATTCAATAAATAATATATTTCTTCTACCTTTTTTGATTTGACGATGATCCTATTGTCGTTCTTGTGTCCTTTATGGACTTCTTCTATTAAAAGTTCTACTTCGCGTTCAGCTTCTTTCAGCCTTTCCCGTAATATCGATTCTTCAGTTACATCTTTTGATATATTCAGGATTTTCCCTAGTGAACCATTTTCATTAAAAATTGGGAACCCTCGTACATATAAACGCTTATTGCCTTTTGTTTGTTGGGTTACCGTCACTTCCCTCAATGTTTCTAACACTTTTTTTGTAGATGACAGAGTAACGACTCCCGATTTTTCCAGCTCAAAAATTGATTTACCGACAAATTCATTCACTTCAATCCCCATGATTTTTTTACAGTTTGAGCTAACTCGTTCAATAACCCCTTGATTATTCGCAATGGTTACTAGCTCTCCACTTGAATTCATAATTGACTCTAGATCTTCTTTTAAATTTTTGTACCTTTTACTTGAAACGATGTATTCCTCCGCATGTTCCGAATCAATTTTAGAGACAATTGTACAATTCTTTTGCATATTCCCAATAAAATACGTACTATTCGTTCCCTCGGTATTCACTAATTGTGTTTCTTTGTCTTCTATTAGTCGGGCAAGTTCCTTTGCTTCTTCACAGTTGATTTCCCCCGCTTTTTTTATGTCAGCCCGATAGCTCTTTCCAGCAGAATCTAGTATAAAAGTCTCCAATATTTCGACCTCCACTTGTTAAGTAATTACAAATAATTATATATCAATTGTCCGTAGATTCACATAATTCTAAACTTTAATACATTGCACCTCGATGTAATTGCATCCACCCTATGTTGGCTTGCCACAAAAACACCCCAACCACATCCAATAGGATGCAGCTGGGGTGATGCTTTTGTATTCAGTTGAATCGTAGTATCTTCAGGACTATTCATTGGCTTGTTTGAGCATTTCAGTTCTTTTATGAATAGGATTCAGTTGGCAACCACCCCAATAAAGGATAATACTTAATGGAAGACTTACCATCCATGAGATGGGCAAAAAGATAATACCTATAATTCCGCTAATTAGCAACACGCCAAGTCCCAACCAATTATAGCTTTGTTGTTGACTATAATACTCTTCGACATCGATCTTCTGTTTTCTTACAAGGTAATAGTCAGCTAAAAGTATGCCTAATAACGGCCCTAAAAAAGCGGAGTAGAAGGCGATAAACTGACCAAAGGCCGTACTTGAAAGGAGTAACCATGGGAATGTCGCGATACTCAACACGCCAACAACAACTACAGCCACCCCCCATTTCATGTCAAACATTTCAACTAAGACAAGTGCCGGCGGTTTGATATTAATCGTCAAATTCGTTGTAAATTGAGCTACTACAATAAATATCATCATCGCAACCGCTACTGCCGGACTCGGTATGACAGAAACAAGTGCCTGAATAGGATCCCATATTCCTGTGGTCGCAGCAGATAAAACCCCAATTAATAACATCAAAATAAACATCGGTACGATTCCGAAAAAATGGCCAATCCAATTATTTTTCGGTTTATTTTCTAAAAATCTACCTAAATCCCCATTATTGATGGAAGCAGTTATCAGTACACCAACTGAAGCTGTGATGGCTACAAAAAAGGGCTTTCCCCAACTTCCCGATGACATCCAATTTTCAGTTAAACTTAGACTATCAAGCTGGAGTATCTGATACATAATATAGATTAAAAAGCCCAATACAACGACAGATAACACTGAATCAAACCATTTAATAGATTTTATACCAAAGTAGGCAATCGCTGACTGCGCAATTTGAAACAATATAAAGAAAAACCAAATGTTCCCCCACCCCCAAATCGTCTCGGTGATGAAAACCATTGCGCTTGCTCCAATCCACGAGCCGATTCCATACCAAAATATTGCCGGGATGACACGAATCAAAGAGGCAATACGAGCGCCTTTATACCCGAAGGATGTTCTAGCTTGCACAATAAAGGGAATCCCATATTTTATTCCAGGTGCAGAATTTAAAACAAACAACACCCATAAAATTATTGCTGATATGATAGTAACCCAGACCGCTTGCAAAACATTTAGCGAACCGCTTGGCGGAAGAAATGATTGCCCTACAATGAAAATTTGGATTACTACCATGGAAGAAACCCACATTGCAATGTAGGAAGGCAAGCCAAATATTCGTTCATTATTCGGAATTGGATCCATGGAATTCCTTCTTGAATCCTGAGTCAATTCTGACGATGGTGAAGTCATATTTCCACTCTCCCTTTTCCTATTCATTTAGAAATACTCTTGCGGATTCCAAGAGTACATTCGTACCTTTTGCAATATCATCCTGATCTGCCCACTCGTCAGGATGATGGCTTATACCTTTTCTGCATCTAACAAAAACCATTCCCATTTCCGCTATCTCCGCCAGTAACATGGCATCATGTCCGGCGCCACTGACCATTGTCTTTTGTGGCAACCCTAAAGACTCCATGCTTTTTAACAGCTGATTGGTTACTCTTGGTGCACATGATACTGGAGGGACTCTCATTCCTTCATCAACCCGCCACTGCAACTGACGTTTCTCGCACACCTCATGTACTTTTCCGCACACTTTTTCATAAAGATCTTCTCTTCTCTTCAAATCAATATCCCGTAAATCAAGAGAAAATCTCACTTTACTTGGAATGATATTGCTTCCTCCTGGTTCAACTTCGACGATACCTACAGTTCCAACAGTTTCTTTCATGTTGGGATCACTGCAGACATTTTCAATATAAAGAATAATTTCCGATGCTGCCGGAACTGGATCTTTCCTCAAATGCATAGGAACCGTGCCCGCATGCCCCGCTTCTCCAGTTATGGTGAAATTCATCCAATGTGGACCTGCAATATGCGTTACAATTCCTACCGCACAATCCTCTTCCTCAAGTAAAGGCCCCTGTTCAATATGCATTTCTAAATATACAAATACATCTTTCACGCTCAAGATGGATTGATCGATCTTCTGCGGGTCTATCTCATCAGAAAAATTCAAAAGCGCTTCATAACGTGTAATATTTTTTTCATCTGTTTTTCGCAAGTCTTCTTGGGTTATTTTTCCGACGACGCCTCTACTTCCAAATAGACCATCGTTAAAACGCGAACCTTCTTCTTCACAAAAAGCAATAACTTCTAAAGACCTTTTGTGCGTGAAATTTTCTTCCTTAAGAACTTGCGCGATTTCAATTCCACCCAACACACCGATAATCCCATCAAATCGGCCGCCATTTTTTACTGAATCAATATGCGACCCGATGATCACGGGTGACAATCCCGGTTCTGTTCCCTCTTTACAACCGATTAAATTACCGAAATTATCATAGCGGACAGTCATTCCACTTTCTTTCATCCATCGTGAAACGAGTTTGTGCCCTTTTTTGTCTTCTTCAGTTAATGCCCTCCGAGTGACTCCACCCTTTTCCGTTCTCCCAACTTCACCTAACGCTAATACTCTTTGAAATAATCGAAAAGAATTTATCCTTTGTGAAGTTTGCATTTTGTGCACTCTCCTTTTCACCGTGCTACTAGTTCTTCTACCAACCATGCTTCTTTATTGAGTAAACTGACTTAGTATCCCCGTGTACTCCTTTTTTTCTGGGTACTTATACGTTTTTAATTTACTTGTTTTTTTACCTAAATCCACCAGTACTTCGGCAAATTTAACGCCAGCTACTACTCCATCAATTACTGGTACACCGAACTCTTTCTCTAGACTATCTGCAAAATCTGCCATTCCTGCACATCCTAGAAGAATCGCTTCCGCATGATCTTCTTCAATAGCTCTCTTGCCTTCCTCTTTTAACATGGCCATTCCTCTTTCGGGATCTTTTTCAAAATCTATTACACACAAAGGTGTTGTTCGGATGTTCGCGACTTTTTTACCCATCCCATAAGAATCTACAAGTTCTTCCAACATGGTTTTGATTCTCGGTAATACTGTAACTACTGAAAATCTTGCCGCAAGCATAGAAGCGAGATATAACGATGCCTCCGCAATCCCCACAACAGGTTTATCTGTCATTTCCCTAGCTGCATGTAGACCGGGATCTCCCCAACATGCAATTACAAACGCATCTACACCTTCTTCTTCACCATTTTTTATCTCTTCTAAAACCCCGGGTATACTCAAATACTCGTCATAATATGACTCTATAGAAATCGGCCCCATTTTTGGACTGACAGCAAGTATTTCTGTATCCTCTCGAGCACCATGTTTTGCTGCTTGTTCAATACTTTTTGTCATCTCTAGTGTAGTATTTGGATTAATAACTTTAATTCTCATCGTTTTTCCCCCTATTCAAAAATACGCTTCATTGCTACTTGCTAAGTAAACAAAGAATCAGAGCCTATTTCGGTCAATCACCAAATCGTTTTTTAGTTATGGCCTCTATTCAATTTCATTCACTTTGTTTAAATCAGGGACTAATGGAATTAAGTCTTTTCTTGTAATTTCTGGTTGGTCATAGATTTTACAAATCCAAAACTTCATAAGTACATAATACAATACTGCTGCAATAATCAACGCTGTAAAGAATCCATATTCCGGAAACAGAATGACCGATAATCCAGCTGGTATATACGCAATGATTGCTGCCGGATTAACATTATTCCAATATTTATATTGTCCGTCCACCTTATATAACTCATCAATATTTAATGTTCTTTTTCTCAATACATAATAATCTGCAAACATGATCCCAACAATTGGTGCTAGTACTGCCGTGATAAGGACTAATATTTGTGGTATATATTCAGCGAAGTTCCACGGTTGCATTAATAATCCAACAGTCCCTGCAATAATCGCGCCCGTTGCAAAAGATATCTTCCTAGGGAAAAAGTTTACAATTATATATCCCGGTGGTAAAAGGTTAGCACTAATATTGGTCGACCATTGCGCCAGTATTATAAATAGTAGACAAACTACTAATAAGAAGGGATTATCTTTTCCAATTGTTGCTACCATTACATCAATAGGATTCCAATTCCCGGTTGCAACCCCACTCGTTAATCCTAATATTGTAAACATTAACATAGCCCCAACTAGACCGAATGTGTGGCCAATTAGACTACCTTTGTTTAATTTCCACCAGTTATTTTCACCTTTTATGGCATTCACTTTTAAGAATCGGGTAAAGTCCGGAGCATTTAGAGCCATTGTTATATAGGTTCCCATCATAACAACGACCGCATAGCCCATGGAGGAACCTCCTTCTCCACTTTTTGAAAATATTTCGGTGAATGATAAATTATGACTTTTCATCACAACATATTGAAGATAGATTCCTATTAGTAGAATGCTTGGGGCAGCCAGCCATTGAAACTTTGTAATGGATTTAATACCCATGGCTGTATTAATTATTTGGATTGCACCAAATACGATAATGAGCAATGTTAAATTAGAATATCCGGTTACCATTTCCATAATCACATTCAAAGCATAGGCCCCCATCCAGGTTTGAAATCCAAACCAGAATATGGCGGGAAGTGCTCTTAAAAGAGCAGGAATATGTGTACCTAAATATCCAAAACAAGCTCTTATATAAACAGCGAAAGGAATACCGTACTTAATCCCTATATCTCCGAGTAATGTTAAGAGTAAGGCAACTATCAAATTCCCAATAATACAAGCTATTATTATTTGAGTCGGAGACAAAGCCGGATACAACTGTGCAGCTGCTATAAACGTTACGAGTTGCACGGCAATACCAATCCATAATAATAAAAAGGCAAAAGTTGAAATACTTTTCTCTTTCTCCGTTGTAGGCATTATATCTTTACCGGATAAACTAAGTCCTTTTTCTTTATCCTTCAATACCATCATCTCCTTTGCCAACATGTAATCACGTGGTAATTCTCGGATCAATCTGAGCAGTGCAAAGATCTTAACCGAATCTGAAACCAAATATTTTCAGGGCATTTCTGGAGGACGATTGACCGTTCACATAAGAAAATACGTTTTTCGTCTGGTGGTGAATGAAGAAGAAAATATGAGAGCGAGAAGTTACCCCAACTAATAAATTGCAGTTATTCACGGTGCAGTAGTACTGTTTATCCTAACTTAATGGGAACAGTCTTTACTTGACTCGGGTTAGCTCTACTGCACCTTTCTTAATAACCGTTTAACTGGATTAGTATAACCGAGACAATGATTTTCTCAGTTTATCAGTTTCATTTAAGTCCAACGTACCCTCCTCGGTAATGACGACGCCATATTCTTCTTTTACTTGTTCAATCAAAATATAATCATCTAAATAATCCTCGTAGACAGCTTGGGGACTTCTTTCTAATGGGTTACCGTAACCGCCCCCACATGGTCCCGTCATTTTTAAAGAACTGCCACTTTGCACAGTAGTATTAGAAATTTTCGAAGGTAATTTCTTTTCTGTCCCATCAGGATATCGAATGGAAAGATCACCGACTTTTCCGTCTTTTCCATCCGCAAATCCCCATGGTTCGTATTTATGTCCATCGCCTTCAAGTGAAAAGCTTCCATTCTCAAGAAAAGTTATTTCTCTTATCGAACCAATACCGCCACGCCATTTTCCCGGAGCACAATCATGATTGCGCAACTCGTATTTCGTTACGCGTAATGGATAATGTGATTCAATATCTTCAATTGGGTTATTTCTAGTATTTGCATACAGCGTGTCTACTGAATCCATCCCATCTTTTCCATAACGCCCACCATAGCTTCCTTCCATGATGTCCATGTACACCCAGTAGTCCTTACCTTTTTTTCCACTCATGGCTAATACCTTTAGATTTCCCACCCCAGCGCTTACTTGTTTTGGAACAACTTCAGCTAACGCCCTCATTAAAGTGTCCGCCACTACATTTCCTTGGCAAAATCGTGCAATTGTAGGTGCCGGGAAAATAGGGTTACAGAGTGTTCCTTCTGGTGCAATTATTGTAATGGGCCGTGTTAATCCTGTGTTTTGAGGGAAGTTCCCATAATCCTCCGAATCCAATAAAATTGAGCGCAATGTTAGATAGATTGCTATATCTACCGTTCCTTCCAAAGGCATATTAATCGGCTTGTCATCGATTTGCCGCGATGTTCCAGTTAAATCGACAACCAACTGATCTCCCTGCACTTTCAAAGTGACTGCAATCTTTAGATCTTTTTTCGTAGGATCATCACTATCTAAATAGCCATCCATTAATCCTTCTGCGTAATACTCTCCATCTGGAAGCTTGTTAATAGCATTGCGCATCATTTTCTCGGAGTAGTTAGTCAACCCTTCCGCTGTAGCTTCTACTGTTTCTAAGCCATATTTATTGATGATTTCCAAATAGCGTTCGACCCCAATTCTTGCCGCTGCTATTTGTGCCCCAATGTCTCCAACAACCAAGTCCGAACTTCGAATATTATCCTCTAAAATATTCCACACAAACGTATTCTTTTTTCCTTTTTCATATACTTTAATCGCTTTAAATTGAAGTCCTTCTGCATATGCATCCACAGCATCAACAATCCCACAACTTCCTGGGGTAGAAGCACCGACATCCAAATGATGAGCAGTAGTTACAGAAAAACCAATTAAGCTTTTTTCATAAAATACCGGTATACACAATCCAAAATCAGGTCCATGCGATGCGCCATGGTATGTTGAATTATGCAAAATAACATCCCCAGGCTCAAACTGATCCCCTCTCTCTTCCATAACTTGTCTGATTCCCTTCACATATCCTGGAATCGGACCCGATTGAAGCGGAGTACTATGAGTAGATTCACAAAGCTGTCGACCTTTTATGTCAACCAACGCACATCCGAAATCTTCTGACTCGCGAATAATACTGGAATAGGACATGCGGGCTAGCTTATGTCCCATTTCAATAGCCGCATTCTCCAATGCTCCTAAAACTACTTGCATGGTAACTGGATCTATTACTTTGCTAATCTTCGTACTCATGATTGTTCACCCACCTTAATAATTAGATTTCCATATTCCTCTACTACAAATTGATTGCCTGGTGGAATAACTGTCGTCGTATCTTTTTGAAGGATGATTGCTGGTCCTTCCAACCATTTTCCAGCAGGAAGTAACTCACGCTGATAATGGAGCGTTTCCATTTTTTGAAGTTCCCCTTTATGTCTAAATAGCACATGTTCTTTTTTAACAATAGCGGCCCCTAAATCACTACTTCCATTCACTTTTTCTTTTCTTAGCTTAGGCATTTTACCAGTACCCACAACACGAATATTTACAATTTCAATGGGAGTACTTTCAAAAGAGTGACCGTATTCGTTTTTGTGAATTTCATGAAATAAGTTAAAACAGTCAATAATGTTGTGATTTGTCAATTCTTCTGATGGGAAGGGCACTCTCAGTTCATATCCTTGACCGATATATCTGCATTCTACAAAACGCTGCATTGAAATGTTCTCTTCTTCTACTAAATCTTTCAATAGCTGCTTCTTGAGACCTTCTTCTAAAGATTGAAAATCCTTATTTAGAATAGAGAGATTTAAAGAGTCGCTTAGCATAAATTCGGTTTTAATTACATCGTATTTCAAGTCTGTAGTTAGCAACCCAGTTGCAGAATTAATCCCTGGATATGCGGGTATAATTATTTCCGGGATTTTCAATTCTCTTGCCACATCAATAGCATGGAGCGGGCCAGCACCGCCAAATGCAACTAAAGAGAATTCTCTAGGGTCTGCCCCCTTTTGAATCGTTTTTTCTCTAATCGCGTTCGCCATATTGTTATTTAGAATGGTTAAAATACCTTCTGCTGTCTCCTCTTTTGTCATCTCTAGTTTTTCGGCCAGTTCAGCTATGACTTTATGTGCCGCTTCAACATGAAGCTTCATCTCCCCACCTAGGAAGTTCTCTTGATCTAATCTACCTAATACAACATTTGCATCGCTTATCGTTGGTAGGGTACCTCCATGCCCGTAACAAGCCGGACCGGGAACTGAACCTGCACTTTTTGGTCCTACTTTGAATAGCCCGCCTTCATCTATATAGGCAATACTTCCCCCACCAGCACCGATTGTGTGGATATCTATCATCGGAACCATGACCGGATATCCGGCAATCCATGTATCCCGAGCCGATGCTTCTCCAAATCCTTGTTCAGTCACAATCCCGATGTCGGCACTGGTTCCACCAACATCAAAAGTAATTAGCTTTTTCCGATCGGATAATACACCGGCATAGGCTCCTCCCAAGATTCCAGCGGCGGGACCGGACAACAGTGTATTAACAGGTTTTTCTGCAATGTTTTCTGGGGTAGCAACCCCACCGTTTGAGCACATAATATGCAAATCTGCAGTAATGCTCGCTTCTTTTAAACCTGATGATAAATTATCAATGTAGCCTTTCACTTTTGGACCTATAAATCCATTTAGACTTGCTGTGGTAAATCGCTCGAACTCTCGAAACTGAGGAGACACACCTGAAGATGTCGTTATAAATGCTTCCGGGTATTCCTCTTTTATTAATTCCACTACCCTTTCTTCATGCTCTGGATTAATGTAAGAAAATAGAAAACCAACAATAATAGATTCAACACCCAGTTCTTTTAATTCGTGAATAGCTGCGATGACTTCTTCTTCGTTCAACGGTTCGATTATTTCACCTTTTGCTGGGCCCATTCGTTCACTCACTGTTTTTCGATTTCTTCTTTGAACCAAGGGACGATGCTGCCACGGAATATCCTGCATGATTGAATAGTTTTGAGGTCTTTGGTGTCTTCCTATATGCAGAATATCCTTATACCCTTTTGTAGTAATCATCCCTGTTTTAGCTCCATCAAATTCCAATATTGCATTCGTCCCGATTGTAGTGCCATGAAATATATGATCGATTTCATGTACAGCTACTCCATTCATTTCTGATAACTCAATCATTCCTTTTATAACCCCAATTGCTGGATCAGCTAATGTAGTAGGAAGCTTATGAATAAAAGTATGCTGCTTTTCAGTGTCATTATAGAATACGTCTGTAAATGTTCCCCCGACGTCTACGCCAAATAATTTCATACTATTCCTCCTCGTAAGTGGTAGCTATTTACATTGCAAGAACCGTGCCAGCTTTTGAAATCCCCTCATAACAATGCATACGTCTTAATTCAAACATTTTTAATTGCAAAATCGCAATTATTAATCGAATGATTTCGAATATACTGATTAATCGGAATAATACTCACCCATTGCAGCATTGCATTTTCTTTTGCATTAATGCAAATTGATAGTATGTTTCTTTTATTAAAGGTACAGGTTCCTAAATGATTCTGAATTGCCTTGGACCCTAGTACCTTTTTTAATTTTATAGATTTTATCCTAGTGTAGGGTACCTACGCGTCAACCTTTCGTGTTTGTTTAAACATTCATAAAATTTTGATGCACAGGTACTTTTTTCAATCCAACGTAGTATAATTGAATCAGGAGAAAAGAGGTGGTTATTCAGTTGTATAATTTTTCAAACGGCATAGAAATTAGTTAAAGTAATACTCAAAGTTCAAGTAATTTCAACGATCACAATTAAAATGTGTTTTACGAAGGAGAATCCTATGAATAAGATTAGCAAAATGTTGGCAGTGTGTTTTTTCGCCATTACATTACTAATGTTTCTTACAGAAAACAAGGCTAGTGCCAAAAGTAATGAGAAAGTGTATAAGGCATACTCATTGTCGTCTGAAAAATCAAAATTTCCGATCAAACTCAGCAACTCATTAGTCATTGATGTGACATCGAGTAAAGAACCGGTCATTAAAAAAGATGGTCGTGTACTTTGGATAGGTCACGGAGGAATAATGAGTCATGAGATCAGTTTCACAGTTACCAAAAACAGTGATACATATTTCTATCACAAGACTGGGGTAGAAGGGACGGAATCAGTTGAAGTGGTTGGTGTTACCAAAAGTGGAGATATATTCATGGATGGGATGTTCTATGGAGACGGTGCGAGTATGCATTCCCGGTTTATATCCCCAAGTATTATAGAAATTGGGATAGAAAAATATAGTCCCTTTTATGATGGATCTACTACAAGTAAACATTCAGGCTCTTTTAAGTCGAAGTTTTATCAGTTGTATATAAATGGCTCCGCTAAAGAAGTCGCTTATTTTGACAACACGTTCGCTTCATTAGCTAAAAAAGGGCAGTTGAAATGGGTACCCGGAGCGCTCGGCATGTCTTTCTCCAAATTAAAATCAGTCGTTAAAGATCCTTATGCCTACCAAGATATAGCCGAACACTATAATTTCTATTTTTCAGAGCTTGGTAATTATGGATTCTATCATAATAGTAATTCAAGTTATGCAATAAAACCAAACGCCAAAGTACGAGGAATCTTCCGAACCTCTGACCTCGACGGAAATAGAAAGTCATTAAGACCATTTTTCAGAAAACAATTTGGCAAAGAAGTGTTAAGTTACGGCAACCATTTGGATGTCTATCGAGTAGATAAGTATTACTTAGGGGTACAGTATTTCGACGAGGACACTGTGCACCTCAACCTGACTACTGAAAACGTATTCCGCTAAATTGAAAGGTACGTAACAAAAACTTAGTAACATCCAAGGCCATAGACCATACAAGCAATGTGTAGCAAACCAAAAAAACAGCCGTCTTTGCGATTGAAAAAATCGGCAAAGGCGGCTGTTTATTATATATACTGAAGAGGTTTGTGTTTTATATTTTAAGCTTACATAAAAACAGTCTATTTTGACGTAAACTCCGGAGTGCGTTTCTCCATGAAAGCAGTAGCCCCTTCATTCTTATCTGCTGTTGAAAAAAGAATGCCTTTTGCCAAACTTTCAATTAATTGACCAGTTTTCATATCGGTATCAAAACCTGCATGAATAACCACTTTTGCGAGCTTTACAGCCAGTGGACCTTTGTCCAAAATTTGGGATGCTGTTCTTTCAACAGCATCTTTTAATTGATTCAAGGGTACAGTTTCCGAAACCAGCCCTATTTTTACAGCTTCTTCAGCAGAAATTATTTTTCCTGTTAAAATTAAATCAATGGCTCTTCCTTTTCCAATTAATCTAGCCATTCGTTGGGTTCCACCAGCACCTGGAATGACACCGAGATTCAATTCTGGAAGGCCAAATTTTGCATTTTCAGAAGCAATTCGAATGTCACACGCCATAGCAAGCTCGCATCCTCCGCCTAGTGCATATCCGTTGATCATGGCGATTGTTGGTTTATCATATGCTTCGATAAAATCATATAGGTTCTGCATACTGCCATTTTCAAGTATATCCAACGGCATGCGATTTTTCAGTTGACTAATATCTGCGCCTGCTGCAAATGATTGTTCTCCGTTACCAGTGAAAATAATACACTCTGCATCATTATCTATTTTCAGCTTCTCCAGTGCATCTCTTATTTCATTAAGCGTTTCATTACTCAATGCATTTCGTTGCTCTGGTGAGTTAATAATAATATAGGCAAGCTTTCCCGTTTTCTCTACTAGAATTTTTTTATAATTCATCATTTATCACCTCATCATATTTTTAAGGAGTAGTGAAATTCAAAATCTACAATTAAAGAGTTTCATCCGGTAATTTTCTTGAAAATTACGCATGATCCTTAATTAGATTCTTTTAAAGTTATGTTTATTTTCGACTTACACAAAAGTAACGCCATTCTCTAAGAAAAAGCCTACTTTATCGATCTTTTCTATTCCTTAAGATGATAACCAATCTGCTAGATGCGTTACCTTTTCATCCATTCGTGCATAAGTTACTCGTTCTTCATTCTAAATAAACGCTTATTTTTTCGGTATCTTATGTGTTGCTCTTTTAGGAGACTCTTTACCAGCATTTAATTACAAGAACATCTTTACTAACTCTCATTTTACTTACAAAAAAATATTTGTCAATATTATTCCGAATAGTTTGAATATAGTTAACTGTATATTAACTTTAATAGATTTTGCGAATAAATTTGTTACTCATTTATTTTACTAGAGAAAAAATGTTGATATTTCTTTCTAAGACTCGTAATAATTAAAAGTACCAGGTCCCAAGACAATTATCTCAGTGTAGTTACTGTTGTCTCTAGCGTTTCTGATTTCCCAAGTTCATCGGGAGGAGTAATCACCGCGCCGATCAAATACAATAAAACACCTATGATGACTACTATTGCGGCCACTTTCTTAGGCTTTTTCAAAATCAGTAAAACAATAAATCCAATCGCCCCTATAATTATTGCTATAAGTCCAATGCTAGCTATAAAAAATCCCATTACTACACCTCCAATGCAAATTTTATACTAATCAACAATTCACACCTTCTAGTTCGAGGTTTTTACTATTCAACCAAGTCTATAATTTGTAGTGGGAGATGAATTTAACTTTCGAAGAAAGGGTCTAATTGATTAGTTTTATCTCATTACGATGTTAAACGGTTGAGTATTAAATAGGTTACATAGTTGTTATGTAATCCTTCCCGTTACGAATGGTAAATATAGCAACTTAGTATGCTAAAGGTGTTCCTTATCCTTTCGTTTCTATTCTTACACCATATGTCACTAAAACCATGCGATAGTACGTTTTTTTTGTGCAAAAAAAGACCATCGAGTGATGATCTCTTCTTAAACTAACGTGCCCGTTCGCTTAACATTAAAGTTTCTTTTAAATGGATACTGCCAATATGATTGAAGTTCAATGCAATAAAGTTGTGTATAAAAGCTTTCTTACCCACTCGGAGATTGAAGTCAATTCAAATTCTACCTCAATTTTCATTTGATGTTCTCAGCCAGCTCCAAAATGATTCCTTCTGGGCCACGTACGAAGCATAATTTATACGCGTTTTCAAATGTTTGTATCTCACCCATAAGTTCTGCGCCTTTCTTTTTTAATTTGGTAACAATGGCGTCAATATCTTCAACAGCAAAAGCAATATGCCGGATACCTAGCGTATTTGACAAAGGATACTTTATGTCATTTTTATCTGATGCTGTGTGAAATTTTACTAGTTCTATATTCGCTTCACCATCCACCGCTTGCAACATTGCAATTTCCAACGTTACAACTTCCTCTTTAACGTCATGAAGCTCTTTCATCCGTACCATCCATTCGCCTTCCACTTTTTCTACACCTATCTTTTCAAGACCTAAGTCAAGAAAGAAAGCTTGCACGACGGGAAGATTATTGACGATTATACCCACATGATCTATGCTTCGGATCTTCATAAAGCGTACCCCTCATTCTTAAGTTTTCAATATTCACTAAACAAAATGGCTAGATGGTGAAACGTAAAGTAAACGATATTCTACACTATATTTAGCATAAACACATTAAGCTTTCTTTAACCTAATTAAAGATACCAGATCCCAGGAAATTTCTGAACTGTTTGGAGACTTGGTACCTATTTTTCAGACCGTTAAATCATGTTCTGACTTTATGGTAATCGCTTCTTGTAAAAGTCTTTGAAGAACAGCCGCAAAGACAGCAATCACAATGGAAGAAAATATAGGAATCATTCCGACTATTACCAGACCTGGGGCGTCGTCTATCTCCGCTATGATAAAGACGAGTGGAAGGGCTACCACATACAAGCCGCTGATTGTGACAGCACAGTATTTAATTTTCTTTAGCGTTCTTACAGATAACTCTGAGAAAGCCTGGTTCTTGTCAATATAGCTTAATAGCTTAAAAGTTTGATACAAAGCGAAGTAAAATGGGATCACCGAAATATACATGACCATTAAAATTCCGTATATCACATTAGCAAAATCCCAACCTCTTTCCGCAGCTTCTTTTGCTTCACTCGCTAACTGAGGCAACAAAAATATGCACAAAGCAAGAACTGGAATTCCAATTAAAATGACAGCAATTTTTAAAAATAGTGTTGTTCCTAGTTTCATAAAAGACACCTCACTCAACTTATTTAATGCAAACATTACTTTAACACCTAATTTATTGAATATCAATAAATATATGTCGTTACCCATTATATTTTACTTGTTAAAAAATTATTCTTTTCATTTTAGAAAAAGCCAAAAAGCATTCCTGATTACATAGAAATGCTCTATAAATATAAACTATTCATACTATAAATAATTTTTTAGGAGAGGTTATTTGAAGAACAAAAGAATCCGTTTGCTTAATAAGCATAAATGACTTCTATCACCCTAATTGAAAGAACGAAAACGGGAAAAAGGTATATTGCGTGGTAGATAGGCATGCCCTTAAAGGTACTAGATCTCAAAACAATTCTAAATTGTTTCGGGACCTGGTACCTTTTTTAAATATCATTATCACTTTGATATTCAAGAATATCGCCAGGTTGACAGTCCAAAGCCTTACAAATAGCGTCTAAAGTTGATAAGCGAATCGCTTTTGCCTTTCCATTCTTCAAGATAGAAATATTAGCCATTGTGATTCCAACTCTTTCAGTTAGTTCTGTTACACTCATTTTTCTTTTCGCTAACATGACATCAATATTGATTATAATTGCCATTACTTTCACCTCAGACCGTTAAATCATTTTCTAACTTTATATCTAAAGCATTTTTTAATAATTTCTGAAGAACCGCAGTGAAGACCGCAATAACTACAGAAGTAAAAATAATTATAAATCCAATAATCGCTATTCCTGGGTGTAAAGCATTTTGTGTTATAAGAAAGATATTCCCTATCACATATACTATACTTATCGTAATTGCACAGTACTTTATATACTTTAAAACATTTACTGATCGTTCTGAGAAAGCATTGTTATTTTCAATGTAATTTAAAATTTTTAAAGCCTGAAATAGAGCAAGGTAAAACGGTATTACCGTTATATACAGGCTAATCAAAACTGGATACTGCAAATAATCAAACTCTGGATACATTTCTGCCGTATTATTTGCTAACCAAGGCAACCAAAATATACACAATGCAAGAACCGTAACCGCAATAAGGAAAACAGCTATCTTTAAAAAGATTGTTGTTCCTTTCTTCATAAAGAAATCCCCTCTCTTAATTTATCGTCACGATAATCTTACTACATAATTTATTGTTTAACAATAAATATATATCCATTTGGAATATTAATTTATTTTTAGAATTGCTATTATTTTATTTAGACAAAAATAAAAGCATTCCTAATGTTTAAGAAATGCTCCAAAACCTTTGGCTATTTAAATTATCACCAGTTCAACATAAATGCCCGTTTGCGACATAGACGCAATGGCGCTGAATCCATTAAACACTCTCACTTTGGGAATAGTGATAGATACCTGGCATCTTTTTTATCTGTCCTTTTGCAACAGTTTTGATAATAAGAAAGTTAATCGTATATCACATTTTCCCCTTGTTCACTTAACTTTTTTAAAAATGAAAGCATATGATTTATCTCTTCATCAGAATGTCTTTCCCACGTACTTAATTCAGCTACTATTTTCAAAGGAGATTTTGACCTATAAGAACGTGTTGGATTTCCGGGAAACTTTTTGTCAGTTACGTTCGGATCATTTTCAAAATCACCTGATGGTTCAACGATATAAATCCTCTCTTTTTCCGTAGACTTTGCTAATTCAGCACCCCATTTAGCAGCTTCTAATGTTGCAGTGAAATATATATAATTAGATTTTTTATCTTGATAATTAGATAAATGCAAAGGTTCAAGCATGTCACCAATTTTCAGTTTTGCTTTAGTACCATGAAAGAACGGACCAGGATCTAAAATACTTTTGTTGTCATTCATATAAATACACTCCTTATATTCTTTGACTTGCTTATAACAGTATAAGATATGGGTTGGTGTAAAAGTAGTCTGTAAATAAGAAGTAGATGGTGTTATAATGTTTATAGAGAGTAATTGTTTCGGGTCCTAGTACCTTTTATCAAAAACTAGGTTTCAAGACGTTATTTCCTAAGAAATAAATTAATCCCGCTCCTACACCGCCGTAACCCAAATTCTCTATAATTCTTACCCCTTGACTACAATCATTAGTTACAAGTTTTATCTACCTTTTTTGAAGTTCATACTATCCAACCATTGAAAACCATCCCAAGGTTGATAATGATATGGAAAAGTATGGATGGGTATATACTCTTAGACTTTAATACTACCATCGCATAGAAAAATCCACCAAATGAAAAAAGTAAGCTTATGATTACAGGAATTCCAATGGATATGTGAAGTAACCCAAATCCAATACTAGTTATTAAAACTGCGTAACATGTGGAAACATTTCTTTTTAAACTCGATAACATAGTACCTCTCCAAATTAGTTCCTCGAGCGTGGCGTTTAGGATGGCGAACAATATAGCAAAAATTACAATTGATTTTAAATAACTTATTTTTTCAGGTGTAAGTACGGATACAAATATTGTACTAGAACCAAATAGCCCAATAAGTAAAAAAGTTGATAATTTAATTGTATGAAATGGCATCTTTATGCGTTGTTGCCAATCTGGTCGTTTGGTGAAGAAATATATACTCTGCTTAGATAACATGAGTGAAATTATTGTTCCGCCAAGTATAAACAAAAGTAAACTTCTGTTTAGTAAGATCCTTGATTCCGCGGAAATATCCCAGTCATTGATAAAAAGGGTTGTCATTTGAAACAGGAATAAACCAATCAAGAAGAATATAAACAAAGAAATGGTTGAACGATATTTAGTAGTTAACATAAAGAACAAAAGTAATAATACTAGTGGCAATAGACCCCAAACAAACGACTTTAATGATACTAGAATAATTCCTGCGAAAAATAAAATGGCAAAAAATACAGGTAATAGACTCTTCCTCGAAAGTTTTATACAAATACCTCCTTTAATAAAATACAATTCAATCACATGTTATCGATACTTATGCAACATGACTGCCCTCGATCTTGCCTGAACTAGTTAAATCCCGTACGTAGTATGTTAATAGAGAGAAGAAAACACAAGAAACCATTGTTTTCAGTGTATATAAGAAGTACCAATCATAGAACTTCTCAAACGCACGCAACCAGTAAAGGAGAGTTGAAAATAATGGTTATACAGTTAGTAAATCATATTCAGGAGAATAATGGTAGCTGATTGAGTGTGACGGCTCTTAAACAGAGTCCCAAGTTCTGAAGCAGTCGCTTGGCGAAACGAAGGAAGCCTACGAGTGAGATGAAATGGGAAATAGTTACACCGGCAATTGAAAGCTAGTCAAAAACAATACCGGAACAATACCAAGGCGTACTTGCATCCCATCCATCTGGTAAAATTCAGTCATAATATAGGCTGGTGTTGAAAATGAAAAATGGATCGGGCATGAAAGATGCCTAATCCATTTTTTATTGTCTTATGGGAGGTATATATGTGACACTTAAGCAGGGAATATAAAATAAATCTTGTGCTAAGCTAGTTCGCTTACGATCTTGAATTGTTTCTAATTTGCATACTGTTTGTTGACATCATTCCCCCCGCTGAAATCAACTGTCGAACGTTCATTTTAACAAGTGGAAATTCGCGAATTATTAGGTCATTTAGATATAAACTCTGCTGATCGCTTTTCTAAAAATGCACTTGTCCCCTCATTTTTATCTTCAGTTGAAAACAAGATTGCCTGTGCCAACTTTTCTACTATTTGGCCAGTTTTTATATCCGTATCAAATCCAGTGTGAATGACCATTTTAGCAAGTTTAACTGCTAACGGACCTTTAGATAAAATTTGCCCAGCCGTTTTTTCAACAGCTCCTCTTAACTGTTCGAGCGGCACAACTTCTGAGACTAACCCAATTTTTTCAGCTTCAATTGCCGATATAATTTTTCCCGTTAAGATGAGTTCAATCGCTTTTCCTTTACCAATTAAACGTGCCATCCGTTGAGTTCCACCTGCACCTGGAATGATCCCTAGATTTAATTCCGGTAATCCAAACTTAGCATTATCCGATGCAATTCTGATATCACATGCCATAGCTAATTCACACCCACCACCTAGTGCAAATCCGTTAATCATCGCAATTGTCGGTTTATCGTAAGCTTCGATATAGTCATACGTTTCTTGCATACTACCTGGTAATAACACGTCCAACGGCACACGATCTTTTAGCTGACTGATATCCGCACCTGCTGCAAATGATTTATCTCCTTGACCAGTAAAAATAATACATTTCGTCTCTTCATCATGCTTTAACTCTTCTAATGCATCTTTCATTTCCTTTAGAGTATCTTTACTTAATGGATTACGCTGTTCTGGTAAGTTAATAATGATATAAGCCAGTTGGTCATTTTTTTCTACTAAAATACTTTTATACGTTCTCATTTACCCACCCCATTATCTTTTTCTAGTAGTAACGCTATCCCTTGTCCTCCACCAATACAAGCTGATACGATTGCACGTTTAGCACCTGTTCTTTTCATTTCGTATACTGCTTTTGTCACAAGCATTCCACCCGTTGCGGCAATTGGATGACCGTGTGCAATTGCCCCGCCATTCACATTTAACTTTTCACGTGGAATATTCAGTTCCAGATTACAGGCAAGCACTTGTACTGCAAATGCTTCATTTAATTCCACAAAATCAATGTCATCTATTGTCAAATGATTACGTTCTAATAAAGCTTTTACTGCGGGTACAGGACCAATCCCCATAATATTCGGATCAACACCGGCAACTTGCGAGTCGACAACATGCGCCATTACTTCTAAACCACGCTTTCCCGCCTCTGTTTCAGACATAACAATCAGTCCGGATGCCCCATCATTAACGCCCGAAGAATTTCCAGCTGTCACTGAACCATTATGTTTAAAAACGGGCCTTAATTTGCCAAGCTGTTCTTTTGTTGTACCGGGACGCGGATGTTCATCACGAGAAAATGACCATGTCTCTTTTCCTGAAGTTACTTCCAACGGGACAATCTGTTCATCAAAATATCCATTTTCTATAGCATGCCCCATTCTTCGTTGGCTTTCCGCTGCATAGTCATCTTGTTCTTCTCGAGTGATTTTGAATTTCTCTGCTAGGTTTTCTGCCGTGATCCCCATTGGCGGATCCCCAATTTCATCAGAGGAAAGCGATCTATTTACGAAACTTGGAGGTTTACGGTCATACGGACGTTCGGCGGGCATAAGTAAATAAGGAGAACGGGACATACTTTCCACACCACCCGCTAAAAATATCGTTCCACGACCCGCCCGTACTAAATCCGCAGCAAGAGCCACGCTATTTATTGATGATCCACATTGTCGGTCTATCGTCAAACCAGGTACAGCTACAGGAAACTCTGCTTCCAATAACGTTCTTCGTGCGGCATTACCTCCGCCACTCAGACAGTTTCCTAGTATCACATCATCAATTTCTTGTGGTTCCAGATCAATCCTTCTAATAGCCTCTTTAAGCACTTCAGCACCATACTTATAGTAAGGAATGGATGCAAGCGCCCCCCCTTGCTTTGCAATAGCAGACCTAACAGCTGATACGATCACAGGATTTCCCATTAATTTACCTACTTTCTATTAGTTAAAATGTTCCCATACCTCTTGCGATTTCCGATGTTCGTTCATAAAGTCTTGTAATTCTGGCATCCCGATACAATCTTTAAATTAAACTAGTGAAGCACAATGCATTGTTCTGGCCAGCTTGTATGCATGTTAGAGCAATTCTCCCATCTAGTCGAGCTCAAGTATTATGAATGGCCCTTTTTTCAATTCGCTTTCCATTTTCATCATATTCATAAAAGCCTTTACCAGACTTTCTTCCAAGTTCGCCTTTTGCTACTTTTTCCTCAATCACTTTAGACGGTCGATCAGTTTCATCTCCACTTTCTTCAAAACGTTGCTGGCGTACAAAATAATTTACATCCAGTCCAGTTAAGTCAAGTAGAGCAAAAGGACCGATTGGGTGATTCAAAGCCTTTTTACAAACTATGTCAATTTCATCAGCTGTAGCATAGCCATTCTCATATAGGAAAAGTGCTTCATCCATCAACTTCCCTAAAATTCTGTTAGCAACGAAACCAGAGATTTCTTTCTTTAATAGCACAGGAGTTTTTTTGATGCTCTCAATAAACTTCATACTGTCAGATGCGGTTTCATCAGATGTGTGTGGACCCTTCACCACTTCTACCATTTCCATTACAAGCACCGGGTTAAAGAAGTGAATATTGCAAACATTTTCCGGATGACTTACTACGTCTGCTAACTTTGAGCTCACAATGGTGGAACTATTCGTCGCTAAAATGGTTCCTTTCTCAATAATCTTGTCCAGTTTCTCAAAAAGCTCACGTTTGGCATCTAGTTTTTCAACAATCGCTTCTATAACAATATTGGCATTTGATAATTTTTGAATATCAGTTGTGAAAATTAGTCTATCAAATGCATGATCAACTTCTTCACGCGTATATCTTCCTTTCTCCACACGCTTTTTCATCTGTCCCTTGAGAAAATTCTTCGCTTTATCAATGCTCGTTTGTTCAATATCCTGCAAAGTAACTGGATAGCCTGCCAATGCACAAACCATTGCAATTTGTGACCCCATTGCACCTGACCCAACAACTGCTACTTGATTAATTTTACGTTCTCCCATTTAAACCACTCCATCTCATTAGATTATTTTTTAGCAATTTTACTACATAGCGATTCTTTATAGTCTCGTCTTAATTGGTTAATAACAGTAGCAGTAATTTCTTCGATTCCGCCTACACCGTGTCCCGCGTATCAAATATTTTTATCATGCCACTAACTTACGATTTTCAAAATTATTGCCGTAAGATAACTTTTCAATGCTTTAATGTTAATTCCTTCATTTTCTATACTAGGAATGAGCATATCTGAATGAACCTTTGAAAATATATCTTTGCTCATTGGGACACTCTTTTAGCATGTACTTAGCTGAAAACTGGGGTACGTTTTTCGAAAAATGCATCGGTTCCTTCTTTAAAGTCTACTGATTCAAAGCACATCGCTTGTGCAAAACCTTCTAGTTCTAGCGTTTTTCCGATTTCATCCAGCACACTTCTATTTGCTACCCTCTTCGTCAGACCCATTGCAAGTGCGGGTCCTTTTGCTAACTCGGAAGCTATTGATTGCACCTGTTCTTGCAATTTTTCACTAGGCACCACATGATTTGCGATTCCCATGTCTAACGCTTGATCTGCCGTTAACTTTCCACCAGTAAGCATCAACTCTAATGCGCGGTGTCGACCAATCAAACTAGGTAAAAAGTAAAGAGAACCTAAATCAGGAATCAAACCGACCTTCACAAAACTTTGAATAAACGTACTTGAATCTGACATGATCACCACGTCACAAGCTAATGCCAAACTAACACCAGCACCTGCTGCCACCCCATTAACAGCTGCAATCACTGGTTTCTCTAAATTTAAAACCGAATAAATCATATCGTGGCCTGCTTGCAATCTTTTTCTCCCTGCTTCTGCAGTAATTCCTTTTAATGAACGTAAATCACCACCAGCAGAGAATGCTTTTCCTTCCCCTGTCAGAACGATTACTTTTACGTCAGAATCAGTTTTAACTTCCGTAAAAAAACTTCTGATTTCTTCCCTCATTTCTGGACTTAGTGCATTCCTAACCTCTGGCTGATTAAGTTTCACTACACTTACGCGATCTTTAACTTGGACTGTAATATATTTATAGTGCGCATATTTGCTAGACTCCATTTCATCCCCCCACTTCTGACTATCTTACGTAAGTAGTCTTTTAAGTACTTTTCCAACTGTATTTCTAGGTAGCTCCCCAATAATTTCAAATTGCTTGGGAACTTTATAGCGCGTCAATTTTAGATAGCAGTATTCTATAATCGCATCCATATCAAGTGTTGTATCTTCTTTTGGTACAATAAATGCTTTCACTAGTTCTTCAGTGTTTGATTTTTGTACGCCAATTACGGCTACTTCTTGAATGCCAGGAAATTCATATAAGACTTCTTCTATTTCTTGCGGATAAATATTGAATCCATCGATTATTATGAGTTCTTTTTTTCTACCGACGATAAAAAAGTATCCATCTTCGTCCATCAATGCTAGATCACCGGTATGTAACCAACCATTTTGCAGTACTTTTTTTGTTTCACTTGCATTGTTCAAATAACCTTTCATAATTTGCGGTCCCTTAATGAGTAGCTCCCCCACTAGGTTGCAACCTAATGCCTGACCGTTTTCATCTATAATTTTGCAATCCGTATCTCGTATTGGAATGCCTATACTACCTATTTTTGGATTTCCTACTGGTGGATTGCGATGCGTAGTCGGTGAAGCTTCAGATAAACCAAAACCTTCAGCAATAACCACACCAGTTAACTGTTTAAACCGCTTAATAATTTCAATAGGTAACGGAGCGGATCCACAAGTACAATTCTTCAAACAACTTAAATCATATTGATGAACGTCAGGGTAACTTATGAGCGCATTGTACATTTTAGGTACGCCCGGAAAGAATGAAGGTTTATACTTTTGTATGTTTTCAAGTACATTTCGAACATCAAACGTAGGAATTAAAAGTATTGCAGCGCCTATATAAATACCTAAGTTCATGGCACTTGTCATGGCATAGACATGGTATAGAGGTGTCGCTGTTAGAATGACCTCTTCTTCAGTAATTTCTTTACCATACATTTCAAACCCTTGAGCAACATTGGAAGTAAGATTGGAATGGGTAAGCATGACACCTTTCATCTCACCGCCAGTACCGCCCGTATATTGAATAACTGCTACATCCTCATCGGGATTAATTGTTTCTACCGTCTGGATCTCGGCACCCGATTCGATTAAGGAATAAATTGATACCAATTCTTCTTGTTCGTTTTCGATTGTAAAACATTGAGTAAATGTATATTCCTTACTTACTAATTGAACTGTTGTACTAGCTGTTTTATCAAATACCATATACTGCATGTGAGAGTCCTCTATAATTCTCATCAATTCACGGGTGGTATATAAAGGATTAACCTGTACAACAAGTAGCCCCAATGCATGTGCAGCATAGTAAGTGATTATATACAGAGGATGATTAGCCATCATTAGACCGATTCGATCCCCTTTTTTCAATCCACTTTGTCGCCACTTTCCAGCTAATTTATCTACTGATTTTTTTAAACTTGAATAGGTTATTAACTCATCTTGAAAGATAATAGCGGTACGTTCAGGATACGTAGCGGCTGTATTTTCAAGTAAATTATAGATAGATCTTGAAGATTCAGTTGATGTTGGACGCTCAGTCATCCACTGTAACCAAGGCTTATTCACTACTTTCTCCATTTCTATCACACTCCAGTTAGTGAGTAATTATGCTTCCAATAACTTTCTCGCAATAATCAAACGCTGGATTTCATTTGTTCCTTCATATATCTTCGTTATTCGTGCATCACGGTAAAATCTTTCAATTGGATACTCCCCGACATAGCCCATTCCACCATGAATCTGTACGGCTTTATCGGCAACTCTATTAAAAACATCCGAAGCAAATAACTTTGCCATTGAAGCTTCTTTTATCGCTTTCTCCCCATTGTCGATCATATGCGCCGCTTTTAACGTTAGCATTCGAGCAGCTTCTGTTTCAGTTGCCATATCTGCAAGCATCCACTGAATCGCTTGGTTATCAGCTATTGGCTTACCAAACTGAATACGCTCTTTCGCATATGCTGTTGACATTTCAATCAACTTATCACATGAACCTACCGCCCTTGCAGCTAAGCCCACACGTCCTTCACCTAATATTTTCAAGGCAGACATATAACCCATTCCCACTTCGCCAATCACATTTTCATCAGGTACTTCACAATTATCAAATATGAGCTGAGCAGTGTAAGAGCCTCTTAAACCCATTTTTTTATCCACTTTCCCAACCGTAAAACCTGGAAAGCCTTTTTCAATAAGAAAAGCAGTAATTCCACCTTTTGCTCCCTTTTCCTTATCAGTTACTGCAAATACGGTAAACACATCAGCTATCGGTGCATTTGTAATAAAATGTTTAGTTCCGTTAACTAACCATTTTCCTCCATGCTTTACTGCATTCGTAGATAAATTAGTTGCATCTGATCCTGCACCTGGTTCGGATAATGCAAACGCAGCAATTTTCTTGCCAGAAGCTAATGATGGTAAAAACTTTTCTTTTAAATAAGGAGAAGCTAATTGAACTAGTCCTGTACTTCCAATGCCGGTATGCGCGCTAATTAAACTAACAAACCCATTATGCGTTCGACCCAGTTGTTCTAATATGATGGCTTTACCAACTGTGTTTAACCCTATGCCTCCATACTCTTCTGGTATACTTAAACCAAATAATCCAAGCTCTTTAGCTTCATCTATTACATGTTGAGGAATTTTATCGTCATCTTCAATTTGCTGTGCATATGGTTCTACTTTTTTTTCAACATAGTTTCTTACCATCATTTTCATTTGCTCAACTTCCGGATCCTTTGTAATAAACATAACTATCCCTCACTTTAAATTTTTTTATGAATAATAACTCCAAGTAGGCATCATTTTATTTAATATTTTATCTTCTCGGTAGCCAAGCACAAATTCCGCCCGCATCACAGTGTGTATTTCACAGGTTCCTTCATAGATACCAGGTGCCTTTGAGATATTATCCCAATTTACGTAAACGGTAAATACTGATATACCTTAATGCTTTAGCGATTTGTCACCCGTGTATGCAAATACTAAAAAAGTTATTTACAATGCCACATATAGGAATCAAAATATTCCGACTCCTGCAGATGTAATGATCTTCATTTTTTCTAACTGTCGTTCGCATCAAGGCTACATCAGATCCTGCACCTGACTTAGTTAACCAAAACACACCGATTTTCTCTCCCTTTGCTTGTGGAACTAAATGTTTCTGCATTTGCTCTTCATTTCCCCACTGTAAAATAGACAGGCTATTTTACCCGATGTGAACAAATACTGCAGTACGGAAAGTCGTGTCTCCATGGTCCAGTTCTTCACAAACAATTGCAGGGAGTTATAATTCATTCCACTACCGCCATAACTTTTCGGAATGCAAACACCCATCATGCCTAGGTCAGCCAGTCTTTTCAAAATATTTGGATCTAACTTACCATCACGATCCTATTTTCCTATATGGGGCATAATCTCTTGATCAACAACTCCCTTAACTGTACTTCGCAACATGTTCTGCTCTTCAGTGTGTGTAAAATCCATTTTTCAATCTCTCCTTCAAAATTTAGTCTAAAAACCTATAAGTAAGCTTTTTAATGATCTTTGTAAGTTACTTAGTTACCTATGACACTATTTGCATGGTAAGATAAGGGTTAACTTATAATTTCCGGTGAGGTGGAATCATTTGAGGATAGAACAATTAGAGTACATTTCGTCCGTAGCAAAAACGAATTCATTTTCTAAAACCGCACAGGAGTTACACGTATCTCAACCCGCCATTAGTCAATCGATAATAAGATTAGAGCGCGAATTAGGTATTAATATTTTCGAACGATCTTCTTCAGGCGTTAATCCAACAACTGAGGGAAAGGTAATTATTCAAAATGCTGTAGATATACTGACTAAGTTGGATGAACTAAGGCTCAATGCGGATAGTTTCAAAAACTTAAAGAAAAAAGAATTAAAAATAGGTTTAGTATCGGGATTACATCTACCATTTTTGCCTGATATATTATCGGAATTAAAAAATAAATTTCCTAACCAGCAAGTTTCATTCCGTGAAATGAGTTCATTAAAAATTCTTGAAGCTACAATTAATAACCAACTTGATATTGGCATTCTGGCAATTTATGAAAAGACACTAAGGCATCAAAATATCGTTAAATTTCGCAATTTTTACAAAATTGTATTTTTTGTTTTTGTAGATCAATATTCACCTTTAGCCTCTTTTGAGTCGATATCTCCTTATAATTTAAAAGACCATACATTTGTCATGTATAATGCTGAGTTTATGAATTGGTATTTCGAAAAATTTAATAATCAGTTTGGTCCTTTTGATGTTTTATTTACTTCAAACAATATTGAAACTATTAGGGAGTCTGTTAGAAAAGGATTAGCAATTACCATAGATACAGAAGGAGAACTGTTGAATAATCCATTCGTTAAAACAGGTGAAATAATTCCCATCCCCTTCCAATTCGATATGCCCGATAGTAACTATTTAGGTTTAGTTGAATTGAAAAATCAATCTGCTTCTATTGAAGTAAATACACTTATTAATGCCTTTGATACAAAGTTTAAAGAAATGTATTAGAGTAGTATTTATAGTCGGTGATACGTTAATATTTCTACAATTGGATCTAATCCAGTCGTAGAAATATTTACAGTGAACGATTTTATTTCATCTTCGGATCCAATGCATCACGTAAACCATCTCCAAACATATTAAAACCAACAACAGTTAACATAATTGCAAAGCCTGGGAATAGTAATGTCCAAGGTGCCACTGTTAAAAACTGTCTTGAATCCGCTAACATTTTACCCCATTCCGGTTCTCCCGGTTGTGCACCTAGACCTAGGAATCCCAAGGCCGCAGCCTCCAAAATTGCAGTTGCAATCCCTAATGTGCCTTGAACAATGATTGGTGTGATTGAATTCGGAAGTATGTGTTGAAATAAAATCCGAATATCGGACATTCCAGTTGATCTTGCAGACATAATATACTCTTCCTCTTTCACGCTTAATACACGTGAACGGATTAAACGTCCATACGTAGGTATATTAATAATCGCGATCGCTATTAAAGCATTAAATAAACTAGGTCCTAAAATAGCAACAATTGCAATAGCAAGAAGAATACTAGGAAAAGCAAGCATAATGTCAAAAAAGCGAGAAATAACGGAGTCAGCCCATTTTCCATAAAATCCAGCGATTAGTCCTAATAGACAACCTACTATTATCGAACCGATGACAGAGAAAAATCCAATCCAAAGTGATATTCTTGCACCGTAAACGATTCTACTAAAAATATCTCTACCTTGGTCATCCGTTCCAAACCAATGTTCTGCACTAGGTGGTACTAATGTTCGTTCTGGATAAAAACCATCAAATGGATACGATGTAATAAGCGGTGCTAAAATACCTACCATAATAAAAAATAGAACAATCGCTAAACCAAACATAGCGGCACGCTGCCTTTTAATTCTATTCCATCCCTTTAACCATAGCGGTTTTTTTGAAGATTTTATTACAAAGGGCTGAATTTCTTTTGTTGAAGTTTCCACAGTCCTTCCTCCCTTCTTAACGATACTTAATACGCGGATCTAATTGTGCATAGAGTAAATCTACGAACAAGTTTACGAACACAAAAATGGTTGATACTATTAAGATTCCGGACTGAATTACTGGGTAATCTCTGGAACCGATCGCATCATATATATAACGACCGATACCTGGCCAACCAAAAATAGTCTCAGTTAGTACTGCGCCTCCCAATAACAAGCCTACTAACATTCCTATAATAGTTAGTACAGGTGCAAACGCATTTTTTAATGCATGCTTATATAAAATCTTTAACTCTGACAATCCTTTTGCCCTTGCTGTACGAACATAATCAGCATTTAATACTTCAAGCATACTGGATCGTGTAATTCTAGCTATAATAGCCATAGGTATGGTTCCAAGTGCAATTCCTGGCAATAGTAAATGTTTAAACGCATCTACAAATCCTGGCCAATTCCCCCGAATAGTCGTATCAAGCAAAAGTATTCCTGTAATGACCTCAACTGGTTCCCTTGCATTTATGCGACCAGTCGACGGTAACCAGCCTAACTTTTCTGCAAAAATCCATTGTTCCATTAAACCTAGCCAAAAGACTGGCATAGACACACCAATTAATGCAATCAACATAGCAGAGTAATCAAACCATGAAGCTCTTCTCCAAGCCGCTAAAATACCTGCATTGACCCCAACAATAATCGCTATAACCATACTAATGATCATTAACTCAACCGTTGCCATTAAATAGGGTGTTATTTCTTCTGAGATCGGCTTCTTCGTTTTTAAGGATGTTCCTAAATCACCAGTTACTATGTCTTTTACGTATGTAGCATATTGTGTAGTAATTGGTTTATCCAAGCCCATCTCAGCTTTCAACTCCGCAACGGCTTCTGGTGTCGCTTGGTCTCCCAATATAACTGTTGCTGGATCCCCTGGAATGGCATGGATTATAGCAAATACAACAATAGACATTCCAAGTAAAACTGGAATGAGTTGTAATAAACGGCGTGTTATATAGGATTTCATATTTACAAACACCTCCTTTTTTAGACCTGTTCGTTATATAAATGACAGGCCACAAAATGCCCATCTCCTACATCTCGCAATTCAGGTTGAACCATTTTACACTCTGGCTTAGCGGCGAAACACCTTGGATGAAATGCACATCCAGTGGGTGGGTTTGCTGGACTTGGCATATCCCCTTTAAGTACAATTCTTTCTTGTCGATTTTCTGAACTAATCGTTGGTGATGCTGATAACAAGGCTTGCGTATATGGATGTAGTGGTTTTGCATACACACTATCCTTTGTGCCTTGTTCAATTATTTTACCTAAATACATGACACCGATTTTATCGCTAATATGTTTGACTACGCTTAGATCATGAGATATAAACAAGTAGGTTAGCCCAAGCTCCCGTTGCAATTTACGTAGTAAATTTAAAACTTGCGATTGAATAGATACATCTAGTGCAGATACAGCTTCATCCGCAATAATGATTTTAGGATTTAGGGCCAATGCACGTGCAATTCCAACACGTTGCCGCTGTCCACCTGAAAACTCATGTGGATAACGCGTTGAATGATAAGCATGTAATCCTACTAACTCTAAAAGTTCATGGACTCGTTGTTTTCTTGCTTTTGAGTCCAAATTACTATTAACAATTAACGGTTCTTCTATTATTTTACCTACGGATTTTCTTGGATTAAGTGAAGCAAACGGATCTTGGAAAATAAGCTGGATATTTTTATAAACATTTCGCATTTCTTTTCTTGAATACTTAGAGATATCTTTGCCTCGAAATATCACTTCCCCATCAGTTGGGTCTATCAATTTCATAATTGCCTTGCCAGTTGTTGACTTTCCACATCCAGATTCTCCAACAAGACCGAATGTTTCGTTTTCATAAATCGAGAAATTTACACCATCAATTGCTTTTACATATTTTTGTTCCTTTTCTAATAAACCTTTATCAATCGGAAAATGCAGCTTCAAGTTCTTCACTTCTAATAATGGTCGTTTCATTTTTTACCTCCTTTGCTAAAAAGCAGCGAGATTTCTGACTTGATTCAAAAACCATTAATTCGGGTTCTTCTTGCCTACACCGTTCAATTGCATACTGACATCTTGGAGCAAACTTACAACCCATTGGCATCTGTGACGGAATTGGAACATTCCCTTGAATCGTTTTCAACCATTCAACTTCTTCATCAATAGAGGGAATTGATTCAATTAGACCTTTTGTATAGGGATGTGAAGGTGATTCAAAGATTTCCTTCACACTGGCCTCCTCCACAATCCGACCTGCATACATAACCATTACGCGATCACACACTTCTGATACAACAGCGAGGTCATGTGTAATCATAAGTATGGAAGTATTACTTTCCTTTTTCAGCTTTTGTATCAGCTCAAGTATCTGTGCTTGTATCGTTACATCCAGAGCAGTAGTAGGCTCGTCAGCAATAAGTAATTTTGGTTTGCAGGCTAGTGCCATAGCAATCATTACTCTTTGACGCATACCCCCTGAAAGCTTATGAGGATACTCGTCTACCATTCTTTCAGCGTGCGGAATCCCTACTTCTGTCAATAAATCTATACTTCGTTTTCTAGCTTCTTTGCGTTTGATAGTATTATGTTGCCTTATTGCTTCTCCAATTTGATTTCCTATTGTGTAGCTTGGATTTAAGCTTGTCATAGGCTCTTGGAAAATCATTGCAATATCATTGCCCCGTATCGCTCGCATTTCCTTCGGTTTTAGCCCTACTAGCTCTTGTTCTCCAAACTTTATACTTCCCTCGACAATCTTACCTTTTTTATAAGGAAGTAAGTTCATTATGGAAAGAGCTGTTACGCTCTTTCCAGATCCAGATTCTCCCACGATACCAATTGTTTCACTTTCATTTACTGTGAACGATACACCATCAACAGAACGAACGACTCCCTCGTTTGTAAAGAAATGGGTCTTAAGATTAGAAACGGATAGCAATGTTTTCATGTAACAGCCCCCCTATTCATAGTCTTATTTTTCAATATAGACATCTTGTAAGCTTTCATAGCCTATCGCATGTGGAATATAGCCTTTTACATAAGCAGCACCAGCCATTGCACTTTCTATATGTGCTAGTGGAACTGTAGGTGCATCTTCATGTACCAATTCTTGTACTTTCTTATATAAAGCGTACGTTCCTCTTGATCCATCGTCTGTTGAGCTGAAGTTAGTAACTTATCAACCTCTTCATTTTTATATTCAGACAAGTTAGATGATGATTTTGAATGAAGCATTATATATAAAAAATTTGCCGTAATTACTTTAAATGAAGAGGAATTCCTTAGAAATAACTATCTGGAATCCCCCTTCTGATATCTTCCTCTGCTAGTTTAGGAACAGTTCTACCTACAGCATTAATAACTAGGTTGAGTTTTTAAATACATTCTAATGCTGCATTTTTCAGTTCTAGTTGCATTACATCCTTATTTTTCACTAATAAAACAAAATTCAAAGCGCAAAATATTGAATAACCAGAAAAATAAGTGTGTAATCTCCCCATTATTATTTAGTGTAAATAATTCCTTTAGACTCTAAATGGTTAATCTCTTGTTCACTGTACCCAAGCATTTCTTGTAAGACTAATGCATTATGCTCACCTATTTGCGGCTCGATCGGTGTGTCACCATTTCTAAGTCCGATATCGCTAGAAAAGAACTTAACTGGGAAATTGGGTAATTTAACATCTCCTAGTTTTGGATGTTTTACATCTACCACCATATTCCTTCCAATTAAATGAGGATCATTAATGAGGTCTTTAACATCTTTAACCTCACCTGCTGGGACATGTAAATCACTTAAAAAGGTTAGAACTTCATCGGACGTTCTTTCAAGTGCCCACTCCGCAAAAATTTCATTTAAATAATCAAGATCTTGAGCTCTTTTTGACATTGCGGTAGCATCTCCACCTTTGTACTCTTCCACAATATCTGCTCTTCCTATTTCATTAAAAATATTCGTAAATCGGTCTTCACCACTTGCGCAAACAATTATCCATTTGTCATCCTTTGTTTGGAAAGCATCCCATGGTGCACCGAAAGGGTCTTTATTTCCCCGGGCAGAAGTCGTTTCACCAGTCATACTCGTTTTTATTACGGTCTCTTCAAGAATAGAAAACACACTATCCATCATACTGACTTCAATACGTTGACCTTCCCCAGTATTATTTCTTTGGATGATTGCACTTAAGATTCCATTCGCCAAGTACACGCCCGATAAAGCATCCGCTACAGCTGGACCTGTTTTTAATGGTTGACCTCCTTCCAGACCATTCTGACTCATAAGACCACCCATCGCTTGAGCAATTCCATCAATACTTGGAAGATGCGAATAAGGTCCATCGCTACCAAACCCATTGAGTGAGGCATAGATGATCTTTGGATTCACTTCTTTTAAAGCTTGATAACCTAAACCTAGCTTCTCTAGCGTTCCAGCTACAAAGTTTTCAACAATAACATCAAATTGTTTAGCTAAGTCTAAAAATATTTGTTTTCCTTCTTCACTTTTTAAATTTAAAGAAATTGACTTCTTCCCTCTGTTTAACATAAAGAAGTAAGCGCTTACGTCCTCTTTAAATGGAGGTAAAAATCTAGATCGGTCTCCCGTAACAGGTCTTTCCACTTTAACAACTTCTGCACCTAAATCCTGGAGCATTAGCGTGGCGTACGGAGCTGAGAATACCCAGCTAAGATCAAGTACTTTCAAGTTTTCCAACGGCTTAGCAGTCATATCCCCTTCATCCCTCCTATTAAATTCCATCGTTTTTAATCTAGCGTAACATTCAACATGCTCTCAGCACCTGTTGGATGTGGGAAATACCCTTGCACATTAGGTCCACTAACTACTGCCTCTTTCACTTCTACCAATGGAACAAAGGGTGCATCTTCATGTACGATTTTCTGAACATCTTTATAAACCTTAGTTCTTTCCTCTTGATCCATAATCCCCTTTGCTTGCAACAATAGATCACTGACTTCATCATTTTTATAAAACATATGGTTTTGTGCCGATCCTACAACCGTATTATTTTTGCTAAGTGTGGAATAAAGGAAATTATCAGGGTCTCCGTTGTCACCAACCCATCCGATTAATCCCACAGAATGTTTGCCACTTCTTATTTTTTCGAGATATGTTGCCCATTCTAGCGTGACCACTTTAACGTTAATTCCAATCTTTTCAAAGCTAGATTTGATTGCTTCAACCATTTTTGTCGGTTGCTGCATATAGATCCGTGAGTTTGATGTTACCGAAAATTCAAGATCAAACCCGTTTGGATATCCCGCTTCAGTCAAAAGTGCTTTAGCTTTTTCCAAATCATAATCATAACCACTAATCTCATCGTTATAAGCCCAACTAGTTGAAGGTAGTAGATTTTTGACTGGATTTGCAAGACCGTAAAAATAAGCATCCGCAATCCCTTTTTTGTCTACGGCATGATTGATCGCCTGTCTGACTTTTACATTATCGAGAGGAGCTTTCATATTGTTAATTGACATATAACCAACATTAAGTGGTGGACGTAGTGTTACTTGTAAATCAGCATTCGCTTCAACAGATTTTAAGTCGGAAGGATTTAACCCTACCATAATATCTAGCTCCCCATTTTTCATGGCAGTAAATCTAGCTGTATTATCTGGTATTACCTTATAAATAATTTTGTCTAATTTAGGTAAGTCAGATACCCAATACTCTTTATTTTTTACAATAGTGATATTATCATTTGGGCTCCATGATACGAATGTAAATGGACCTGTACCCACTGGATTTTCGTTAATTTTTTGACCATATTTTTTCAATGCTTCTGGACTAATAATCCCAAATGCATGCATTGCTAAATTTGTAAGAAAAGTTGCTTGAGGTTCTGCCAATTTAAACTCAACAGTATTTTCGTCAAGTGCTGAAACACTTTCAATTGAACTTCCTTCTCCTTTAAAACCATTGAACATTGCACGATATACGGAGTATTCCCCACCATCACGATTGGGATGATTTTTATCCATCATACGCTCGAAATTATACACAACTGCATCGGCATTAAAGTCTGTACCATCATGGAATTTAACATTTTCTTGGAGATCAAAGGTCCATGTTTTTCCGTCTTCAGAAACATTCCACGTTTCAGCTAACGCTGGAACAATGTCAGTCGTTTCTTTTTCGAACTCTACCAATGTCTCATAAATATTCTTTGTTACTAACCAGGTCTCTATTTCATTTGAATTTTGGGGATCTAATGTATAACTGTCTGCGCCTCGACCAAACACTAAAGTTTTTTCTTTACCATCCGTGTTATTAGTACTTTCTCCACCAGCATTTGAATCTCCTTCATTAGTACATGCAACAAGTAAAAACGAGAGTAAGCTTACAGCAACTACCGACAATAGTCCTCTTCTCATAAAATCCCTCCGTCTACTAGAATCTTTTAAAGAATGACTAATAAACCGAAGTCTATTAGTCATCGAGCATGTAACTTTTTCGTTATTTTGCTACTTTAGAACGTTCTAAAAACGCTTCAATTTCTTCTTTTGTTCTACTATCGTTGCCAACCATATCAGCAATGATAGTACTATTTTGATAGGTTACAAAGCTTGGAATTCCCATTACATTAGCTGCTGCACATACTTCTTGCTGTGTATCCGGATTGACTTTATAGAAATCAAAGTCTTCCTTGTTTTTCTCCATAATTTCATCGAAAAACCCATCAATGAAGTTACAGTCAGGACACCAATCTGCTGAAAAGAATAGGACCGTCGCTTTCTTATTTGCTATTAACTCCGTATACTGCTCTTTACTTTGAATATGATTCATCATTATTCCCCCCACTAGTTATAGTTACTGGTAATTCAAGTTTGAATAATTTACTTGCGTTTTTCCAATAATACTTTTCTCGTACAGAATCCTTTAATGGCCATTCTTCAACCTCAGCCATAAACTCTTTAATTGGAATACCTAAAGTTAACCAATCTGATCCAAATACAATTTGATCTTGAATTAAGCTATTAGCATAATGAAGGAACATGTCCCATCCCGTATTTGGTTCCGCAATATAACGTGGTCTAAAAGCAGAAGTATCTACATGTAGATTTTTGTATTTCAATAGCATCGCCATCATGTCGGGTAACCAAGGCCAACCACCGTGCCCAGCGATAATTTTCAAATTTTTGAAATCCATTAGCGGTGCCTCTAAATTTGATGGATGGTCAATAAATACAGATGTTTCTCTATAATAATTAATAGAAGTATGAATCCAAATCGGAATATCCAATTCTTCACATAATGCATACAGCGGATAATACTTTCTATCATCAGCTTTTAAACCATGTTCATACGGGGGTATGACTACAGCCTTATATCCCTGTTCCGTTAACGCTTTTCTAACGACTTTCAAACTTTCTATTCCTTTATGCGGATTAAAACCAGCGTAAGCTATGAACCTATTTGGATACTTTTTTATAATTCCCGCAATATAGTCGTGATCAACCGGAGCTTCTGTACTATCTCGTCCGTAGTCCATATTATGAATGGCATGATAAGCAATATCTGAATCACTTAGCATTTTTAAAAATTTATCCATTGAGAAGTCTGTTTCTAACTTCGCGTAGACTTCTTTCAGAACTTCTTCCGCAGGCTTTAATGAAGCCTTTTCCATAAACTCTTCCTTTGACCATCCTGCTAATCGTGCCCATCGTTGACCAAATAACTTTCTGTACTCTTCATTTTTATGGTTAATTTCTAAGGAACTCTCAAATTGAAACTCAGGTAATGTGTTTGAACAATCGATAATCAACTGAATCTCCACCTTTACTATGCTAGTTTTTAATAGTTCGCTTCAAAAATTGGCGTTTTTGTTAAAGCCTTTTCCAATGTGCCTGGTTCGCACCATATAATATGGGGAGTGACTCTAACTTCATTATGAAGTGCGCTTTTTATTCTCTTCTCCAGATCTTCAAGCTTTTTACTATCAGTAATTCCTCCATGCTCCAGTTTTACTAGTAATGGTGGCACAACTCGAGGTGGTGGATTATTAAGAACAATTCTTAATTCACCTGTTATCTCTGGTATGAAATTAGATATAACTCTTTTTATAGCCGATGGATACACGTTAGCTCCTTTAATGATAAGCATATCGTCAGAACGCCCTATGAATTTCACCCTTTTTCCAGTGAATCCACATCCAGGACATTCGTTGGTGAAAACTTGTACAATATCTCCTGATGAATATCGAATTCTTGGTAGCGCTTTCAAATTAAATTCTGTTGCGATTAACTCACCTACTACGCCATCATAGATTTCAATAGGTTGTTTTGTTTCAGGGTCAATTAAGTCATTCGGGAATAAACTTAAATCCGGGGCCACACAATGAATGCCATGATATTCGTCCGAATCACATGAAAATCCTAGCTCACCTAAATAATCATAAATGCGACAGCCGTACGCTTCTTCAATTTTCTTCTTAATTTCTGGAACACCTACACCGATTTCTCCTACTGTAAAAATAGCTTGTAATCCTAATTCGCCTACTTCCATACCAATTTGCTCAGGCGCTTTATCGATTAGATGTTCAGCCAACGAAGGAGTCATCATCGCTGCAGTTGGTTTAGTCATTTTTGCATATTCCAAAATCATTTTACTTCCCGCTCGTACATCTACATCTATTGGTAGCACTCCATGAGATCGTATACCCCACAGGATAGAGGATGTGGCATAAATCCCCAGAGAGTGACTGAATAATAACCTCTCACCTGCTTGAATACCCCCGTAGTCTAACATGTGAGCAATATAACGATTTAAAAAGTTTATATCTGGTTCTGTGAATGTGTACGTAAACGTCGGATTACCCGACGTTCCACTTGTTGTCCCAGTAAAGACCACTTCATCAGGTGAGCTACATAAGTGAAGACCAAATGGATGTCCATATCGTTCCATAGACTCTTTTTGCGTCTCTCTTTCAATCGTTTTGTTAATAAATACCGGAAGCTTGTAGTAATCATCGAACGTTTTAATATCCTCTGGTCGTACACCAATTTCATCAAATCTAGCTTTATAAAACACGGAATTGCGATAGGCGTACTTTAACTGTTTCTTCAATAATTTAAATTGATATTCTTTTATTTCTTCCCCTGTCATTTGATTGAAGATTGGATTTGTATACTGAACCTTTTTTGCTTTCAATTTAGTTATCACAATATGCACTCCTCCACTTGTATTTTAAAAACTCCTTCAAAGAGAAAGGTCATTCGGAATTTTCTATATCTTCCGAACTCTTAACTTACCTTAATATTATCTAGAACTTTATGTAATGTAAAATACCGTTTGCTAATGTGGGTATAACCAAAATTTATAAGGAGCCAAAACTTAATGTTATACCCATTCGGTTATAGCAGGATCGGAAAAACAAAAATCTGATGCTCTTTTTTGGATATTGAAATTGATTTCTTAAGCGGTAGATTAATGGAGAAATGTCGTATAATGCGTCGGTGTAGCAAGCCAAATTATATGAACTTACAATGAGAACGCAAATGTGACCGTCACAGTAAGTCATTTTTCAAAGACTATTTGGACGTCCACTTTTTGATTACAATGCAAACAAGGTAAAGAAACAGGACCGCCTATCCATAGAGCGAGCGGTTGTTTAACAGATGTTTCTAAAGCCTTAACAGCCTGGTTTGTAAAAATTAGGTATGGCGCAATCGATGATTCTTTCTATTGTCTGCTTCCATTCCCATAAAGGAAACAGTTCATCAGTAGATGAATGAAGGCTATCATTTTATTTCTGTCAATCGTCTACTATACACGCGTGCACCCCACAGACGGAGATAGCTATGCATGCAACACAGCCAGACTTCCGCATAACTCCCTAGCTTTTCACGGAACTCAGACCCATTTCAGCCAAAACCCTACAAAAAATCCACTAGCAACTACACGCTAGTGGACTTAGAATAAAACTCTCTACTCCTTATACACATGCTTCTTATGCCATTTCAAAGAAGGCTTATTACACTTCTTCCGATTCGCACTAATCTTGCCATGCAGCCGTTATGATAAAGTGCGTCGTGGTTACGACAGAGTAGGATGCCGTTGTTTGGATCGCTGCGTTCATTAGTCGTGCTGTCTTTAGACGGTTTTGCGTAACTAGCTTGCAGTAGTTCAGGCAGCTCGATTTCGCACAGTACGCATTGATTGTGCCACAATGGCGAGAGTTCGTTTCGGAATCGTTGATGTCCTAGTCGTACTTTAGTTTTCTCTTCTGCTTCGGTTTCAGCGAGGTGTGGGGTAAGGAAATGGTGTTCCGTTTTCTGTACTGTTCCCATAACGAATTCCAATTGCTCTTCATCAATTTCATAGATGTTAAAGTCCGCGATTAGTTTGACAAGTTTAATCGTCAGTTCTTCGTTGCATGGAAAGAGATAGCCTTGATTTCCATTGGCATTGTCTTGAAACGGTGAATACTTTATCGGTAATAGTGGCTGAATTTCATTGAAAGAATCTGCAATCGT
>NZ_PDYM01000021.1 GCF_002743055.1 Sporosarcina sp. P13 | reverse complement strand
AAATTCATATGCACGTATCACCTTTCACTTTTACTTGTTTCTAGACAATTCAAGTATAAAAGAAATCGGTGATCACGTGTATTTTTTTATGCAAATTGTACGCATACCCCAACAAATATTATAGAACCTAAAAAACACTGTTTGTAAACGACAAAACAGCCCTAGCTCTAGTAGCCAGGGCTGTTATATCAGTCTTTTGAGCGCATCTGTGGGAATAGCAGGACGTCACGGATTGATTGAGCATTCGTCAACAGCATCACTAGACGGTCAATACCGATTCCTAATCCGCCTGTTGGTGGTAGTCCATATTCAAGTGCTTCTATAAAGTCTTCATCCATCTCATGCGCTTCATCATTTCCTTGCTCTTTCTCTACTAGCTGAGCTTCAAAGCGTTCACGCTGATCAATTGGATCATTCAATTCAGTGAATGCGTTAGCGTGCTCACGACGAACAATGAACAATTCAAAGCGATCTGTATAGCGCGGATCTTCAGGATTCTTCTTTGCAAGCGGTGATACTTCCACTGGATGACCGTAAATGAATGTAGGTTGTACCAATTCTTCTTCTACCTTCTGTTCAAAGAATTCATTTAGAACATGTCCAACTTCCATAGAAGGAGTTACTTGAACGTTATGTTCTTTCGCCAATTCATGAGCCTGCTCTTTTGTTAGCTGCTGCCAGAAGTCTACACCCGTATATTCTTTAACTGCGTCTGCCATATGCAGTCGCTTCCAACGTGGTGCCAAGTCAATTTGGTCTTCGCCATATTGGATCGTCGTCGTACCAAGTACCTCTTGCGCAATATGGGCTACTAAATTTTCCGTAAGTTCCATAATGTCATTATAGTCCGCATACGCTTCATATAACTCAATCATTGTGAATTCCGGGTTATGACGAGTGGACATTCCTTCATTACGGAATACGCGCCCAATTTCATATACTTTCTCTAGTCCACCTACAATTAGGCGCTTTAAGTGAAGTTCGATTGCGATTCGCATATAAAGCGTCATATCCAATGTATTATGATGCGTAACAAACGGACGCGCTGCTGCTCCACCAGCAATTGAGTGCAACATAGGTGTTTCCACTTCTAGGAAACCTTGATCATCTAAGTATCGTCGCATCGATTGAATAATTCGGCTACGCATGATGAATGTCTCCTTACTGCCCTCTGTAGAGATCAAATCAAGGTAACGCTGACGATAGCGCTGTTCAACGTCTTGTAAACCGTGGAATTTTTCCGGCAATGGACGCAATGATTTAGTTAGGAATGTAAAGCTCGTCGCTTTAATGGAAAGTTCGCCTACTTTTGTTTTAAAAACAATCCCTTGAACACCGACAATGTCGCCAAGATCTGCTGATGTGAATAGTTTATATGCATCTTCACCTATTGCATCTTGACGCACGTAAATCTGGATTTGTCCGCCTAGATCTTGAATATGCGCAAATCCAGCTTTACCTTTACCACGTTTCGTCATGATACGGCCAGCAATTGTTACCTCATGCTCAGTTTCATCTAACTCTTCTTTTGATAAATCTTCATACACAGAGTTAATCTCTTTTGTTAGATGCGTACGCTCGAAACGAGCACCGAACGGATCCAAACCACTTTCTCGTATATCATTCATCTTCTGGCGTCTGACCAAAAGCTGATCATTCATTTCATCCAAATGGGACATTCCCTTTCACTCCTTCATACTTTAGCCCACCATCTTCTCAGGATAGGCCGTCTGCAACTATTGTACACAAATTACTTGCCTAACAAAAGGGCAAACAATTATACATATTAATTCCATAGAAAAAACTGCCCTATACGAGAGCAGTTTCGTGTTTATAAAGTTAACGATCAGTCTTGTTTTAAGAACTCCTCAACACCTTCAACCTTTTTCCAAAGAACTACTCCCTCATCTTCCATCGCGGGTTCTTCACTGTAAAGTTTCTTAGTTACAGGGTTCTTCAGTTCCGAGTTAATTTCAATAAGTGGGATCAGAACGAATGCACGCTCTGCCATTCGTATGTGAGGGACGATTAAATTCTCTAATCGTATAGTTTCTTCATTGTAAAGCAAAATATCAAGATCTACCGTACGTGGCCCCCAACGAATCTTGCGCATTCTACCGAGTTTGTTTTCGATGAATTGACAAGCGCTTAGTAGTTCAATCGCTTTTAATGAAGTCTCAATCACCACTGCGATATTTAAAAACTTTGCCTGCTCCGTCAACCCTACAGGTTCCGTTTCGTAAACAGAGGATACCTTTTTGACGTTAATAGCGGGATGCTCATTCAATAAGCGAACCGCTTGTACAAGATGTTCCAAGCGATTGCCGATATTTGAACCCATCGACAAATAGGCTTTATTCACGAGAAGCGCCCCCTTGTGATTTCAACTGCAACCGACGCGTAATGACCGTGAATCGGTGGGTCCGGTTTAATTAGCACCACGCGAACACCATTCACTTTTTCAGCAAAGTCTGTCATAATCGTCCCAGCTACCGTTTCCGCCACCGTCTCAATTAAACGGACCGTTTCACCTTCAATAATGTTTTTGCACATCTCGTAGACTTCCGCATAATTTATTGTCTTCGATAGATCATCCGTCTGTCCTGCTTCCGCAAGATCTGTCGCCAAGGAAACCGTTAGTCGGAACCGCTGACCTAACTTATTCTCCTCTGGCAACGCCCCGTGGTAACCGTAAAACTCCATATCATTCAAATGAATATAATCCATGAAATCCCTCCGTTTTATCGTTCACCCTGTAAAAATGGCCTTTTTCGTCAAGATGTCCATCATCTTGACCATTCGTGAGATTTCCTTCACATCATGCACACGCATTATATGGCAGCCATGCTCAATTCCATAACACACTGTTGCACCTGTCCCTTCTACCCGTTGTTCTACCGGCACATCCAAGACGTTTCCAATCATCTTCTTGCGGGATGTCCCAAGTAATACAGGGTAGCCAAGATCCGCGATTGTCGGCAACCCTTGCATAGCCAGTATATTTTGTTCTGTATCCTTCGCAAAACCAATGCCCGGATCCAACCAAATCATATCCTCGCTAACACCTGCTTGTTTCGCAATATTGACACTCTCCTGCAAATCCGCCACAACTGCATCCATGAACGGCAGCTGATACTCCCGATTATCCCGGTTATGCATCAAAATAATTGGTACTCCGTAGTGTGCAGCCACTTCTGCAATTTCCGGTTCACGTTTGGCTCCCCACACATCATTGATAATACTCGCACCCGCTCGGATTGCTGCTTCTGCCACGGCTGCTTTTGACGTATCAATTGAAATGACACAGCCTAACTCTTTCGTCAGTAATTCGATAACCGGTACTACACGTTCCAATTCTTCTTCCAACGAAACCGGCGTATGCCCAGGTCGAGTAGATTCACCACCGATATCGATGATTTTCGCACCATCTACTAACATTTGTCGAGCATGTGTTAACGCAAGGTCGTGCCCACCAAACTTCCCACCATCTGAGAAGGAATCTGGCGTGACATTCAAAATACCCATAATGACCGTTTCTTCCGCAAAATTAATCGTCGTCTCACCGAATTGATAAAACGTACGTGCTTTCTCTAGCTCCATTACTGGTCACTCACTTTCATTTGGCTAATCGCTTGTTGATAGTTCATATGTAGTCGTTGGTAGATAGGCCCTTCGTTGCCTAGAAAGTCAGTATTCGGTACATTGCGGATTGGAACTAGCTCTTGGATCGCATTTGTGATAAAAACTTCTTGCGCAGATTCTAAATCCGACGGCAAAAACAGCCCTTCATTTACCACTAATCCTAAATCATTTGCTAACGTCAGTACAAACGCACGCGTAGTCCCTGGTAAAATTCCTGTTTCCAATGAAGGTGTATAGAGAATATCTTCCTTTACCCAAAAGATATTAGATGTTATACCTTCCGCGACAAATCCTTCCTTCGTGACGAAGAAGCCTTCCACCTTTTGCAAAGAGGGCAATTCTAAACGGCCCCGCACATTATTCGCATATTGATGCGATTTATGGCGAATTGTACTTTCCGGTTCATTGCGCGTCGTCTGCAACCACACTCCATCTTTTTCTGTATGAGTTGGTGGCAAATGAAGAGGCTTTTGAAAAATTATCACGTTGGGTTGTTCATAGTTGACGGGCGCTAATCCAATATCATGAACCCCTGCAGACACATTCAACCGATAGTAGCCATCTTCGCTTCCATTGGCCACATAAAGCGAAGAAATGGCTTGTTGAATTTCTTTGTCGCCATACGGCATAGCTATCCGATACTCAAAAAGAGCGGATCTCAGTCTATCCATATGCGCTTCATAGAGAAATACCTCTCCATCATACGTACGAAACGTCTCGAAAAATCCGAGTCCATACAGAAATCCATGGTCATAAGGAGAAATCCGCAACTCGTCAGCTAGCTGCTGATTACCGTTCATCCAACAGATCAATGGCGTTGCTCTTCTCTTACAATCTGTTCTGCCATTTCCTTCGCTTGCCATAATGCTTTCGCTTTATTCATTGACTCTTGGTACTCCGATGCAGGATCCGAGTCTGGGACTAGTCCAGCGCCTGCTTGAATATGGACCACACCTTCTTGAATATATGCCGTACGAATCGTAATATTCAATTCCATATCGCCATCGAACCCAATCCATCCCATCGAACCCGTATACAACCCTCTGCGTGTCGGTTCCAATTCTTCAATGATTTCCATAGTTCGTAGCTTTGGATCCCCGGTAATTGAGCCCCCCGGGAATACTCCATGAATAATTTCAGCATGATTGTCGGATGCAGCAGTACCACGGACATTCGATACTAAGTGCATAACGTGCGAGTACTTTTCGACGACCATAAATTCATCTACTTCCACTGTTCCAGGCTGACAAATACCTTCAAAGTCTGCACATTCAAGATCGACTAACATTTTATGCTCGCCTTTTTCCTTAGTGTTAGAAATGAGTTCTTGCTGTAACGCTTGATCTTCTGCTTCCGTCATTCCACGTTTACGTGTTCCACCAATTGGGCGGGTACTTAATTCATTGCCACGTTTTTTCAACAACAGCTCAGGCGATCCAGAAACTACTTCAAATTCAGGTGCCGCCATATAAGCCATGTAAGGAGACGGATTAAACGACCGTAATGCTTCATACATTAATAATGAAGGTGCATGAAGCGGCTTGGATTGGCGAACTGAGAGATTTACTTGCACGACTTCCCCTTGTGCAATAAATTGTTGTACATCACGTACCATCTGTTCAAATTGCTCACCCGTAACAGAAACTTGCAAATCTTCTTCTGTTACTTCTATATCTAGCGCTTGTCCTGCAGAAAACTTCCTAGTGGCTAGTCCCTCTTTTGCAGCTACTGTCCATTCATTACGCATAGTTGCCAATGAAGATTGTTTATCTGGTAACGCCATAAAGTAAACCGTTTCGCTTTGTATGTCTAATACAGCCCACTGATCGAATAAATAAAAGTACGTATCAGGAGTCAACAAGTCGTCATCCGCAAGAACAGGTAAGGTTTCATAGCGTCTGACATAATCATAGCTAATCATCCCAATTGCTCCACCTTGGAATGCAGGTAAATTCTCTTGATGTGTAAGTTTATATCGTGACAGTACTTCGTTAAGCAAGACAAGCGGATCACCTGTAAGAAGTTCTTCTTTTCCATCTCTCCATTGCAACAGCAAACCGTGTTCTTTCGCCTGCGCTGTCACAAGTGGATTAAGACCTGCGATACACATCTCACCGCCACGTCCGCTATCGAGTAAAATATGACGTTCTGTCGTTTCTGCTAGTTGACGATAGGCATAAAAGAAATCGTCTTTCGTCATTGCTGCTGTCTGATACGCTATTGTATCCATAATGTTTCCCCCTGAATGTCTCTGATCAATTTTTCTTGCTGTTGTCTAGTAATTCTTTCAATAATTTATCATCTAAAGGGAACATCGCTTTGTCCGTTATAACCCCTTCTTCATTGATAATATACGTCGTTGGATAGACCTTCACTTGATACATTTTCATGACATCACTCTTTTTATCTAATAAAATAGGGAAAGTCAATTGATATTCTTCAACGAAGTCTTTGGCACTCTGTTCTTTATTCTTTTCCGTCTTCGTCATGTTAACAGCGAGTATTTCAACATTTTCTAATTCACTGTGTTCTTTATAATACGTTTCCATATGCGGCATTTCAGATCGACAAGGCGGACACCATGATGCCCAAAAATTAAGCAATACCATTTTCCCACGATAATCGGATAATTTGGCTGTTTTTCCATCAAGCGTCGTTAGTTCAAAGTCTGGCGCGAGATCTCCTTGACTTAGACCGGGCTTCTCAGAAGAACTAGCTACTTGCCAGTCTTCAGGAAGACGTTCAACTTCTTCTTTCGGCATATCCTTCATCATGGCACTTTCATATCCGTCCAATCCACCTGTTTCTTTTTTGATTTCTCGGTTGGTTAAGATAATGATCGTGACCATCGTGATGATGATCAAAGCCGAAACCATCATGCTCCATTTTTTCTTCACAGAGAACCTCCTCTAGTACTATTATTTTACTGCCCTTATGTATAGCTAGCAATCGCGTTCCAACTTAATTATACAGAATTGTACGGTCTGATAAAAGTGTAGAGATTCTGACGTCTTTGCAGATACTTTGGATGGTAGGCTGGAAGAATGGATAGCCGTTTCGCTGCATTTCACTAGTGTCTTCTTTATGAAGGTAGTCAGTGGAAAGTTCAGAGTAGTGCTTAGTTTTGTCATTTGAACATAAAAAAGTGAAGTATGACCTTTGTTGTAAATCCAGAACTATTTTCTAAGTATCCAGTTATCCTTTACACTTAGTCTTACTTATCTACAAGCTAGAAAAGAGAGCGCCGGATGGGCGCTCTCTTTTATTCTTCGTCAAATTGATAAAGCGGCGTGCTTAGGTAGCGTTCTCCGTTGGAAGGTAGAATCGCGACTACTTTTTTACCTTTTCCAAGTTTCTTAGCTACTTGTAGCGCAGCTGAGATTGCGGCACCTGAAGACACACCTCCCAGGATTCCCTCTTCGCGAGCTGCACGACGCGCGATTGCGTATGCATCGTCGTTGGAAATTTGGATGATTTCATCATAAATATCCGTGTTCAATACTTTCGGAACAAAACCTGCACCGATCCCTTGAATTTTATGGGGTCCCGGTTTACCTCCAGACAATACCGCTGAGTCTTCTGGCTCTACTGCAATAATTTTGATATCCGGGAAACGTTCTCTCAATACACTACCCGCACCTGTGATTGTACCACCTGTACCGATTCCCGCGATAAAAGCGTCAACTCGGTCTAGCGCATCTGCGATTTCAGGTCCAGTTGTTAAACGGTGTACTTCTGGATTTGCTTCGTTATTAAATTGCTGTGGCAAGAACCATCCATTTTCTGAAGCGAGTTCTTCTGCTTTCCCGATTGCACCTTTCATTCCTTCTGCCCCTGGAGTTAATACCAATTCCGCTCCGTATGCACGCAGCAAGTTGCGACGCTCTAAGCTCATCGTATCAGGCATGACGAGTACAGCTTTATATCCTTTAGCCGCCGCAATCATTGCTAGTCCAATTCCTGTATTTCCACTAGTCGGTTCAATAATTGTACTGCCTTCTTTTAAGTTACCATCTTTTTCAGCAGCTTCAATCATCGCAAGTGCGATACGATCTTTAACGCTAGAACCCGGGTTGAAGAATTCTAATTTCAAATAGACATCCGCATCTTCTGATCCTGTTAAACGGTTTAATTTGACTAATGGTGTGTTACCTACCAAATCAATAATTGAATTCCCAACTTTAGTCATATGCCATCCACTCCCAATACCAAGTATTTTTATATGTTTTATTGACTTAATAATACTATCTTCTTTTTGACTTGTCAAACAAATTATTCAGAATAGTATCGTTTGGTAATTTACCATCCTAAAATCATAGTATATGAAATAGCTTCTGTTAACTTTCCGATAAATGACTAACCCGCCAGAGTATAAACCTTTGGCGGGCGAATGATTACACTTTCAGTCCTCTACTGAAGGCATGTTGTCTATAAATTGCTTTAACTCAGCCTCAGAGTATTGATATGTTTCCAAACAGAAGTGACATTGCGCTTCTGCTCCATGGTCTTCATCGATCATTGCTTGCACTTCATAACGACCAAGCGCTTGAATCGCTTCACCGAAACGTTCTTTAGAACATTCACAGTCAAACTTCACGGCTACTGTATCAAGAAACACTACATTTTCTTTCCCTAACACTTCGATCAACACTTCTTCAGGAGATAATCCCTGGTCAATCAAAGAGGAGATCGGTTTCATTGAAGCTATTTTATTTTCTAAAAGAGTAATCGTTTCATCAGTAGCACCTGGCAATACTTGAATGATAAAGCCGCCAGAAGCTTTGACAGTGTTATCTGGATTAACTAGTACACCTAAAGCGACAGCTGACGGAACTTGTTCAGAGACTACTAAATACTGGGTAAAGTCTTCTGCTATTTCCCCGGAAATAAGAGGTACTTGGCCAGTGAAGTAATCTTTCAATCCAAGATCCTTAATGATGGACAACGTTCCTTCCGTCCCTACCACTCCGCGTACGTCAAGTTTCCCCTTATCGTTAAGCGGCACATGCGTTTGTGGATTAGTAGCATAACCACGCACTTCTCCTTTTGCATTGGCATCCACTACGATTGGACCTAGAGGACCATCACCCTGGATTTTGACCGTCATTCGATCTTCACCTTTTAACATCGCACCCATCATGGCAGATGCTGAAAGTGTACGTCCAAGTGCCGCTGTTGCAGTTGGCCACATATCATGACGACGTTGAACTTCCCCTACCGCTTCTGTAGAACGGACTGCATATGCACGAATGCCCCCATCAAAGGCAAGTGCTTTTACTAAGTAATCGGTTGACATGTTGTTCGCTCCTTTTACAGATTTCTTTTGTATATTAAATGTAATCCTTTTAACGTCAAGAAATTATCCACGATATCAATAACTTTTGTTTCGGATGATATTAACTCCGCCAAACCACCCGTTGCGATAACAGTTGGCTCTACTGGGCAGTCTTCTTTCATTCGATTGACGATACCTTCAACTTGTCCTACATAGCCAAAGACTATACCAGATTGCATAGCTGATACTGTATTTTTGCCTACAACGTGATCAGGTCGCGTAAGCTGTACTCTTGGCAATTTAGACGCACGATCAAATAATGCTTCCATAGAAATTGCGATACCTGGAGCAATTGCCCCCCCCATATATTCTCCGTGTTCGTTAACATAGCAATACGTCGTTGCCGTTCCGAAGTCTACGATGATTAGCGGGCTACCGTATTCACGAATAGCAGCTACTGCATTAACGATTCGGTCAGCACCCACTTCACGCGGGTTTTCGTATTTGATGTTCAAACCTGTTTTCAAGCCTGGCCCTACGATTAACGGCTTCTGATTGAAGTATTTTTTGCACATTTGTTCTAATGGGAACATAACAGGCGGGACGACAGAAGAAATGATAATACCCGTAATGTCCTTAAATGATAAACCAACATGTTGGAACATCGCTTTTACTGCCATAGCGTATTCATCTTCAGTTTTGTGACGATGCGTTTCCATGCGCCAATGATATTTTAATTCGTCTTCTTGGTATACACCGAGTACAATATTTGTATTTCCTGTATCTAATACTAACAGCATAGTCGTTTTCCTCTCTTGCCTCAGACTTTTTCCCACACATCATACCATAAGTTAGTTCATAGATGCCGTTGATTTGCGCTCCAGATAAAAAACAGCCGACTGCTATATACAGTCGGCTGTTAGTTCACTTAGTCTCTGCGCTCTTCGTCAATGGAAGGAAGTGTTTTGTCTCCCGTTCCACGTTCACTTGGCAAATCTCCAACAGACGGATCACTTGGAGCACCCGTTATATCTGGAGTTGCATTCGGCGTTGTTTCAGCCACTACAGGAGTTTCCTCTTTCGTTTCTTCCACAACGTTATTGCCGTTTTCATACGGTCGTTCTGGCAGAACACCGTGATCCTTCAAGTGATTGATTTGTTCCGCATCAAGTGTTTCAACTTCCAATAAAGTCGTTGCAATTAAATCGAGTAGATCTCTTTGTTCCGTCAAGATCTCTTTTGTACGGCTATATTGTTCTTTAATGATTCGTTGCATTTCCTGATCAATTTCATACGCAATCGATTCAGAATAGTTCTGCTCAGAATTAAAGTCGCGACCTAGGAATACTTGACCACCTTGAGACTGACCAAACTGCATCGGCCCGAGCTTATCACTCATACCGTATTCAGTTACCATAGAACGCGCTATTCCTGTCGCGCGCTGGAAGTCATTGTGAGCTCCTGTTGAGACTTCACCAAGTACAACCTCTTCCGCTACACGTCCACCTAACAGACCTGCAATTTTATCAAGGAGTTCTGGTTTCGTCATGAAGTAACGATCTTCTTTCGGAAGCATAACGGCATAACCGCCCGCTTGACCGCGTGGCACAATCGTCACCTTATGAACGATCTCTGCATCATCAAGCATCAAACCAACCACCACGTGACCCGCTTCGTGGAACGCGACGATATTTCGCTCTTTTTCCGATATGACACGCGATGTTTTAGCAGGACCTGCAATGACCCGGTCTGTTGCTTCATCAATATCAGCCATATCAATTTTCTTTTTCTTTCGTCTCGCTGCTACAAGTGCCGCTTCGTTCAACAAGTTCTCAAGATCTGCACCGGAAAATCCAGGCGTACGTTGAGCAAGAGCTTTCATATCGACCGAATCATCAAGCGGCTTGTTGCGTGCGTGCACTTTCAATACAGCTTCTCTTCCTTTTACATCTGGGCGGCCTACCGTAATTTGACGGTCAAAACGTCCCGGACGAAGAAGTGCTGGATCCAATATATCCGGACGGTTCGTAGCAGCAACGATAATAATTCCTTCGTTTCCTTCAAAACCATCCATTTCAACTAACAATTGGTTCAATGTTTGCTCACGCTCATCGTGACCGCCACCTAAACCAGCTCCACGCTGACGTCCAACTGCGTCAATTTCATCGATAAAGATAATACATGGTGCATTTTTCTTAGCGTTCTCGAACAAATCACGTACTCGAGAAGCACCAACACCTACGAACATCTCCACGAAGTCAGAACCTGAAATCGAGAAGAACGGTACGCCTGCTTCACCCGCTACCGCACGTGCAAGTAATGTTTTACCAGTACCTGGAGGTCCTACAAGCAAGATCCCTTTTGGAATCCGTGCGCCAAGTTCTACAAACTTGCTGGCATCTTTCAAAAAGTCGACGACCTCTTCTAGCTCTGCTTTCTCTTCATCTGCACCTGCTACATCATTAAAGCGTACTTTCTTTCGATCATCAGTTTGCAGTTTCGCTTTACTTTTTCCGAAGTTCATCACTCGGCCACCACCGCCGCCTTGTGATTGATTCAATAAGAAGAAGAAAAGGATAATAATGATAATGAATGGTACAAGTCCTGTAAAGAAGGATACCCACGCGCTTGTTTCTTTCGGAGGTAAAATCTCAATTTCAGTCTTTGTTGTTTTAACAATATTACCGATATTGTCCATGTCATTCATCGGAATGTTCGTTACAAATGTTTCTCCTTTTTCGTAACCTTGCATTTCACCTTTTACTTCATACACAAGCTGTAGAGGCTGAAAAGTAACATTTTCGACTTTTCCTTGCTCTAGCGCTGTGACGAATTCATCATACCGAATAGGTTTCATCTTCGGATTTGGATTGTTTAGCGAACTGAAAATCCCCATAATTGCAAGGAAGATCAATCCATATAAAAGAAAGTATCGAAGTATTCGATTCATCCCAAGCCTCCTCATCTCATTCAACAGCAACTAAATAGAAAACTATTGTAAATTTTAACATAGATTAACACGACTCTACAAAGAAAAGGCCTTTAGGAAAAAGGCCTTCGGACTGATTTATATCTGTTCAGTCAGAAAGCGTTAAAAAGAATAGATCTCCTTTTTCAACACACCGATATAAGGTAAATTACGATACTTCTCAGCATAGTCCAATCCGTAGCCAACAACAAATGCGTCCGGAACGTCGAACCCTACATAGTCTGCTTTCAAATCCACTTTACGGCCAGTCGGTTTATCTAACAATGTTACAATTTTGATGGAGTTAGCTTTTCTATACTTAAATAGTTCCACTAGGTAATTCAATGTTTTCCCACTGTCGATGATGTCTTCAATGATTAAGACATCGCGGCCTTCAACGCTTGTATTCAGGTCTTTGACAATTTTTACTTCACCTGAAGAAACGGTTGCATTACCGTAACTTGATACATCCATGAAATCCAGCTCAATATACGTGTCGATTCGTTTGATCAAATCGCTCATGAATGGCAAAGCACCCTTCAATACACCTACCGCCAAAGGAAACTTCTCACGGTACTCTTCCGTCAGTGTCGCTCCGAGTTCTAGAACTTTCTCTTGAAGTTCCTCTTCTGTAATTAAAACTTGCTCGATGTCTTGTGCGATCATTGGCTCGCCCCCTCCATTTTATCTACTTTCCTTTTCTCGCGTAATCCATATGTATGACTCGCCTTCTAGTTGGCGATGCGAAAACATCTCACCATACCGAACACCTGGCATCGCACATACGATACCGCTCGCCGTTGTAATAACCGGCTGTTGCTTTCTTTGTGCCATCCCTACTTTTTCATCAATCAATAACCGTGACACTCGTTTCGCTTGGGACATACCTTTAAGATGTATGCGGTCTCCGGGTTGCGGGAGTCGTACAGCCAACGGTAGTTCACATGCGGGTAATTGAAAATATCTGACGTCATCCGAGGATGAGAGGGACTTGATTTCATGCGTATCAACTTGCTGCCAATAAAATTGAACACTTCCCCATGAATACCAGGTTCCTTTTTCAAGTACTTTCGGACAGAGGGACATTGTATTCATTTCCATTTTCGTAACTAGCAGTTTATCATATTCTCTAACAAACCGATAGCCATTTGCCAAATCAATCGTTATATTGCCAGCCGAATTTTGAATATGTTGTAACAGTTCTTCCACTACTGTGGAACGTTGCTCAACTTTCGCTACTTCTGGGTTCGGAAGACAATTTAATAGTAGTTGAATCACACGCTTTTGTAAAGCATAGGGTATAGCAAGAAATGCCTCCCGGTAAAAAGAAGGAAGCTGATCATCACTATAGGTTACAATCGTTTGCCAATGTTGCTCGGCAAGTTCCTTCAACAACTCTTCATCTGCCTGGCGTTGCACGGTCTGTCGAACGGTACTGCTAGCGACTGAAGAATTTTCCTCCGTTAATACCGGAACGATTCGATGACGCATACGATTGCGTAAATAATCGTCTCGTTCATTACTTGGATCTTCCCGATATGACAGCTTATAATAATTGGCATATGCGTACAGCTCGCTCTTTTTCAAAGGAAGGAAGGGACGAACCACACTCCCTTGATCAATAGTTCGCTGCAGCGGCATGCCGTTTAATGAATAGCCTTTACTTAATTGAATAAGTACCGTTTCCAACTGATCCTCCGCGTGATGTCCTGTCGCAAGAATCGAAAACTCATGATTCTGCATAATCTTCTTAAAACATGCATAACGCTCTTCTCTACATACCATTTGTACATTACCGCCATGACTTTCCAAAATAGCGGGAACTGGAACTTGCTCCGAGAAAAATGATATTTGAAATTCATTACATAGACGTTCCACCACATACGCATCTTCGGCAGATTCACGTCCTCTAAGCATATGGTCTACATGCACTGCTCCCACTTCAATCCCAAGTAATCCACGATGAGTTCCCAAGAAGTGAAGCAAAGCAATTGAATCTACACCACCCGAACACGCTACCAATACACGAGAGCCGGGAGGGATCAATCTGTGTCTGTCGATAAACTCCAGTACTTCTTGCTGCAAATTTTTCATGATCCATCTCCCTCCTCCCCTATTCTACCATTAATTAGTTCGAACTCACTTTAGATTTCTTATTTGTCTTTGACCATTTTGGGACGATATGATCCACTTTCATGACTAGTATCGTCCGATCATCTTCTACCGATTCAAATACACGCTCCATTTCCATCATCACTTGATCTGCAATCGTATGGCAATCCATCTCCTTGAATCGTTCAAGGGTTTGATGCATAACTTCTTCTTGTGCTTCTAACTGCAATTCTCCATTAAATATTCCATCCGTCATCATGACAATAATATCTCCGGACTTTAATTGTTCATTTTTCGCTTCTATTGAAAAGGATGGTAAGAACCCGAACGGTACGGTTTTACTATCTAATCGTATACACTCATCTCCCCTTTTTATATATGTGCTCATTGAACCCGCTTTCCACGACCACAGCCGTCCATCTTGCAAGTCAATTAACGCTAAATCTAATGTGGCATACATATCGTCTAAACCATTGAGCGCCATCATATAATGCAATGTATGGATGGCCGTTTCAGGATCCATTTTCTGACCTAAACACTCACGCATTAACCGAATAACTTTCCGACTCTCGTGGTAAGCATTAATATCTTGCCCCATTCCGTCAGATAATAATACAGCTGACAATCCATCATGAATTTTAAATACTTCATAAGCATCCCCGCCCTGGAATGTCCCTCTTCCAGCCGTAGTCACAATATCATAATCTAACGAAAAACGGACGGCTGAACTGAATGTTAGCTGGACATGCGGGAATGGGAACGGCTGATACGTAGACTTCGAAATATAGATTGGCTCTTCATACATTTGTTCCAATACCGGAACAATCAAATATTCCCCAACAGTTGTCTCCGCTTCAAAGTCTGCTTTTTTCTCCGGCACCGAAACAACTACCCTACAAGCCCCGCGTTCCTCCGATAAAATATCAATTTGAAAGAACTCTACACCTTGCGCTTGCAAACGATTTGCTAACTCTTCCTCCGCCAATTTATAGGTCGTCAAGTCCTCCTTCACTTCACGCATTACTTTTTCGATATGCGTGCTCATATCCCGTAACTGCAGGGCTAACATTTTTCGACCGTGCTGCAACTGTCCCATTAATAGACGATTCGTTCCGTGCTCCTCCAATTCATTGATTAACCCTTTAAAACGTAGACATTTAAACTTCATCTTCTGTTCTACTCGCACACGTGCGGCTTTTTTCGTCGCTGAATACGTGGATTCCCATTCACCTATTAATTCACCAATACCATCCTCTTCACTTTCCCAACACTTTCTATAGCGAAAACAAGATCGACAAATAGACGGCACCTCAACTGTAGCCGCGGCCTCATTCTCTGGAGTTAGACGATTACTCACCAATGTCGACATGAAATGAGCAAACTGCTGAAACTCCTCCAACTGCCCATCCAGTTTATCCGCCAGCCATTGCTGACGCTTTTCAGAGATCCCCTCTTGTTTAGGTAATAACACTTGACGTATACGATTCATTTTTTGAGACGGAATAAAGAAAAATAGTAAGGCTGCTACGCCAATTGTTGAAAAGTGAACCGTATCAATTGGAAGTGTTGCATCATATAGCAAGAAAAAGACCGAAACAAATAAACTTCCTGTTATCACACCCACTTTCCCAAACCTCTTTAATCCACCTGCCATTAAACCGGTAATTCCGTATAATGCCATCATGCCTGTAAATGCTAAATCAGAAACTCCTATAATTAAAGCGATGATCATACCTACTGTCGTAGCAAAAGGTACACCACCTACCATGGCGGCTACGTAGATCGCTAGAAACAGAAATACGCCCGCCACGGATACATAGCCAATTTGTAGCCCCCCCATCCCCGTCGTTGCCAATGCACCGACTATACACATCGCGCTGACTTGTTCAGGATTCCAAGGTCCGTATAGCAACCTATCTATAGAAGGAAAGGCTAATAACATAAAGATTGTCATGAAGAGAGCTAATAATGCTTCTAAACCAATAGATAATTGTACGGCTACCGGCAAGCCCTCACTGTATTTAATAAGTTGCCAAGTGAGTTGCGTGATGGCCATACTCCCTGCCACAGCGAACGGGATAGACTTTTTCATGACTGGGATCTTCAAAGCCGAGTGGAATAATAATAACTGGGTTAGATGTATAACAGCTTGTCCCATTCCTAAGAACGAGCTACCTATCATTCCACCAATAAAGACATAAATCATATGTTGACGGTAACGCATACTAGCCAATGCCCATATTGGTAGGAAGAACGGAACTGCCATGTCAAATACTACTGCTTGCGATAGAAAGAACGATCCGACCAAGAAAAGAATAGCTGTCAATATATACACTTTACGGGTGATCAACCATTGCCAAGGTGCTCTGATTTGTTGGCCTAGTGGTCTTTCGATATTATCAATCATCTTCATTTCTCATACCCCCTATGTTCTCTTACTAGCAACTATACATCGGTACCACGAGAAATTTTGTCTGTTTGTGACAGGCTAACGTAAAAACATTTCGACGTATTCCGTATCTTTTTTCTTTTTACAAAGAACGGTTGACATTTCTTTGTTTGCCTTGTATGATAGAAGACGTTGCGTTGGAAGTCTTAGCATTTCAACTTCCAATGATTATCATGGCGGCGTAGCTCAGCTGGCTAGAGCGTCCGGTTCATACCCGTAAGGTCGTGGGTTCGACTCCCTCCGCCGCTATATAGTAAAACTCCTTCGCTTCGGCGAAGGAGTTTTTTGTTCTGCTAAAATAAAAAAGCGTACATCCAACGTTTGTTGGGTGTACACTTTACTAACTTAAGACAGTTGAAACAGTCAGCAAGTTATCCTCTTCTAGCTCCACGGCCGCCACGTTTGGACTCCGTCGCTCTTTTTAAGGTAGTTAAACGTTCTTCGCTGTCCTTCATGAATTTCGCCATTTTCTGTTCGAAATTCTCTGGACGTTCAAAGCTCGGCTTGCTGCCTGGACGAGGTCTTTGCGGACGCTGTGGACGTTGTGGACGTTCTGACTCAGGTTTCGCCTTACGGATGGAAAGACCGATTTTACCGTCAGATCCCACATTCATAACTTTTACTTCTACCATATCGCCGACTTTTAAATGGTCATTTATATCCTTGACATAATTGTCAGCTACTTCACTAATATGGACTAATCCTGTGGATCCGCTTGGCAATTCAACAAATGCCCCAAAATTTGTGATCCCGGTTACTTTACCCTCTAACTTGCTGCCTACTTCAATTGACATAAAAAAAATGCTCCTCCTTAAGTTTTAAGCGGCTCTTAAGCCTATCAACCATATTGGCAGTGCCTGTATTTTACAAGCTCCTACTTATATTATAGCCAACAAAAAAAGAGTGTCAACATGACTACTCTTTTCTCATCTCTTTTTCTGACTCTTTTTTCTTGTCAGGAATGGAAAAAATGATCTCATTGGATTCAGAAAGAAAATATTCTTTGCGCGCCAATTTGGCAATATACTCGTCATCATCCAACTTAGTCAATTGCATATTCAATTGTTCTTGTTCTGCCTTCAAATCCTTTAGTGTAGCCATTGCCCGGGCCTTTTCCTGTTCTTTCATAGCGAGTAATTCCTTTTGTCTAGAGTTCATATTGAATAAACTTCCAGCCACGATACAGATGATCACCGCAAAGACCGCTAGACGATTTCGCAAACGTTTTTTTTGCGCTTTTTTCATGTATTCTTTTTTCTGCATGGAGCGCACATAGTCATTATCGATTGCTGTGACTTTCTCAGATGACTGCTTCTGTGTTTTGTTCATGGCGCACACACCTTTCTGAGATATTTCTACTATTGCCTTTTATTATATAGTAGTCTGTATTTATTTTGAAGGAATTTACGACCATTCTTCAATAATAGGACAATCGGTGATAGAATAAGTAACAGAATATGGCGAAAAACTTGAATAATACGTTGAATCAGCAGCAAAACTAAACGAATGACATACCAAATAGGACGAATCACAACAATCAGCAATACTCTGCCAATCAATCGGAATGGGTAATGAAAGATAGCAACATAAAGTAACATACCACACACTTGCGCAACGGGGTCATACATCCTCCACGCCCCGTCGCGTACAATCATCAATATCCAAAATGCACCTATACCTAAAAAGATCCATACAAGTAATTCGAACCAAAATGCTCGGCGTCGAATAATCGAACGTTTATCGCATGCAGCGACGATCGTTCCAAATAAATCCATGATAACTCCAGCGGCAATACCTGTCCCGATCATCGCGAGTAGACTGAAGAACTGGACGGATAGGCTCATCCGAATAGTTTATGGAGAAAATTGCGCGAACCAGTTTCTTCTTCATCGTATTGCAATGTTTGGACGGAGCCCTCTAATGTGAGTAAGCCCTTGTCCACGTCTAAATGTACAATACGCAATTCCTCCCCACGAATTTGTAAAACGCCTTGCGATGTTCTGACGAGAAATTCCTCTTGGTCGAATCGATCGATCGTCTTTACGGATGTAAGGTCCATTCTCTTGCGATTGCGCATCGTTACTACGTGGTCTCCTGATGGGATAGTGTACGTTGAATTGTCAGTTTGCATTTGCATATGCGTCCCCCTTCTCTAGTGCGTTCCCCATATCTTATGCAGGGGCTTGGTCAAACATGACAAGCAATAGAAAAGACAGCCTTCGGTTAGGCTGTCTTGGATTGCATACAGAAGTGGGAAGTATACCGTTACGCTGCGTTCCAGGCGGACGCGTTCGGGAGCCAACCGCCCGCAAGCTCCCCTGGTTGTCTCTCCTGTCGGGCTGATCCTCCCCTAGTCGCCGCCTTGCACTTCGCTTCACTAGTTGGACCTTCTGAAGGTAGTAAGTGGAATCTTTAGCCAAACACTTAGTATTTCCATTTTGCGATTCAATCCTCGTCGTCCATGAATTCTGGCTCTACTTTTTCGAGGCGTTCTTCGCTTAGGATGGTGTACATCGAAGCTGCGTCTTCTTTTTTTGTAGAGTCCTTTAGCTCGTTGACTTTAGCCGTGACGACTTTTTGACCGAAGCGGATAGCAAGTTCGTCTCCCGGCTTTACGTCAGATGAAGCTTTGGCTACTTTTCCGTCTATCGTGATGCGGCCTTGATCAGCTACTTGTTTTGCTAATGTACGACGTTTGATCAGCCGGGATACTTTTAAAAATTTATCGAGTCTCATGGGAATCTTCCTTTCGTTTGGCTTGTTGCCAGAATTCTTCCAATTGTTCTAGGCTGTAGGTAGAAAAGTCCCCAATGCCTTGTTTTACGCATTGCTCTACATGAGTAAAGCGTGATTTAAATTTTTCATTTGCATGCCACATTGCTTCTTCAGGTGAAATCTTTAGGAACCTAGCAATGTTAACAATGGTAAATAAAACATCGCCCAGTTCATCTAACTGACTTGCCGTTTCGCCATTGCGTACTTCTTCTTGGAATTCCGTCCACTCTTCTTGGAACTTATCAAAAGCTCCTTCGATCGTCGGCCAATCAAATCCAACTTTAGCAGCCGTCTTTTGATAATTATAAGACGTGAGCAACGACGAAGCCTGACGTTTTTGACCTTCAAGTAGTGAATCTACTGTAGGTTTTTCCTGCTCTTTAATAGCTTGCCAATTTGTTAGAACATCAACTGTCGTATCCGCTTGTGTTTGTGCGAAGACGTGCGGATGGCGGCGGATCATTTTTGCACCTACTGTTTCGAGCACGTCTTCCATCGAAAAGTAACCATTATCTTCTCCAATTTGTGCGTGCAAAAAGACTTGCAACAAGACATCGCCTAGCTCTTCAATAATCGCATCGTCATCTTCTTCATCAATTGCTTGAATCAACTCAAACGATTCCTCAATTAAATAACGCTTTAATGTCTCATGAGTCTGTTCACGATCCCATGGACAACCATCTGGCCCACGCAGAGTAGCGATAATTTCCCTAAACGAACTCCAGTCCTTTAAACGCTGCTCTTGGTCCTTTATAGGGGGTACGTAGATGGTCGTAAGATTATTTAATGACATCACTCGATCCAGTTCATATAACGCTACGTTTGTCAGTTTTTCATCCACAGAGCCTGCAGCTGTTACGATTGTCACCTCGTGATCATCGGGATACTTCTCCATAAGAGATAATTTAACGTCAGACGCAACAAACGCGTCATAAACTTGTCCTACTAAAACATGCTGTTCCATCTGCACGTCATCACGCTTCAAGTCCGTACCATCAAGCAGTTGAAATCCTTCGATTGGATCAATACGCAGCGCGGTGAATATCGGATCCAAAAAGCTACTACCACCCGCTATCTGAAGTTCAATTTCACCTGACTTTTCTTTTTCAATCAATAATTGCACCGTTCGCTCTGCCACAAGCGGATGACCCGGTACTGCGTAGGTAATTGGTTGATCTGCACTCATTTCAAGTAACTTTTCGACAATCCTCTCATACACATCTTCAAACGAATCATTTGCTTCATATATCGCATCGAAGCTCTCCATTATTAGACCTTCTGTACGTAATTCTTTAACGACCGGATGCTCTTCTGTCCGAATAACAAGACGCTTTGCCTGCTTCAATAATCGGTACGTGCCAAGCGATAGCTGTTGCAAATCGCCCGCACCCAATCCAATAACAGTTATTTTTTTCATATAGTCACCTTCTATTTTTAGTTAGCCATAGTTGAACGGTTGCCAAACGCTTTCCGAACGGCAGTAAGTACCATTCTCGTTCCTTCATTATACGTGATTTCAAGACGACGAACAGAAATATGATTGCCCCAATTCCTACTGCCGTCATCGCTGTCACTGTAGCACCTAAGCGCGAAGGGAAGTTATCAAAAAGATAAGAGTCAGCGAATAGCGTCCACGGTATGAGCACAGTAACCATAGCAACTGCTGCAACCACCAGCACTTTATAAAAACGACTGGTTGCAAGTGGTGTTTGCCAGAAACGTTTAAAGTACAACATCAATAATACTGCGACGACCGCAAATGCAAAAGCACTTGCCGCGGCCGCACCTTCAATTCCATACTGCTTAACAAGGTTTGGGGTCATCATTAATTTGATAATCACACCAATTATCATAAGAAGTAGCGGACCTCTTACTTTATTGCTTCCTTGAAGAATAGCCGTCAATGGCAAAATAATGGACAACCAAAATATTTGGATAGAATAAATAATAAGTGCAACAGTGCCTGTCCGTGTTTCAAATAGCATTTCATTGACGAAAGGTAAGACGAGAATTAAACCAACCGTTGCCGCCCAGCCAAATAAAATAGATGTCCGGAAAGTTAAGCTAATAAACGGTAGCGCACCTTTGCCGTCTTGTTTAGTTGCGTGATGCGCAATTAAAGGGACGAGTGCTAACGCTAATGTAGATGCTAGCAGAATACCCATTTGCGCTAACGGTTGCCCTCTGTCATAGACGCCTTTCATTTCCATGGCTTGCTCACTGGCGATTCCCGATTGTATCAATGCATTGTAAATCGTAAATGAATCGACTAATTGAAAGACCAATAAAATTAATGAACTCGCACTGACGCTTATGCTAATTTTCGTCAAATCCTTGACTACTTTCCACGTTTGCACATTCGCACTGGCAACTCGTTCGCGTTGTAAAAAGAACCACGTTAGAATCATCACACCGACCGCTCCCCCTACTACAGCGGCCCACATCGTAATCTCTCCTATTTTATATAAAGAAGTTCCAGCCTTTATGGCGAACCACGTACCCGCCAACACGACAATTACTCGAAATAATTGTTCCAACACATTGGAAATTGCAACAGGAACCATTTGTCCTTCTGACTGGAAGACACCTTTTAGCACAGCAAGAAACGGCAAGATTAAAACAATATAAGATCCTTTATGTAAAACAGGTGCCAGCTCACCATCTCCCATTGCACTAGCAAAGAATGTGGATCCCGCCCTTAGCAACAAAAAGATCCCTATGGATAACACGAGGAGATAAGCGAGTGATACGCGTAGAATCCCTCGCGACTCTCCGGCACCCCTACTTTCTGCCAGCAGCTTAGAAACCGCTACCGCTCCCCCCGCTGATGTCCAAACGATAAATATTCCAACAAACGGATACACTTGCTGATATATATAAAAGCCTTTGTCTCCTACCAAATTTTGAAATGGTACACGATACACAGCACTCAAGATTTTGACAATAATAGCCGCAACCGTTAAAATCGATGCACCTTTCATAAACGACTTCATATTCCACTTAGTCAACGCCATATATGCGCCTCTTTCATAACATGATGGCTTCTAGTATACCATTTACTAGAATAGACGCGTCACTGCGATTAATAAAATTATTGCACCACTCATAAACGTCCCAAACTGTCCCACAGTCATCTTGCCTATATAAAGGTTCGCCAATCTAGTCCCTAATCCGACACCTAACCACAGCATCAAATAACTACCGACTGCTGCCGAAAAGGCAATTGCAATTGCTGATAGCTCAAGTAACCCTGCACCGACCCCATTAGTCAAAGCATTCGCTGACAAGGCAACACCTAACAATAACGCTTCTCCAATACTAATATGCGAAGATCCATCGAAATCCATTTTTTCGGGCTCACCCAATACGCTTGAATGTTTTTTATATTGTTGCCGCAAAGCAATGAACATAATTCGTATACCGATAATACTTAACACAGTAAACGCTACGATATTAGGCATGTTCCCTGGTAGTAATTCCGCTAGCCATACTCCTGAAACGATTCCGACTACACTAAAGACAAAACAAATCACGGCGATCAGTAGATTTGAAATAGCAGGAATTCGCACTCTTTGCACTCCATACGAAAGCCCGACCCCAAAGTTATCAATACTAGATGATATCGCAAAGCCCAAAACAAGTAGCCAAGTCATTTTGCTCCCCCCAACGTATAGTTTTACTCCTACTATACGTTCACAAAGAAGCTCGCGTGTGTGCGCACTAGAGTAGAGCATGACAAAATAAAGTCGATTGGAGCAAGTAGTCAAAGTGGATACTTAGTGAATGATCCGAGATTTAAATCAAAGATGTGCTAGAAAGCGCAGCGTTAAAGGCACACGTACTTAGCAGCGAAACGGTACCTTTTCGTCCACTAATGTTTTCCACATAAAAAACCAGCCCCCTGATTCTCAGGGAGCTGGTTCATGTAAATGGATATTATCTGCCAGGTAAGATCAATTCTTTAGAAACTGAAACGCCAGTGCGTATTGCTGCCTGAGCTACAGCCTGTGCTACGACGGAAGATACGCGGTCGTCGAAAGGATCTGGAATGATGTAATCATCGGACAAATCTTCTTCCTTGATCAATCCAGCAATTGCATACGTCGCTGCAAGCTTCATCTCTTCGTTGATCTCCGAAGCTCTAACGTCAAGCGCACCACGGAAAATACCTGGGAATGCTAAGACGTTATTGACTTGGTTAGGATAATCAGAACGTCCTGTCGCAATGATACGTACTCCGTATTCTTCTGCCAATTCAGGCTTTAACTCAGGTAATGGGTTTGCTAATCCGAAGACAATCGGATCTTCATTCATAGATGCAATCAATTCTTTCGTCAATAAGTTCGCTACGGATACACCGACAAATACATCAGCGCCCTTCATAGCGTCTGCCAATGAGCCTTCAATCTTTTCGCGATTCGTGATGCGTGACATCTCGTGCTTCACACCGTTCATCGAGTAATCGCGGCCTTCAAAGATAATTCCTTTTGAATCACACATAATTACGTTCTCGAAGCCTAGGTTCAACAAAAGTTTTGTAATGGCTACACCTGCTGCACCAGCACCGTTCAATACAATCTTCACTTCATTTCGCTCTTTGCCTACCAATTTCAATGCATTGATCAATCCAGCGCCTACGACGATTGCTGTACCGTGTTGATCGTCGTGGAAAATTGGAATATTACATTCTTCACGTAAACGTTGTTCAATTTCAAAACAACGAGGAGCAGAGATATCTTCTAAGTTAATCGCACCAAATGTTGGGCTGATGGCTTTGACAATTTTAACAATTTCATCTGTATCTTTCGTGTCTAAACAAATTGGGAATGAATCAATTCCTGCGAACTGTTTCAGCAATAAGGCTTTACCTTCCATTACTGGCAATGCTGCCTCAGGACCTATATCCCCAAGACCAAGTACAGCCGTTCCATCCGTTACAACTGCCACCAGGTTCCCTTTAATTGTATACTCATATGCAAGAGACGAGTCGCGAGCAATTTCTACACAAGGTTCAGCTACTCCTGGAGAATAAGCCAAACTTAAATCCTCTTTATTTTCTAAAGGCACTTTTGAAATAGTTTCCATTTTCCCATTGTGTATTTGATGCATGTGTAAAGAAGATTTATATTGTCTGTTCATAATTTATCTCTCTCCCTGTCCTGTTCGTTTGTTGGTAGTTCGTGTTGGTGATGATTATAAGCGCAAACGTAAAGCAAATACAAGGGTAATATTCTCTCAACTCTAAAAATTTAAAAAAGGAAAGCGTTTACAACACCTTTGTCAAGGGTTTTCTAGTCAATTAAAATCTTTTAAAAAAAGTTTTGACTTTTGCTGAATTTAGTAGTATGTGAAATCCTTCACTTTTAATTTCACGCTTGTGAATTTCTTCACATGAATCCTATGTGAAAGCCTTCACTAAAGGATTTTCGCTTGTGAAATTTCTAACATAAGTAGTGTGTGAATTATTTCACCACTATGTAAATAGTGGAAAATTAGTGACCTTTTTACTCCATATGGTCAAAAATTTTTTTAAATACTTGTTTTTTTCTAACCTAATTCTGGGTATCTCCATTACTTTCAAACATAATTACATCCATCATTTGTAAAAAAACACTGCATAAACAGAGAAAACCTACAGCCATTATTTTCCGCTGCAGGTTTTATTAGAAACTTTATGCATGCCGTAAAAGAACTTAACTCTCCATTTGTTTAGCTAAGAAGACGGCGGCGGTTTCTGCGGCCTTTTGCTCAACATCACCAACAAAATGAACTTTCGATAATATATAAACCGCTCCAATCGCATCGCCGTTTGTAATAATTGGTGCAATACAATAGGATTTAACTTGCTCTACCTGTCCCGGTACCCACTCTACGGACTTCTCAAGCTTTTCTACGACAACCGTTCTACCGCTTAGTAGTTCTTCACATCCTGGTGAGAGCTGACGGTTCATATAATCCTTTTTAGATAAACCTGCCACTGCAAGCATTTCATCACGATCACTAATCAGAGCCGGCGTGCCAAGTGTTTCATAAAGTGATTCTGCATATTCCACCGCAAATTCACCAAGCTCTGATATAGGTGAATATTTTTTTAAAATGACTTCCCCTTCTCGATCAGTGAATATCTCTAAAGGGTCTCCTTCACGAATACGAAGAGTCCTCCTAATTTCTTTTGGAATGACTACTCTACCTAAATCATCAATTCTGCGAACAATACCCGTTGCCTTCATGTATAATGCCTCACTTTCTCGAAATGAAATGTATTTCTGAAAGTAGTATGCATCATATTTGGTCATTTTATGCAATCAAGGTGTTACACGGTAGGCCGTACTTCTTTTGTAGTTTCTTGCATTGAATGGATCATTTCTTCAACCATATCAAACTCAGTAAATTTATTGGACTTCTTTTCATTTACTGTCACGATGATTCGACCATTTTCAAGCGTTAGTCCAACCGCATGACCAAACTTCAAGGAGTGTTCCATCAATTTTGCACCATCTGCTCGCGATGTACCTTCTTCCGATAAATGAATTTCAACGATGTCTTGAACTTTCTTAATTGATTCGACACCCGCTCTACGTCCCCAAGCTTTCATACGTCCTACTCGTAGTAATAAATCAGCTTCAAACGGCATATCACCGAAACGGTCAATCATTTCATCGACTAGCTCCGAATAATCGTCATCACTCGTAATTGCTTTTACACGCTTGTACATCTGAATCTTTTGGTAGCCATCTTGAATGTACGTTTCAGGTAAATACGCATTAATCGGTAAAGAGATTTCAACATCCACCTTGTCTTCTTTAGTGACACCTGTCTGACGCTCTTCAATTGCTTCTTGTAGTAACTGTGAATACAAGTCGAATCCGACAGAATCAATAAATCCATGTTGCTGAGATCCAAGTAGATTCCCTGCTCCACGAATAGAGAGATCTCGCATAGCAATTTTAAAGCCGGATCCAAGTTCAGTAAACTCCTTGATTGCTTGTAAACGGTTTTCTGCGACTTCAGTCAGCACTTTATCACGCTGATACAGCATATAGCTATATGCTACACGATTCGAACGCCCTACTCTTCCACGTAATTGGTAAAGCTGTGATAGACCCATGCGATCTGCGTCATGCACGATCAATGTATTAACATTCGGAATATCGATACCTGTCTCAATGATTGTTGTCGTAACGAGTACATCATATTCGCCTTCGAGGAAACTCATGATGACCGCTTCAAGTGCTGCTTCACCCATTCGACCATGTGCAGACGCGATGCGTGCTTCTGGTACAAGTTCTCGGATTTCCTCTACTTTACGATCCATATCATCTACACGGTTATACAAGTAAAACACTTGACCTCCGCGCCCCATCTCTCGCTCAATCGCCTCACGCACTAATCCTCCATTATGTTCCATGACATACGTTTGGACTGGAAAGCGATTTGCTGGAGGTGTTTCGATAACAGAAAGATCACGAACACCAACCATCGACATATGCAATGTACGTGGGATAGGTGTAGCCGTCAATGTCAGTACATCTACATTCGTTTTTAGTTGTTTCAGTTTTTCCTTGTGTGTCACACCAAAACGTTGCTCTTCGTCAACTACTAGCAATCCTAAGTCTTGATAGACGACATCTTTCGAAAGTAGGCGATGAGTACCGACGACGACATCAATCGTACCAGCTTTAAGTCCTTTAATCGTCTCATCTAGTTCCTTCTTCGTCCGGAAACGATTGAGTAAGGAGACCGTTACTGGATAATCAGCAAAACGTTCTTTCATCGTTTCATAATGCTGTTGTGCAAGAATCGTTGTTGGCACTAAAAATGCTACTTGTTTGCCATTTGTTACTGCCTTGAATGCTGCACGAATCGCTACTTCTGTTTTTCCGTAACCTACATCTCCACATAACAAACGATCCATCGGCCGCTCTTTTTCCATATCTTTTTTTATCTCATCAATCGACTGTAATTGGTCTGTAGTTTCTTCATAAGGAAATGCATTTTCAAATGAACGCTGTAAATCATCGTCTTCACTGAAGGCAAATCCTTTTTCTGCTTCTCGCTTAGCATATAACTTGATCAAATCATCCGCAATATCTTGAATGGCAGCCGTTACTTTACGTTTCGTCTTGGTCCACTCTGTACCACCTAGCTTGTGTAACTTTGGTTCTTTTTCTCCTGAAGCCACATACTTTTGGATTAAGTCAATTTGATCGGCTTGTACGAATAATTTATCATCGCCACGATAACGAATATCCAAGTAGTCTTTTTGGATACCGCCCACTTCTAACGTCACTACACCGTAATATCGACCGATTCCGTGGTGGACATGAACAATATAATCGCCAATTTGAATTTCTGAATAGCTTTTAATTCGTTCTGCATTTGTTAATTTCTGCGGACGGGCTTTACGCTTTGGCTTACCTGTGAACATTTCAGCATCCGTAAGAACTGCTAATTTCTGAAACGGTAATTCGAAGCCGGCAGACAAGTCCCCTTCTATGATCGACAGAATACCTTCTCTACTCGGTTTACCATTCACTACTGCTTCTATATCATACTCCTGTAAAACACCTTGGATAGCAGCCATACGTTCTGCAGATGCCGCTAGCATGAAGACATTATAATTCCCCTGTAGCCAACGTTCTATTTCGCTTTTTAATAAAGGCATCTGACCGTGGAACTGTTGCATCGGCTTAGAAGAAATTGCAATAGACTTTTTAATAGTGAACCCAGGTACCGCACGCGTAAATAACGACAAGTATAAACGTTGCTGATGAATTCTACTCAGCGCCTCGTGATACTTCCAAGCTAACCTTGTATCATGCAACATTTTACCATCCTCTAGCATAGCTAGATGAAATTCCTGTTCCTCCGCTTCTAATGTCGCCACGGACTCCTGTACGCGTCCGAGTTCATCAAATACGACAATTCCATTCACCGGGAAATAATCTGTTAGCGTAGCATTAGCTTGTGAAGAGAATGAAGCGTATTGATTCATCGTATCTGGCACAATACCCGATTGCATCAAGCCAATGTCTTGCATCACTGTCATCAATAATCGTTGCTGTAACTCTTCACTTTTAATCTTCGTCAAACTATCGCCAAGCGCTTGTTCCACAGCGCGAGAAACTTGTAACAGTTCATCTGGTGTCCAAATAAATTCTGTAGCAGGTAATAACATAATTGACTCTAGTTTCCCTGTAGAACGCTGGTCTTCAGCAGAAAATGTTCGGATGGAATCGATCGTCGTGTCAAATAATTCGATACGAACAGGTTCTTGCATAGTTAGCGGATAAATATCTAGTATGCCGCCACGCAACGCAAATTCACCCGGTGCACTTACCAGGTTTTTTCGTATATAGCCCATGGAAACAAGTTTCACAAGCCACATTCCTATATCAATTTCTTCATCCGTTTCTGCTTTGACGTAATGAGTAAGCCAACGTTCTTTTGAAGGCAGGAGCTTTCTAAGCCCCGCAACTGGCGTAATATAAATGCCACTACCCGTTCGTGCCATATGATCCAACGTTTCAATTCGCCCAGCGCGCAGTTCATAACTTGCAAATGAAAAGTCGGCTGCCACCAATTCTTCCGCATTGTATAAATGTACATGATCATCGCCAACTTGCTTGATCAAATCTTCATACGTACGCTGTGCTTGCAACATATTCGGCGAGACTATCAACACTGGGCGTGTCAACGATTGTTGGATTACCTTAAAGAAGATGGCCTTAGAACCACCAGATAGACCTGTTATTAATTGTTGATCCTGTCCAGCCTCCAAGTCCTTAAGTAGACCTTGAATCTCTTTTTCTTCTAAAAATAATTGTTCTATTACTCCCAATTGACTAACCCTCTCTATATATCAATTATTGCATAGCTAACAAATCTAGCAACTTTTTTAGCAGAATGTATTATGCACAAAAAGCTTTGGCTATAAGCGCCAAAGCATTTGCTACTATTGTAGCCATTTCTTTAAGGTGTAATAATCAGGGAACGCCTTCAGTGATTGTTCGCAGTGTTCACAAATACATCGTATATGCGTGCCTTCGTCATTTACCGATAAAAAAGAATCCTTTTCCCCTTCATCTAAGCTCTTAATCTGACACAGTACAGCTTCTGCCGCGTCCAATGAAATAGAACCAATTTCCGTATCACAGTGACTGCAAGAATAGCGGATCACGCGTCCTTCACCTTCCTTTTATCAAAGTATAGGCTAGGAATCGCTCTATTATGCTTAGGATCCGTTAAATTTATTCATCACTTCTAAAAAAGGCGACCTCTTCATCCACTCTTCACAGGCATCCGCACTTTTTTGTACTGCCTCTTCTATTAACGGCTGTTCCTCTTTACTAAAAGGCGACAGTACATAATCAGCTACTTTCATACCACCTATCGGACGATCAACACCTATGCGGATACGATTAAATTCAGAAGTTCCTAAATGTGCGATTAACGACTTCATACCGTTGTGACCGCCTGCACTACCTTTTTGACGAAGGCGAATCTTGCCCGTTGGCAAATCCAAGTCATCGTAAAGAACGACTAGTTCATCGTCATCTATTTCAAAGTAATCTGCCAGTGGACGTATACATTCACCGGATAAGTTCATATACGTCATCGGCTTAACCAAAATTACTTTTCCTTCTGGCATATGAGCGGTTGTATATTCACCATTAAACTTCTTTTGAAACGCTGGTGCTTGCCAACGCTTCGCTAATTCATCGATTACTTGAAAACCAATATTATGACGTGTTTTTTCATAAGCTTTCCCGGGGTTTCCGAGTCCGATTAGTAATTTCATAAGCTTCTCTTCCTTTTCTAACCATTCTCTATATGCATAGAAAAGGAGCGCACGTTATAAACTCGTGCGCCCATTTCATTATTTATTCTGCTGCTTTGTCATCGCCGATTACTTCAGGCTCTGCACCTGCGTCAGCCGTTTCATCCAATGCTTCCATCTCCGCTTCCGTACGTGGAGCAGACACTAGCACAAGCGCATCTTCATCTTCATTCAAGATTTCAAATGCTACCTTCGAACGAATATCACTTACAAGAAGTGTATCGCCAATTTGTAGTTCTGAAACGTCCAAATCAATGGACTCTGGAATATCAGAAGGCTTGACGCGAATCGTAACATCACGAATTGGTTGCTGAATGACTCCACCTTCTTTTTCACCTGGCGATTGACCGACTAGATTAATGGCAACTTCAACTTCAAGTTCTTCTGTCATATTAATCGCTAAAAAGTCAGCATGTGTAATAGTTCCTTTTAAAACATCCGATTGATAATCACTCAACACGACATTTACTTTTTTGCCATCTACGTCTAGTTTGATAACACCATTTCTTCCCGTTTCACGTAGCGTATCAATTAAGTCACGCTCTTTAACGGAGATTGGTGTACTCTCTGTTTTATAGCCATAGACTACGGAAGGAATCCATCCGTCCTTTCGTAATTGTGATAGTGTTGTTTTGTTAGTTTCTCTTAAGTTCGACTGCATTGTGCTCATTTGTATAGTCACCTTTCCTTTAAAAAAGTTTTTTCTACCTCTTGAAACATTCAATACCAGACGACATCAGGTAACTTGTCATCAATCCATCTTTACATCAATCAAATAACGTACTTACAGACTTCTTCTCAAATACACGAACGATTGCTGATGCTAATAGTGGTGCAATCGATAGCTGTTTGATCTTTGGAGATAGTTTTGTTTCCGGCAATTCGATAGAATTTGTAATGACTAATTGCTTAATCTTCGAATTGTTAATCCGCTCAATTGCAGGACCGGATAAAACTGGATGTGAACAACAAGCATACACTTCTTTTGCTCCACTTTCAATTAACGCGCTTGCAGCAATCGTAATCGTACCAGCTGTATCAATAATATCATCAATAAGAATAGCCGTTTTTCCTTCTACATTCCCAACAATATTCATAACTTCTGCCACGTTCGGACGCGGGCGACGTTTGTCAATAATTGCAATCGGCGCTTTCATGCGATCCGCCATTTTACGAGCCCGTGTAACGCCACCATGATCAGGGGAGACAATAACTAAATCAGCTCCTACTAAACCTTCGCTTTGGAAGTATTCAGTCAAGATTGGCTCGGCAACCAAGTGATCGATTGGAATATCAAAGAATCCTTGAATCTGTGGCGCATGCAAATCTACCGCAATCACACGGTCAGCACCTGCTGTTTCTAATAAGTTCGCAACTAATTTAGCGGTGATTGGTTCACGTGATCTCGCTTTACGGTCTTGTCGCGCATAGCCATAATAAGGCATGACAACATTGATCGTACGCGCAGAAGCACGCATCAAGGCATCTAGCATGATGAGAAGCTCCATTAAGTTATCGTTGACCGGATTAGAAGTGGATTGAATAACAAACACTTCACAGCCACGGATGCTTTCATCGATATTAATTTGGATTTCTCCGTCACTAAAACGTTTTACTGAGCATTTGCCGAGTGGAAGTCCGACTTGATCTGCTACTTCTTGTGCAAGGGGTTCGTTCGCAGTTAGAGAAAATATTTTCAGTTTTTCGTTTGGATAATGATTTGCCATGATGGCCCTCCTGTTAGTTGGGTAAGATTAGTTTTTTACGTATCCTTCTTTATTCTCTTGCCGAACGCGTGCAATTGCAAGTGAATTTTCTGGAACATTTTTTGTAATGGTGGATCCAGCTGCCACAATAGCATTTTTCCCCACAGTTACAGGCGCTACTAAGTTGGCATTGCAACCGACAAAAGCATTGTCCTGTATTTCAGTCTTATGTTTGTTTTTACCGTCATAATTCACGGTAATTGTGCCGCAACCTATATTCACACTCTTACCAATTTCCGCATCACCAATGTAGCTGAGATGGGATACTTTACTATCGTCGCCTAGTTGCGATTTCTTTACTTCGACAAAGTTACCAATCTTTACGTGATTGCCCAACTGTGAGTCAGGACGCAAGTGTGCGAATGGTCCAACCGCTGTCTGATTTCCTACTTGACTATCACGAACTACTGACGAGTGAATCGTGCTGTAGTCACCGATTGTACTGTTTAGAATATGACTATTAGGACCAATGATACAATTTGATCCAATTTTTGTTGCACCTTCAATCATCACACCAGGCTGCAATATTGTATCTTGGCCAATCTCTGCGTCTGCACTAATGATAGTCTGTTCTGGATTAATGATTGTGACACCATTACGCATATGCTTTTCTGCGATCAGACGACGCATATCTTTTTCAGCCTGTGCTAGTGCTACCCGATCATTGACACCTAATGTTTCGTGGAAGTCGGGTGTCGTGTAAGCAGAGATTCGTTCGCCTTCAGATTTTAAAATGCCTAATACATCCGGAAGATAGTATTCACCTTGTGCATTTTCATTGTTTACTTTTTTCAAAGTGTCAAATAGCACACGGTTATCGAAACAATACGTACCTGTATTGATTTCCTTCACACTACGTTCTTCGTCATTAGTATCTTTATGTTCGACGTTTCTTAAAACGTCACCATTCTCTGCGCGGATGATCCGACCGTATCCTGTTGGATCATCTGCAATTGCAGTAAGTATTGTAGCCTTCGCTTCGGTTATGTGATGATGCGCAAGTAATGCTTTCATCGTGTCGCTACTGATTAACGGGGTATCTCCGCAAACGACTAGTGTTGTGCCGTCTATATCTCCAAGCACAGACTCCGCTTGCAAAACAGCATGTGCCGTCCCTAATTGCTCCGCCTGTAGCGCGTATTCACTTTTGTTACCTAGCGTTTGCTCTACCATTTCCGCGCCGTGACCGACAATAGTGACGATGCGACCAGCGTCTAAATCGCGAATATGATCGATCACATGCTCTACCATCGGTTTGCCGCAGACCGGGTGAAGCACTTTGTACAAATTAGACTTCATCCGAGTCCCTTGCCCCGCGGCTAGGACGATAGCATACGTGTTTGTCATTTGCCAGCCTCCATCCTTAATTCATAATTGACTATATCGGAAATGACAGTTCTTTTCAAGTATATCCCCTTGACAATTGCATGGCTTTATTTTATGATTATTAATCTTTTTGCACATACAGCCCAATGAGTACAATATTTATTCATTAACGGGAGTATTTTGGGTTTACCCCTTCCTACGACATTGAAACAAAAAAGTTAAATATTTCATTTACCAAAGTTATAGATAAACATCAGTGAAGTGAGAGCCGTTGCGAAATATTGTGAGTAAAAGCGAAGCGTTAGGAGCACACGCACTTAGGCGGATACTTAGGAAGGATTAGCTCACAGGTGGGATAACCAAAAGGCCATCTACTCGAATAGATGGCCTTTTGACTGAAACGACATATGAAAACGCTTTCTCGTCATGTATTCATTTATAAAGTAGCTTCTTCAAGTATCCCTTGTGTTTGGTCCACGTGATGGTAGGCTGCTAAGATCGATTCTTGTACTTTTGTTCTTGCTTCCGAATTAATCGGATGCGCTACGTCGCGGAACTCTCCGTCCGGTGTACGTTTGCTCGGCATTGCCACGAATAATCCGTCATTCCCCTCGATGACACGGATATCATGGATGACAAACTGATTGTTTAGCGTTATGGAAGCAATCGCTCTCATTCTGCCTTCTGTGTCTACCTTGCGTAATCTCACATCTGTGATCTCCATCTTCCCCACTCCCTTGTTGTCAATTGTCCACAATGTATTAATTCTAGGTTAGTTGGTAAATTCCTTTTATTAACCATAATACTTGTGTTATTTCTATAATACTATTTTTCCTTAAAGATTAAAATAGTATTCTTACGAATTATTAAAATTGTGTATAAAATTTGAATAGATTTTGAACTATTATACTACTTGAGTATCAAGAGATATTTAAACATCTAAAAAAACTCCATAATGTCTGACTCGACATCAAGGAGCTGTATAAAGCCGAATATTATGATTCACAAATAGCAATCGCTTCAATTTCCACACGAACATCTTTTGGAAGTCGTGCTACTTCAACTGTTGAACGAGAAGGCTTGTGCTCACCAAAATGTTCTTCGTAGATTGCATTGAGTGCAGCAAATTCATTCATATCTTGGATGAATACTGTCGTCTTAATAACTTGTTGCATGTCAGAACCAGCTTCTTCTAAGACTTTACGAAGATTATAAAGCACTTGATGCGTTTGCTCTTCAATTCCGCCAACCACTACTTCACCGGTTACCGTCAAAGGAATCTGTCCTGACGTATAGACTACTCCATTCACTTTCACCGCTTGTGAATAAGGTCCGATTGCTTGGGGTGCTTGATCTGTTTTCACATATTCCATATATCATTTCCGCCTCTCGTGAAATAGTTTCCCTCTTCTAGCTCAATCTTTCTGTGCTTCTCATCTACCGCATGTAGCTTGACTAATGAAAGGTAGTCATCTACTAACACTTCTTCTAGATGTTCCGCTTCTACTAGCACAGCGACACCACCAAGTTCACAATCGAATTCTTCAAGCAGGCTCTTCATACCTTGCATCGTCCCACCTACTTTCATGAAATCGTCTGTCAGCAACACTTTTTGACCGCTTTGCATGCTTCTTTTCGAAAGGACCATTGTTTGAATTCTTCGAGCAGAACCAGAGACATAGTTAATACTTACTGTGGATCCTTCCGTCACCTTGCTATCGCGACGCACCACTACTACTGGTACGTTTAAATGACGTGCAATAGCATGAGCTATTGGAATACCTTTTGTCGCGACCGTCATAATTGCATCAATTCCTGCATCAAAAAATGCAGTAGCAATAACTTTTCCTATTCGGTCAAGAAACATTGGATTTCCCAATAAATCTGTCATATACAAGTAGCCTCCAGGCAATAGACGATCAGAATTTCTCAATTCGTCCATTAGCGAATGTATGATATCATTCACTTCTTCCCGACTAGCTATAGGAATATATTTAATACCGCCAGATGCTCCAGAAATAGTTATTAACCGTCCCGTACCGCTTTCTTCAAAGGTTTCCTTCAAAATACCAAGGTCTTCACTAATGGAGGATTTGGCAGCAGTATATCTGTTAGAGAAAAACGTCAAAGAAATGAGTGTGTGCGGATTTTCTAGCAAATGGCGGGTCATATCGACTAGCCTTTCACTTCTTTTCCACTTCATAATACCGACTCCTAAATCCGAATGATTTATAAGTACATTATCATAATTGTACGGCATTAATCAACTAGAATACGTTCTCCTAGCGTACGTACGGCATGTACATCTTGACAAAACCCTTTGAGTGCATTAACGATTCTAGGTACACGTGATTCATGTTTTACCAACCCAAAGACCGTTGGACCACTACCACTCATCAATACCGCGTCTGCACCAAAACGTTCCATTTGTTCTTTGAGCATGACGACTTCAGGATGCAGACCCATCGTAACTGGTTCCAACACATTTCCTAATGATGCACACATTTTATCGTAATTGCCTTCTTCCAAGGCTTCCATCATTGTTGCTGTTTGCGGATGTTCAATGGTCGACAAGTCGAGTTGTCCATAAATATTTCCTGTCGATACACCAATAGATGGTTTGGCAAGGATTACCCAACAATTCGGTGGTGAAGGTAAGTGTGTAATGTTCTCACCACGCCCACGTGCGATGGCTGTACCACCATATACACAAAAGGATACGTCTGAACCAATTTCTGCACCGAGCACAGCCAGTTCGTCCAATGACAACCCAAGGTCCCATAAGCGATTCAATCCACGCAACGTAGCCGCTGCATCTGAGCTCCCGCCTGCAAGTCCGGCGGCAATCGGAATATTCTTATCGAGCGTAATTTCTACACCTTGTCTTAGACGATAGCGTTTCCGCAACAAGTCCGCTGCTTGATATGCTAAATTTTTACGATCATTCGGCACAAAGCGATGCGATGACTTAATTATTATGGAATGATCAGTCGTCGGTCGAAGCCAAATACGATCAGCCAAATCTACAGTCGTCATGATCATCTCGACTTCATGATAGCCATCTGGCCGTTTATTCAGCACATCCAATGTTAAATTGATTTTCGCAGGTGCCTTTTCGTAAATCATGATAAAAGCTCCCTCCCCACAGCATGTTCTTGCTCATTATTTTACCACACAATGGATAGAACATAGGAAGAATAACTGAAAAAAAGAACTGCAAAGCATTTTCGCTTTTGCAGCTCTCATCGTCAGCCTGATTTGGATTATCCGATTCATGGATGATTTACTTTTTCTCATCCACTTGCCTACTCGCCATTTCAATTGCACGTTTCACCATATTACCTGCATCACGTGAACGAATACCGCCCCAACCTTCTTTTTGTACAACGTCATAAAAACCCAGGTCTTTTGCGATTTCTTCTTTTAATTGATCTGACATGACGCCTTTTCTCGCCATTCACGTTTCCTCCTTTTCGGCTGACAACTATAGCATGGACAAAACAGAGAAAGTTACGCATTGTATATTTGAAAACATAAAAAAACCCGCCAGAACGTTCCGGGCGGATTCACTAGGAAATAAATTAAAATAGCATAATAAATTATTTGATGATGAAAGCTGTTTGATCTGCACCATCAAGAATTGTTATTTCAACCGCTTCGGTTAAAATATCTGCATAGCTGTAAGAAACTCTTTCAAACGCATTGTCATCCTGGTCTAACTCTACTACGAAAACAGCACGATACGTATCGCGCAATACCCCAGCATGTTCAATCGTCTTCTTACGACCGCCGTTTGCTTTTAGGTGGAGACGTTTCCCTAAATGAGCGTCCAGTGACTTTTTAATGTCTGCTAATGTTTTTGGCATGTTGCTTACACCTCACTAAATACTAGCATAACATTTTAAAGGAGCTCTGTCAACTAAATTTTTTATTTTAACAGTCTACCTACACTTTTGTCAATTGTTTTATGATAAAATCAACTACTTTTTCATAACAAATTCAATTGACTTTTATTCCGATCTTGGCTTACCGAAAGACGGGTATAGTGCATTTGCAAGTTCAATGAACTCTGGTATTGATAATGTTTCTCCTCTTCTTACCGGGTCAATTCCAACTGTATCGAATGCTTGCTGAATCAATTCCTTCTTCTCCTTACCTTCAGGAAGAGACGCCTGTAAGTTATTCCACAACGTTTTGCGGCGATGGACAAATGAACCTTGTGTCACGTTGAATAGGAAGTCCTCGTCCGCTACGTCAGGATACGCTTCTTCCTTGCGAGTTAAACGTAAAACAGCCGATTCCACATTCGGTTGTGGAATAAAAACGGTTTTAGGTACAATCATCGATACTTCTGCATCCATATAGTACTGAACTGCAATAGACAGTGAACCATACGCTTTTGTGCTTGGCTCAGCCGTAATACGATCCGCCACTTCTTTTTGCATCATAATGACCAACTGCTTGACTCTAGCCTTTTCCATTAAGAACTTCATAATAATTGGAGTGGTTATATAATACGGTAAATTGGCTACTACCACTACATCCTCATAATCAGCGAATTGCTCTTCTATTACTTGATGCAGATCTGCTTTTAGTACGTCTTGATGAAGTACCGTCACGTTAGGATACGGAGACATTGTATCTTCTAATACAGGTAAGAGTCGGCCATCTATTTCAAACGCCACTACCTTCCCTGCTTTACGCGCCAAATGCTCAGTTAGTGCACCAATTCCAGGACCTACTTCAATAACACCTGTACTATCTGTTATGTTTGCGTGAGAAACGATATTTTGAAGCACATTGGAATCCACTAGAAAGTTTTGTCCTAAGCTTTTCTTGAATGAAAAACCATGCTTCTGTAATATTTCTTTCGTTCTCATCGGTGTTGCGATGTCTTTATACATCTGTCTTCATTTCCTCCTCATCGAGAACCCTTATCGTTTCTTCTAACCGTAGCTGGGTAATCCGGAACATCTCTAAACGTTTTTTGAGCCCCTTGCCGTTTACCTGACCGATCTGCAATAACTCACTCAGTTTCTCCCGTCTTCCCCTTGAGTCCGCGTGGCCAATTAGCTTAGCGTCCAGTAGCATTGCCATTGGAATCTCTTCTAGTGTATGCTCACTGACCGTATAAACAGAAGCTAACGCCTGACGTATCGCTTCGTCGCTTGCATGTTCAATTCCTAATCCGCGTCCATTCTTCGCAATCGTTTCTTTCTTTGGTAGAAACGCATGCTTAACGCCCGGTACCTGTTCTTCTATAATCGCGCGTATGCGTCTTCCCGGAAAGTCAGGATCCGTAAAAACAATAATTCCACGTGTCTGCTGTGCATGACGAATCCGCTCAATCGTTTTGTCACTAATAGCAGAACCGTTTGTTTCAATCGTATCTGCACCTGTCGCTCTTTTGATAGCAATAGTGTCTGATTTCCCTTCCACTACAACTACTTCCTCTATATTCACAGGATTCCTCTTTTCTTCTCATATCATTCTTTCTATTTTACTGTTTTTTTGCATCCCGCACAACCATGCCGTTTACGTTTGTTAAAAACAGAAAAAGCCGGTAAGAAGAATGACTCTTCTTTACCGGAGGATCGTAATTAGTTAATTACTTTAATCTTCACTTGACGTCGTCCAAATTGATAAGCTGCTTCTTTTGTTGGCATGTGCAAATCGATACGATTACCTTTAATAGCGCCACCTGTATCTCCTGCAATCGCATAGCCGTATCCTTCAACCCAAACTTTAGAGCCTAGTGGAATCACTCGTGGGTCTACAGCAATTAATTTCATGTTCGGATTTGCACGTAAGTTAATGCCCGTTGCAGTTATTCCTGAACAACCAGTACAGTAAGCAGTATAGGCACTTGCATTGGCGTAAAATTCTTTTCCACCACCACTTGGTTCGTTGCTTCGTGAAACACCTACGTTTGCACTTTTCGCGGTTTGCGCCTTGCTTGTAGAATTAGCGCTAGCAACTACAACTTTCGCCCCTACATTCACTACTTTATGTGTAGGTTCTACAACAACCTCTTTACTTACTAATTCACGGGAAACAATTTCCCCGTTCTTCTTCGTTATTATAAACTTCTCTTGGACCTTACCTTTTTTACCTTCAGTCGTAACTTTCTCTTGACCTTTTAGCATTGTAAGATCTGTTTTTCTTTTTACTTTGAAGTCTGCTGGAACTTCCACAACATCGGTGACCTTTTCTACTCGTGCAATATTTACAACTGCATTAGACGATGTAAGCTGCGCTTTTGAATCGCCTTCTACTTTATCCAAATTATACAATCGGATATTTTGATCCTTTAAAAAGTCAGCGACAGTGGTCGAAGTGGACCAGTGCGTGCTTTCTTTGCCACCATCTTTCACAGTAACTTGAAATGCTTTCGCAATCGTGATCGGCTGATTATCTGAAATAGTTGTTGCCAATGCTGGTTCTATTTCATCGTGCGTGTTGATCTCGATATTTGCTGTCTTCAATACATCTTGTACAGTCTTTTCTGTTGTCCATAATTCCTGCGCCTCTCCATCAACTGCAATAGCAACTTTTTTCGCTTCTTGCCATGTGATAACTAAGCCATTCTCAAGCGGTGTATGCATTGCCGGCTCCAAGTGATCGTGTTGCTTTACCTGTACATCATTTTCGGCTAATACTTCTTCAACTGTCGATGCAGCTGTACGCAACTCTATCTTCTTACCGTTTAGATCCATAGTGACATCTTTCTTTTTTCCTTCAATCAATACAAGAGACGTAGTTGTGATGAATAAAGCGATTGCAATAAGTAAAACTGCAACGCGTTTACCCTTCGTGGTCTTCTGTGACATGAAAAAATTTCCCCTTTCATTACTCGGCTGAGTATATAGCGCTTATTTTCACCTGTTAATCTTCTAAACTATTGGTGATTAAAAATGTATGACCAACTTCCTCCCACTGAAGTTTTTAAACTCAGTAACTACTATACCTACACTATACGGAAAAGATGCATAGCATTTTCAGTGGTTTGCTTAGCAACTTCCTCAACCGAAATCTCCTTCAATCGTGCAATTTCTTCCGCCACTAGCGGAACATACGAAGGTTCATTGCGCTTTCCTCGGTACGGATGTGGTGCTAAATAGGGTGCATCCGTTTCAATCAGCAACTTTTCTAACGGAATTTCTGTTGCCACTTCTTTTGGCATTCTTGCATTCTTAAATGTCACGGGACCGCCAAGAGAAATTAGAAAGTTCATATCAATACATTGCTTAGCAGTTTCTACACTACCACCGTAACAATGCATAATACCCCCTACTTCACTCGCAGTTTCCTCCTGCAAAATACGAACTACGTCGCCTGTTGCATCTCGGTTATGAATAATGATTGGTAAGTTTACTTCTTTGGCCAACCTAATTTGTTTACGAAACAGTTCTTGTTGTATATCTTTCGGTGATTTGTCCCAGTAATAATCCAAGCCGGTTTCACCGATGCCAACGACTTTTGGATGTACCGATAATTCTTTAATCCACTGTAAATCATCTTCTGTACAATCGACTGCGTCAACAGGATGCCAACCAATCACTCCATAAATGAATGGAAATCGCTCGATTAACTCCATAGCAATCTTGATTGTTTTTGTATCAAAGCCAACGACAATCATCTTTTCTACTTTTGCATCGATTGCACGTTGTATAACTTCTTCTACATCGTGTTCATATTGATCTGCATTCAAGTGGACATGTGTATCAATAAACATTTCATCTCTCCTCACACTGTTTCCTATTCTATAATCTTTGTTTGTTACTTTCTTCTCAGTTATATTACATTTTCATTACAAAGAATCTTTTTATTCTGCCAAGTAGAAAGGAACGTAGGTAATAAAAGAAAAACTGTAGACAAACTCTAATTTTAGAGTTTGTCTACAGTCTGTAATATTTACCAATGTGGTAGACGTTTCATATAGTTATTTTACTTGCGCACCATTTTCTAACGCTTGATCCACTGTTGCAAGTTTTAATATGCCATCCTTTTGTCCCGCCAGGATCATCCCTTGTGAAATTTCACCCCGTAGTTTTACTGGCTTTAGGTTCGCTACAACAATTACTTTCATGCCTATTACGTCTTTTGCATCGTAGTATTCGGCGATGCCTGAGACTACTTGGCGCTGCTCGTAGCCTAGATCCACCTGTAGTTTTAGTAATTTATCGGCTTTTGGTATTTTCTCGCAAGCTGTTACGGTAGCCACGCGTAATTCTATATTCATGAAGTCATCAAATGAAATTTCATTTGATTCTTCAACTTCGTCTTTTACTTCCTCTTCCATTTCAGCAGGTGCAGTGATTGCCATTTGCTGACGGATGAATTCTACTTCAACTTCTGTTTCTAAACGTGGGAAGATAGGAACACCTTTATTGATTACTGTAGTACCTGTCGGAATACTGTAATCTTCTCGTAATGAATCCCAGCCAAGTGAATCTTTTGACAGACCTAGTTGTTCTACCATTTGCTTTGGCGCATTCGTCATGAATGGTTGTAAAAGAACTGCCGTATGATGAAGGGAAAGCGCCAAGTGATACATAACGGAAGCTAACTTCTTACGGTCTTCTTCTGTTTTTGCCAATACCCAAGGCGAAGTCTCATCAATATATTTATTTGTACGAGAAATCAATGCCCAGACATCAGATAACACGACGCTGAATTGCATTTTTTCCATGGAGTTTTCATATTTTTCTACAGTTTGCTGGATCATTGCTTGTAGTGACTTATCAAACTCCGTAGGCTCCAAGTTTTCCGTCAAAATAGCACCATCAAAGTATTTATTAATCATTGAAATAGTACGGTTTAGTAAGTTTCCTAAATCATTTGCCAAGTCATAGTTAATGCGCTCAACAAATGCTTCTGGGGAAAATACGCCATCTTGTCCAAATGGAAGTTCACGCAATAAGAAGTAGCGCGTTGCATCCAAACCAAAACGTTCCACTAGCATTTCAGGATAGACCACATTACCTTTAGATTTTGACATTTTTCCATCCTTCATCATGATGAAACCATGCGCAAACACTTTTTTCGGTAACGGCAAATCAAGTGCCATTAAGAAGATTGGCCAGTAAATCGTATGGAAGCGGACAATATCTTTTCCTACAACATGAACATCTGCCGGCCAATACTTTTTAAACAGCGAATCATCGTCTGTCATATAGCCAAGAGACGTAATATAGTTCGTCAACGCATCTACCCACACATAAATTACATGCTTCGGATCTCCAGGTACTTTAATTCCCCAATCAAATGACATACGGGAAACTGACAAGTCTTCTAATCCCGGTTTGATAAAGTTATTGATCATTTCATTTTTACGTGATTCTGGCTCAATAAATGTTGGATTTTCTTCATAATACGCTAATAGACGATCAGAGTATTTCTTCATATTAAAGAAATACGACTCTTCCTCCACACGTTGTACGGGACGTCCACAATCAGGACAATTACCATCTTCCAGCTGTGACTCTGTAAAATATGATTCACACGGTACACATTTCCATCCTTCGTATTTCCCTTTATAGATATCTCCATTTTCAAGGAACTTTTGGAAGATCTTTTCTACAACTCTTTTATGACGATCTTCAGTTGTGCGAATTAAATCATCATAGGAAATGTCCATAAGTTTCCAAAGACTCTTTGCGATATCAGCAATTCCATCTACATACGTAAGTGGTGAAAGCCCTTCTTCTTCGGCTTTCTCTTGAATCTTCTGGCCATGTTCGTCCATCCCTGTTAAAAATCTAACGTCATATCCACGTAGGCGCTTATAGCGTGCCATTGCATCGGATGCAATCGTCGTATAAGCCGTTCCTATATGGAACTTTCCGCTCGGGTAATAAATAGGTGTTGTAATATAAAATGTTTTAGATTGATTGTCCACACAAAATTCCTCCAAATAATTAATGTATAGTTTCATTTTATCGGATGTTATGCAAAAGTGCCATGTTATCAAGCAATTCTGTACGAGTCTTCTATCTTTTATCAATCACAGCAAATGTTGTGGTAGTTAAAACTCTATTCAACTTCCACTTTTCCCTTGTCAAAAAAGTGATAAATAATAATAGACATAATTCAAGTTATGTTGATTGACGGTTATTGGAAGAGTTGGTATGATAAATATTAGGCAAGAGAATCATGTCGAATTTTGACGAAAAGAAATCTAGAGTGTAGGAGGAATCCTTGTCATGAAATCTACTGGAATCGTGAGAAAAGTTGACGAGTTAGGTCGCGTTGTCATCCCCATTGAACTACGTCGTACACTTGGCATCGAGCAAAAAGATGCGTTGGAAATATACGTAGACGACGATAAAATTATCTTGAAAAAGTACATGCCTAATATGACATGTTCTATTACAGGAGAAGTCTCAGACGATAACCTTCGTCTAATTGACGGTAAGTTAATTTTAAGTCCTGAAGGCGCAAAACAACTCATTCAAGAAATTGAAGAGAAAATCAATTAATTAAAAAGAATCTTGAACGTTCAATCGTCCAGGATTCCTTTTTTATTTCTTCATCAATCTACATGATAGGCTTGATAGACATCTCGCTTACTCATTTCTCGTGCTTCCGCTACTTCACGAATAGCCTCTTTCGAACGTATTTCCTTCCGTTCTATTACATGCTCAACATGTTCTTTTACAGTTAGATCTGACCACCAGACATCAACTTGTTCTTCCTGTACATGTCGATTCCCTTCTACTACTAAGCAAAACTCTCCTTTAATCTCATTCGTTTCAGCCCATTCTACTGCCTCTACCAATGTACCTCTCAATAACTCTTCAAAGCGCTTTGTTAGTTCCCGTGCCATGACAATTTTTCGTTCATTGCCAAATTGCTCAACGAGTGCTTTTAGCGTTTGTTTTAGGCGATGGGGTGCTTCATAAAATAACAAGGTTTCTTCATAGCGTTGTAGTTTTGCAAGTTGTACTTTTTGTTCCTTCTTTTGTCTCGGTAAGAATCCCCAAAACAAAAAGGGTTGAGGGGTTATCCCGGAAGCAACTAATGCAGTGACTGCGGCATTCGGACCGGGAACTGGAACAACCGCTAGCCCTTGTTCAATCGCTAGTTCTACAAGATCTGCTCCTGGATCTGAAATACATGGCATACCTGCGTCACTAACGATAGCTATATCTTTCCCACTTTGTAGATGTTCTATAATTTTTTCTCCTGCCACTCGTGTATTATGTTCATGGTAGCTGATCATTGGAGTGCGGATATCGAAATGATTACAAAGCTTAATAGTATTTCGTGTATCTTCTGCAGCAATAAAGTCTGCCTCCTGCAAGATGCGAATTGCACGGTATGTCATATCTTCTAGGTTACCAATCGGCGTGCCAACGATAAACAACTTACCTGCTTCGGTCATCTCAGCACTTTTTTGAGAAGTAATCATTCGGATTGCCCCTTTCGAATATACTGCTCTTTTTGCAAGCGATTCAACTTCTTGAATTGATACTCTATTTGCATTGCTTGTCTTTTTGTTTCATACCTTTCGTAATATACATAGTGTACAGGCAAGCGTCCCCTCGTATACTTTGCACCTTTTCCTTCATTATGGACGCACAAGCGGCGTTCTAGATTATTTGTATAACCCGCGTAATACGAACCATCCCGACATTCCAGCACATAAAAGAAATGCTCACTCGTCGCCATACAACAAGTGCCTCACTTCTTCGGTGTATTCTCCATCCTGCGTGTAGACATACAAAGGTGGTAGGATCTTCAAGTCCGGCTTTCCATCTTTTATCGCTTCAATTAATAACGTATTCGCTTCCTTCCCTTCCTTTGGAAAGACAAATCGAATACGTTTTGGTTCCAATCGATTCTGTCGCATGGAAGTAAGTATATCCATCAATCTTCCCGGACGATGAACGAATGCTGCTTTACCGCCTTGCTTCAATAACTCACTTGCAGATCGGACGGCTTGATCCAATGTTAACTCTACTTCATGACGGGCAATAGTATAATGCTCACTTTTATTTTTTGTACTAGCGTCTATTGCCGGAAAATAAGGTGGATTGCAAGTAACCGTGTCATACGCTTCAAAACCTATTTTTTTTGCGATTCCAATGACGTTATCTTGTATGATCATTATCTGTTCATCTAACTCATTGTGAACCACGCTTCTCGTTGCCATATCTGCTAGTCGTTCCTGTAGTTCAATACCTATAATTCTTGACTTTGTCCGTGCACTCAAGAACAACGGAATGGCCCCATTTCCCGTACACAAGTCGACAATTTTTCCTCTATTGATCGGCACTGAAGCAAAACGAGACAACAATACTGCGTCCAATGAAAATGAAAAGACAGAAGGACTTTGAATAATACGTAAGTCTTCCGCTAATAAATAGTCAAGCCGTTCATCATCTTGTAAATTCACAATATACACTCCTCAATCAAAAGAAAAAGCCAATACCTAAAAATAGGAATTGACCATTTCAGCCGTTCTGTTTATTTAAAAATGACAGACAAAACAAACAATCTTCGCCTTTACGACTACTGCCATAATGGACGTTGCACACATGAAAACCTTCATTGTACAGACGTGCCAGATTATCTACGCCTTCGCCAACATCTAGCTTTTTCGGACTCTCATCACGTGTGGTCTCTTCTATATGTTGTGTAATCTTATCGATTTCGTCCAGCCGCGCTCGTAAATGATGGTTTTCCAGACGAAGCGAGTGGTTTTCTTCAGTCATCTCTGCGACAAACCCAATGAGTTCCCTGAATTGTTTTTGCATGGAGTCCAACTGTTGCTCAAACTCCATTACTCTGTCAAGAAAGTTCACTTCTTTCAACTGTTCCACCTCATCAATTCGTCAATTGAGCCATTTCCTTCTGTAAATCCTCAATCTCACTCCACGCATACTCAAGTACTCTTTCAAACGCTGGTATATTCACTTGTAGCACGCGCTCCAATAAGTTCAAACCAACTACTTTTCCTACCCCGTCTGGCGTAACAACTTGTTTACCAATATCAGGCATTTGCGCTTTCGCTTCTTCATATTCGTCATTCTCATACTTCAGACAACACATGAGTCGGCCGCAAAGTCCGGAAATCTTCGATGGATTCAATGATAGGTTTTGATCCTTTGCCATCTTAATAGAAACTGGCTCAAAATCTCCTAAAAATGTAGAACAACAAAGCATTCTTCCACAAGGTCCTATGCCGCCAAGCATCTTCGCTTCATCACGCACACCAATCTGACGTAACTCAATTCTTGTTCGGAAGATAGCCGCTAGATCCTTTACTAAGTTACGGAAGTCTACACGCCCTTCTGCGGTAAAGTAAAAAACAATTTTATTGCGGTCAAATGTATATTCTACATCCACTAAACGCATATCAAGTTGATGCTCTATAATTTTCTCAACACATACATCGAAAGCTTGCTCTGCTTCCTGTTGATTTTCTTTCACACGTTCTCGATCACTCTCGTCTGCAAGACGGATAATCTTCTTCAACGGCAAGACGACATCTTCATCGTCTATTTCGTTACTTCGACTAGCTACTTTTCCATACTCTACGCCTCTTGCGGTTTCCACAATGACATAGTTACCGATTTCGATAGTCAAATCTAATGGGTCGAAATAATATAACTTTCCCGCCTTTTTAAAACGGACGCCTACGACTTTAAACAAACAATAACCCCTCCTGCATAGTAAGCACCAATTGTTCTAGTAAAAGCGTACGATTCATATTTTGATGCAATCGTTTTTTTGCCTGCAAGATGGCATCTATTTTCACAGTTAAACTGCTATACGCATTTTTAACAGAGTGTCTGGTGAAGAATTCTAGTTGATCTGGATACGCAATAGTTGATTGCAACCCCGCTTTTACCGCAACAATATCACGGTAAGCAAAGAGAAGCAAGTCAATCCCTTGTTCGCAATCACTTTTTTCCTTCATCAAAGGCATCCAATCTGTCTGGATGAACAACAAAGCCTCCCCAGGCGATCGTTGTTCTATTACCTCTACTAATTTTAACACTAATCTTCGTCTCTGTACAAAAGAATCTTCTTGTGCCATTTCATAAGCTTCATTCACATTCGCAGTCAACATCGTAACCGTAGCAGCCATCGATGGCGTAATACCTTGCGTTATGAGGCTTTCCATACTTTCTTGTCGATTCATCGGCTGTAAGGATATCCGCTGACAGCGTGATTGAATCGTTGGCAAAATGGATTGGTAAGAGTCAGTAAGCAAGATTGCCGTTACATTCCCCTCAGGTTCTTCAAGAAATTTCAGTAATGTATTAGCAGCCGACGTGTTCATTCTTTCCGCATTCGCAATCACATATACTTTACGACCTTCTTCATACCCCTTTTTCGTCATCTTCATAATCAAGCTAGACATCTGTTCTTTTTTTATATCCTGTCCATCTGGTCTGATCAGCATAACGTTTGGATGGTTACCGGAATCAATTCTTTTACATGAGTGACATGTTTCACATGGAACATTTTCTATTGGATTCATGCATAATAGTAACTTCGTAAAGTAGAATGCTATAGCTTCTTTTCCTGCTCCATTTGATCCGTCAAATATATAGGCATGGCCAATTCGGTTTCTATTATAAATGGCTTGTAAACGCTTTGTTACTTGTTGCTGAGACTGCAGGGCATGCATAATGTCCGACATGCAATCTCCTCCTTAGCAATTATTCTATAGTTGTTGCAAAAAACCCCGTACTACAGGTAAGTGTAGCACGGGATTACATATATAAGTTGATAAGAAGTCCCTTGATTTCTCCTATCTTAGCCAGTAAATCAATAGAGGATTCTTCTTCATCTACTAAGGCTTCAGTTAGTGCAATTAGTTTCTCATCAATCGTTTGAACAATCTTCAATCGACGTCCATCGCCAAATTGATTCCATGTATGGGATTGCTTCAATTCAATGCCAGATTCAACTACTTCCTTCAAAAAACGCTTGATCAGCATTTTATACTTTGCCATATCCCGCAAGTTGCGTGATCTAGCTAGTTGATCTCCCACAGTTGAAATATCCCCAAAGAGTCGAGTGATTTGTTCACCTTGCAGACGTGCTCCTTGCTGTTCAACCATTTGACCAAAACGAGCATTGCCCGACTGTTGGCGAAGCGAATCTGGCGGTAGTTTATCCATTCCCGTCCGTAAATCACCATTGACTTTCATCAGTGTTCACCTCAACATCAAAAATGGTGGAACTGTTCAATTGGCAAGACAAATACAGTAGCTCCGCCTACCTCTACCTCGATCGGATACGGTATATATGAATCTGCATTTCCACCCATTGGCGAAACTGGTGCTACCATCTGATCACGTGACCGACAATTTTCACGAATTAAGTCTAATGCTTTTGAGACTAACTCATCCTCCACACCCATCAAGAATGTGGTATTTCCTGCACGAAGAAATCCGCCTGTACTAGCTAATTTCGTATTCCGAAAATCATTTTTAGTTAACGCGGAAGATAATCGGTTACTATCTTGGTCCTGTACCACTGCTACGATCAGTTTCAATGTACTCTCCCCTTTTTCCGATTTCTTATAAAAGTAGTGTTCTTTCATATTATATCATGAATCCTTGTGCTTGTTGACTTTTGAACTTACAATTCTCCAAACTTTTTCGAAAACTTCAGACTGTGGCTTCCGCGCATCCACTACACGAAAGCGTTCTACATCTTTGCGCATTACTTCTTGGTAGCCTTTATAAACTAGCTGATGAAATTCTAACGTTTCAAGATCCAGACGATTTTGTTCTCGTTCTTTATCTTTCCAGATACGCGCTAATCCAACTTCAGGCGGCACATCAAAAAACACCGTACAATCCGGCATATGATCCTCTATCGCAAACAGATTGATCGCTAGTACTTCTTCCAATCCTAGACCGCGCGCAACTCCTTGATAAGCCAATGAACTGTCGATAAAGCGATCGCATAGCACGACCATCCCTTGTTCCAGAGCAGGTATTACTTTTTCCACCAAATGTTGTCGTCGTGCGGCTGCATATAGTAAAGCTTCTGTCTTCCCATCCATCGTATGATGACTCGTATCTAAAATCACTTCACGAATTTTCTCCGCGATTGGAATCCCACCTGGTTCACGCGTTACGACGACAGCATGTCCTAGTGCTTTCAATCGTGTAGCAACTTCCTGCAATACAGATGTCTTACCTGCTCCTTCTGGTCCTTCAAAACTGATAAATAGTCCTGTCATAGTAAACGTCCCCTATCCTCATCAACAACAACTTTTATTTGATTTGTCTCCGGTTTGATTGCACCTTGAAAGTGACTTCCCGCTACTAATAAAGCAACTAACTGCGTAATATGTTCTTTCGATACCCGTTCACCCGCGCATAGCAATGGAATTCCCGGTGGATACGGAACAATAGCTTCAGCAGCAATACATCCTGTTGCCTTATCTATATGCTTCCACTCCGTTTTCATTCCAACGAGCTGATTGGATAGATACACGACAGTTGATACAGGAAGTGGGGGCATGAAAATGTTTGACGTTACTACGCTACTTTCAGACTGATTCAGTGAAGCCACTGCTGTTCTACACTTCTCAATTAGCTCCATCTGATTGTCAGTATAACCACTTTTGACGAGAGGTAGTACCCATAAAACTTGATACAAATCTGCCAACTCTGTATAGACTCCTTGATTCTCTAATGCTTTCTGCAATGAAAGTCCTGTATGTCCTTCCGCTCGCACCAATAACTTTAATGCATCATCCACTTCTACCACACGGATTGTAGGGATACTTCGCAAGCCTTGTAGCAACTTCTTACGATAAGCTTGAAAATATGCGGAGTCATCTTTATTATAAGACTCCACATACTGCCGTGCATCGTCTAATGAAGCCATTACTACATAGGATGGACTACTCGACTGTAGCATATGCAGATAGTGCGCGACTCGCTCTTTACTCACCAAATCTGAATGAACATGTAAAAATGAGCCCATCGTCATGGCTGGCAACGTTTTATGCGCTGATTGTACAACTACATCTGCTCCTAATTGTAATGCACTTTCAGGAAATATTTCATCCACAATAAAGTGGGCACCATGCGCCTCGTCCACTAATACCGGAATTCCACGCGTGTGACAAAAAGTGATAATTTCTTTCAACTCATTATTTTTCATTCCGTAATATGTTGGGTTCGTTAAAACAACTGCTTTGACATTAGTAGATTGTAAAACTGCTACCTTTACGCTTTCTAACGTTACATAACCTGCTGTTTGTGTGGTTTCATCCCACTGTGGAGACAAAAACACCGGCTTTGCTTCAGTTAGTTCTAACGCATGAAATACTGATTTATGCGCATTTCTCTGTACCAACACGGTATCTCCATACCTCACTGTTGCATACAACATCGCCAAATTCCCAACCGTTGAACCATTAACCAGAAAGAAGCTTCTATCGCTACCGTAAAGTGCTGCTAACTTTAACTCCGCTTGCTGAATCACCCCTTGCGGTTCATGCAAATCATCAAGACCCGTCAGCTCTGTTACATCATAGGCTAATGCCTGTCGTAATTCATGTGGTAAACCAGACAATGATCCATGTTTATGACCAGGCACATGAAATGAAACATGTTGTTGTTGATGAAATTTTTCAAGTGCCTGAACAAGTGGCCGATCTTCATAAATCATCTGCTATGCACCCCTCTTTTTTAATGAGAACACAAAGAAGCCATCCACTATGAATTCATAGTGAATGGCTTCGCGTGCCCAGCAACGTCCTACTCTCACAGGGGGAAACCCCCAACTACCATCGGCGCTGAAGAGCTTAACTTCCGTGTTCGGTATGGGAACGGGTGTGACCTCTTCGCTATCGTTACTAGACTGTTTGAGTTGTTCACTCAAA
>NZ_PDYM01000003.1 GCF_002743055.1 Sporosarcina sp. P13 | reverse complement strand
CCTTCTCCACCGCTCTGAAGTCCTTCACTTTGAAGGTGCTAGTCACAGAATTAAGTATCGTGAAACATTATTTCAAGCGTAAACTGTTCAAAACTAATGAGCAAAAACTGTTCAAAATTACTTGACGGTTACATCAAATTACGTTCAACTGTGCCAATTAGATGGTTTTAAATCCTTTTGGAACTTGTAGCTGTAGCAAATTTACAGTTACCCTTCGAAGCAGATACTAGGCATATAGCTGAACTTCTAAAATCACTTGAATTTTGTTGTATATCCAGAGCGTCATATACGAACACTCCTAATTTTCTAGTTTTTACAATAAGAGGCTGAGAAAAACTTAATAAAATATAAAATTTTAAAAAAGCGTGAAACCAAGCTATAAGAACCTTGGTTTCACGCGGTTTTAGTTTCGCTCTTTTTTGGTAGCTACACAAGATTTTCTACTTATGTCCCAACCTCAATAGTATTATCACATTAAGCCTTTTGCATTTCCTTCTGCATCCACGTCCATATTAAGTGCAGCTGGTTGTTTAGGTAAGCCAGGCATCGTCATGATATCTCCTGTTAAACAAACGAGAAATCCAGCTCCAAGTTTCGGTAGGATGTTGCGAACAGTAATCGTAAACTCTGTTGGACGTCCTAATTTTTTTGGATCATCAGAAAATGAATACTGAGTCTTCGCCATACAGACTGGCAACAAGTCCCAGCCATTTTTCTTAATTTCAGCTAAGTCTTTTAACGCTTGATCCGTAAAGTTCACACCTAGACCGCCATACACTTTTTGAACAATAGCCGTTACTTTCTCTTCGACAGACTGGTCGATGTCGTAAATTGGCGCGAAGTGATTCGGCTCATCGATTGCTTTTAACACTTCTTTCGCCAACGCTTCGCCACCTGCTCCACCATCTGCCCATACATCGGTTAAAGCAACTTTCACATTGTTCTCTTTGCACCAATTCTGCACTTTCTGAAGCTCTTGTTTAGAATCAAGAACAAAGTGATTTAATGCAACGACTGGCTGAACACCGAAAGCTCGAATGGTTTCTACGTGTTTTTCTAGGTTTACTAATCCTCGCTCAACCGCTGCACTATTTTCTTCTTTCAAGTCTTGTTTAGCTACACCACCATGCATTTTCAACGCACGAATGGTTGTCACTAATATAACAGCATCCGGTTGAAAATTCCCTTGACGCGCTTTAATATCCATAAATTTCTCAGCGCCCAAATCAGACCCAAAACCCGCCTCCGTCACGACAAAATCCGCCAAATCCCGTGCGGTATTCGTCGCAATTAATGAGTTACAACCGTGTGCGATATTTGCAAACGGTCCACCATGAATAAGTGCCGGTGTCCCTTCTATCGTTTGTACTAAGTTCGGTTTAAACGCATCCTTCAACAATAACGTTAAAGCACCTTCTACTTTCAGATCTCTAACGGTAACAGCTTCCTTGTCATACGTATAGCCAATAACGATGTCTGCTAAGCGCTCTTTTAGATTTTGTAAATCTGTCGCTAAACAGAACACTGCCATGATCTCAGATGCAACTGTAATATCAAAGCCATCTTCGCGTGGGATGCCTTGCCCTGGTCCACCTAACCCAATTGTTATATGACGTAGCGAACGGTCGTTCATATCCATAACTCGCTTCCATGTAATACGGCGTGGATCTATGTTCAACAGATTCCCTTGATGTAAATGGTTATCGATCATTGCACTTAATGCATTATTGACAGTCGTGATTGCATGAAGGTCTCCTGTGAAATGTAAATTGATATCTTCCATAGGTAATACTTGCGAGAAACCACCACCAGTTGCCCCACCTTTAACTCCCATGACGGGTCCAAGAGATGGTTCCCGTAACGCGATAATTGTCTTCTTGCCTAGACGTGACAGCGCATCTCCAAGACCGACTGTTACTGTGGATTTTCCTTCTCCAGCAGGCGTAGGGCTCGTAGCCGTGACGAGGACTACCTTCGCTTTAGTCTTTTGCTTCGGTATGAGATCTACATTAATTTTTGCTTTATACTTGCCGTATAATTCAAGCGCATCTGGAGAAATCCCCACCTTCTCTGCAATCTTCCCAATCGGTTGCATAGTTGCTTTGGATGCAATCTCCAAGTCCGTCAACGGTTTCACCTTTTCTGTCACTTCTCCCACTGCCTTTCCACTCCATATATAATTTTATTGATTTATTTGCAATACGATTTTACCGAACTGCACACTTTTATCTAACTTAGCAAACGCCTGAGCCGTTTGTTCAAGAGGAATAATCGAGTCTACTACTGGATGAATTTGATGCTCCGCAATAAACGATAGCATATCGCGCAATTCATTTCGACTCCCCATCGTTGTTCCAAGAAGCGTATACTGACCATAAAAGAACTCACGCAAATTTAAATCCACTGTATCTTCTGTTGTTGCGCCAAAGACAACGATTCGACCGCCTTGTTTTAATACTTTGAGCGAGCGATTAAATGTCGCTCTTCCTACACTTTCGATTACAAGATCTACACTTTCACCTTCTAATTCTGTAGGCCAGTCACTATTTGTATCTATTGCGAGATCAGCACCTAATTCAGTTGCATGACGTCTTTTTTCTTCACTTCTAGACGTAACTATGACACGCGCTCCTAGTTTCTTTGCAAATTGAATTAAGAACGTAGCGACACCACTTCCAGCGCCCGGAATAAAAACAGTTTGACCTTCTTGAATTTGACCTTTTGTGACAAGTGCACGATAGCCAGTAAGTCCGGCAAGAGCAATGACGGCCGCCTCATCCCAAGAAAGATGTTCCGGTTTCTTTTCTAATTGTTCTGCTGAGATACAAATTTTCTCTGCAAATGTCCCGTGATCTGGCATGCCAAGAATATCAAATGTAGCTGATGGCGCGTTACTCTCATCATACCAACGAAGCGCCGGATTGATAATTACTTCATCTCCAACACGCCATCTTGTTACCCCTTCGCCTACTGACTCAACAATGCCAGCACCATCTGAACCTAATATAAGAGGTTCTTTTGCGTCTCCGCGACGTACTGGGATCATTGTATCCCGGCGATTTACACCCGCCGTTTTTAAGGATACGATGACTTCACCTTTTTTAGCTGTCGGTTCTTGGATGTCTGTAAATCGCAATTCACCATTTTCATGAACGAATGCCTTCAATCAACTCATCCTCTCTACGTTTATATACGCTACTATCATAACGTATTTTGTTATATTTTCCTATAGGTCGCTTAATCTGAACAACTGTTTATGTAGAAAAAAACACAATGAGCTATAGAGTCATTGTGTTATAAGTTCCGTCTTTTATATTTAGCTAATTCTAATAGTTCGAGTACATCTTTTTTGGGTAATCTGATAACTAACTCCATCAGTTCTTTTTCTGCTGATCTTCTGCCTTTTCCGCTACGATAATGTTCTTTGTTAACCGCATCGATCTCTTTATATAACCCGTCCGCCTCTTCAGATGATTGTGTACTTTCAACATTCATCGTTTCACGAAGACGATCGTAGAGAGATTCTACAGTGTTACCTGTTGTTTTTATATATGGAGTGAACGTTACTTCTCCCATGATCAATTCATCAGTAGAGACTGAAAAACGTTCTGAAATTTTCGCGATCCACGCTGCGGATGGAGCATTTTTTCCACGCTCCCAGTCTTTGATTCGACTAGCAGATGTCCCGATAGCTGCACCAAAAGCCATCATCGAAAGCCCACGACGTTCTCTTAACTCTTTCAACCGCAAACCAAAATCATCCTTACTCCATTCGTTCAACGAAATACCCCCCATTTACCATCATTCTCATTATATTATTATCACAACGGTATTTTTGTCAATTAACTTTTTCATGAAATTATTCACAATCAACGTTTATGAAATGTACAATTTGCAATTCCCACATAAGCAGGTAATTTTATTTAATAACCACTTCTTTGACGTGCATAATTTTCTTCATTTTTGTCAATATACGCTTGAATAATCTGTTTTTCTGTAAAACCTAATGTTTTAGCGAGCGCACCATATTGCATCCAAATATTCTTATAACTTTCAAAACTTAGCTCATCTAAGAATGTATAGATCGCTTGTCCTGTCTGTAAGAATAACTGCGTCAAATCCATTTCAAGCTCGTTACTAGTAGGCCAGTTTTCTAATCCATCAAAGTCTTTTTCAATTCCAAGGGACAGTAGGAAGTGGATTGAATCGACATACTCTTCTAAAATCATATCTTTAGCTGAAGGGCCTTTCATACTCCAAAATTTAAAGCATCTTGTTTCATTTGCTAATTCCGCTAATTCAACTAGTAAAGCCAAGCCTTTTTCGTTAAACGTTTCGGTTGCTTTATGATTTTCTTGTATGTATGCATCCAATGCTTTTTGCATGTTAAATAACTGATCTAACTTCATTTTAACACCCTCCTGAAAATTTACTATAAAATGAAACCTTTTCTCTTACTCATCCGTATAGGTATAAACTAGAATGTGTTCAGGAGTTGATTTCATGATTTTATTGATTCGTATACTCATTATAGCACTTATTATTTATTTGTTTTATGCAGGCATTCGCTATTTGACAGATGCCAAGCGAAAACTAGATGAAGCATATGAAAAAGAGCAATACTATTTTTATGATGACGTGAAAAACATACGTAAAAACTTCTTCATTACGTTTAAAGGTGCCATGTTTGAAGGTGAAAAGTATCTCGGAACTACACCTGATTCTTTTGATGTAGTATCCATTTTTATTTGGGTCAAAAATGAATCGAAACTACAAGGGATGACGAAAGAAGATTTTCACTTCCTTGAGGCGGAAGTAAAATCGTATTATCCATTTGCCGAAATCAATTGGAAAAACCCGATTGAACAATTGATGAAGGGGTAATACACGGACTGAAAGGAAACAGCTAAATTGGCTGTTTCCTTTTTCATTAAAATATAAGGGAAGTCGGCAATTCAAATCCAGCTGACATGAGTAGGATTACGATATCAAGCATTGCCAGTAAAAGAAAACCTACACGGAACGTTGTTTTTCTTGTCTTATGGTGAAAGACTTGCATACCGAAGTAAGCCCCCACTCCTCCACCCAGAAATGCCAACAACCAAAGATTACGTTCTGGAATTCGCTGTTTTTTCTTCTGCGCTTGTTTTTTATCGTATCCCATCGCCACAAAAGCCCAGACAGATAGGATCGCCATATAAATCATAAGAGTTTGTGCCATGTTAGCTACTCCTTTGCACAAAAAAACCACTTTCGTTTCCATATAAGAATGAAAACGAAAGTGGATTTTAGTTCATCTTATTTTGCAACCGCTTTTTTTGCCGTATCTGCAAGTTGTGCAAATGCTTGTGCATCTGTCACAGCTAGATCTGCAAGCATTTTACGGTTAACATCAATGCCAGCTACTTTCAAGCCGTGCATTAATGTGCTGTATGAAAGGCCATTGATACGTGCAGCCGCGTTGATACGTGTGATCCATAGTTTACGGAAATCACGTTTCTTTTGACGACGATCACGGTATGCATAGTTTAAAGATTTCATAACCTGTTGGTTAGCAACCTTATAAAGTCTATGTTTTGAACCGAAGTAGCCTTTTGCTAATTTTAATACTCGTTTATGACGCTTGCGCGTGACTGTTCCACCTTTTACGCGTGGCATAGTGCATTACCTCCTGCTTATCCTGTAAGTGTGTGTTGATAGAAATTCGATTAACGAAAAGTCTACCGGTATTACTTCATGTTTGTTAGCATTTCACGAATACGCTTGTAATCGCCTGAAGAAACTAGTGAAGACTTACGTAAGTGACGTTTAGCCTTCGTAGATTTGTTTGCAAAAAGGTGACTTGTGTAAGCACGGCCACGCTTTAATTTACCAGTTCCAGTTCTTTTGAAACGTTTCGCGGAACCGCGGTGAGTTTTCATTTTTGGCATGTTCTGTTCCTCCTAAATTGTTCGTGTTACTTTTTTTCGGCAAGCGGTGCAAGTATTAAGAACATGCTCCGACCTTCCATTTTTGGTTTCACTTCAACAGTTGCTACTTCTTTGCAAGCTTCTGCAAAGCGATCGAGCACTCGTTGACCGATTTCTTTGTGCGTAATCGCACGCCCACGGAAACGAATCGAAGCTTTTACCTTATCCCCATTTTCTAGGAATTTGACTCCGTTACGTAGTTTCGTTTGAAAATCATGCTCATCAATCGTCGGGCTTAACCGAACTTCTTTCATATTGATGATCTTTTGATTTTTACGAACTTCGCGCTCTTTCTTTTGCTGTTCGAACTTGAACTTTCCATAGTCCATAACACGAGCTACTGGGGGCTTCGCTTGTGGAGCAACAAGAACAAGGTCCAGGTTCACTCGAGCAGCAATTTCTAAAGCTTCATTACGTGTTTTGATACCGAGTTGCTCGCCATTGTGATCAATTAAGCGTAGCTCACGTGCTCGGATACCGTCATTTACGTACATGTCTTTGCTAATAGTAATCCACCTCCGAATATTGTCTCGTGAATACACATTTTGGGTATATCGAAAACTTCGACTTTAGGGTCCCATAGGTCCATTCATTTTACGAAATAAAAAAAGTAGACAAATGTTATTTGTCTACCCGCGTAAGTAATCCATGCAAAATATGCATAGTAATTAACTTATGTGCCAACCTGTCAACAACTTCATTGCGTCGATCAGGTGAGAAGCGGGTAGCCTCTTCTTATACCACAAACTGTATTCATTTAACCTTATTTACTTTATCATACATAGAAGTGAGTGTCAACAACTTGGTTTAAGCTGGTTGTTGGATACACTGTATAACGTTTACATCATTTCAACTTTCTTAGTATAGCCTATCATCAAATTTTTGGCAAGTATAAATTTTAAAATATGCATTTAAGTTATGAGCATCTCTTCCCCGGACCCACTGCGGCACTGGCGGATGGCTCCTGCGATGAGTTAGTTAGGGATTCGGTAACTTCTAACCACTTCAATCCGCTTCTTAAAGTAGTGAAGTAGTCGTCTCTGTACTCACTTCGGCGCTGGCGGATGGCTCCCGCAATAAGCCAGATAGGAAGAGCACCTATCCGTCTTATCGCTCCGCCTACCGCTTGTAAGGCGCCTGCGTTTTGTGAGGACCAGTAAGTATCATAGTACTTTAAAGACTAATAGTGAATTTTACTAAGTACCAATGACTACCAAAACTACACTATACTCATTAGCGAAGGCACAACTGCGGGGTCGGCCGAAGCCGGGAGACAACTAGCGCGACCTTCGCTTGTTGGCTCCTGGCGGGAGGCAATCCCCCACGTGCCGTAGCGATGATAGGAAACTGACCTTTACTGACTTCAGAATCGGAATTAAGTCGAGCTGCGATCCTACACAAAATGGTTTTACTACGTACAGAAGCCTATCCAATCTACCCTAAACTCAAAAAGCGAAGGCACAACTGCGGGGTCAGCCGAAGCCAGGAGACAACTAGCGCGACCTTCGCTTGTTGGCTCCTGGCGGGAGGCAATCCCCCACGTGCCGAAGCGATGATAGAAAGCCGACCTTTACAAACTTCAGTATTGCAAATGAGTCGAGATACGATCCGACAATAAGTATTTTTACCATATAAAGGACCCAATCAAACTACTCTATACACAAAATTGAAGGCAAAACGGCACTTGCAGATAAGTACCACAAGTGCCGTTTCAATAGTATAAAACTGATCTTACTTCTTCACATCTTCTTGAAGCATCTCAAGGAACGCGTCAAATGACATACTTTCGGATTTTTGTTCACCGTACTTACGAACGTTAACTTCGCCAGACTCCAACTCACGATCACCAAGCACTAACATATATGGAACCTTTTGAACTTGTGCTTCACGAATCTTATAGCCGATTTTTTCTTCCCGACTATCAACATCCACACGGAATCCAGCTAATGTCAATTTCTCTCTTACCTCTTCCGCATAATCAAAATGCACTTCTGGCGAAACGGGAATGACTTCCACTTGAATAGGTGCTAACCACGTCGGGAATGCTCCTTTATACTCTTCAATCAAGAATGCAACAAAACGTTCCATTGTCGATACGACACCACGATGGATAACGACTGGACGATGTTGCTTTCCATCTTCTCCGATATACGTGAGGTCAAAACGTTCAGGCAACAAGAAATCGAGTTGTGCAGTAGATAGTGTTTCTTCCATACCTATTGCCGTTTTCACCTGCACGTCAAGCTTCGGTCCGTAAAATGCCGCTTCTCCCTCTTCTTCTGTATAAGGAAGACCTAGCTCGTCCATCGCTTCTTTTAACATAGACTGTGCTCGTTCCCACATTTCATCATCATCGAAATATTTCTTTGTATCCGCAGGATCACGATAAGAAAGACGGAATGAATAATCTTTGATGTTGAAATCTTTATACACTTCGACGATTAGCAAAATTACTCGCTTCAGTTCATCTTTAATTTGGTCAGGACGAACGAAAATATGCGCGTCATTTAATGTCATACCTCGTACTCGTTGCAATCCTGATAGTGCTCCTGACATTTCATAGCGGTGCATTGTGCCAAGCTCCGCAAGACGAAGTGGCAGATTACGATACGAATGAATACCATTTTTATAAATCATCATATGATGCGGGCAGTTCATCGGACGTAACACTAAATCTTCGTTATCCATGCTCATCGCTGGGAACATTCCGTCTTGGTAGTGGTCCCAATGGCCAGACGTTTTATATAACTCAACGCTTCCGAGAACAGGTGTATAGACGTGTTGATAGCCAAGTCTTTCTTCTTTATCCACGATATAACGTTCTACTACACGACGGATTGTAGCACCTTTTGGTAACCATAAAGGTAAACCTTGTCCAACTTTTTGGGAGTTTGTGAATAGATTAAGTTCTTTACCGATTTTACGGTGATCACGTTCTTTCGCTTCTTCAAGTAAACGTAAATGTTCCTTCAGTTCATCTTTTTTGAAGAAAGCTGTTCCATAGATACGTTGAAGCATTTTATTATCTGAATTACCTCTCCAGTAAGCACCCGCAATACTTAGCAGTTTGAATTCTTTCAACTTACCTGTAGCAGGAACGTGAATTCCACGACATAGATCGAAAAATTCACCTTGTTCATAGATTGAAACTTGTTCGCCTTCAGGAATTGCTTCAAGAAGTTCCAGTTTATATTCATCGTCAATTTCTTCAAAGCGTCTTTGTGCTTCTTCACGAGAAACATCATGACGGATAACTGGTAAGTTTTCTCCAATAATACGTTTCATTTCTTTTTCTATTTCAGGAAGATCTTCCGCTGTAATAGGCGTAGGTGAATCAATATCATAATAAAATCCATTTTCGATAGTCGGACCAATTCCAAGTTTTGCATCTGGGAATTTACGTTTAACAGCTTGCGCTAAAAGGTGAGCTGTACTATGACGAAGAATTTCTAACGCTTCTTCTGAATTAGGCGTCACGATGCTAATCTCTCCATCTTCATGAATCGGTGTTTTCAAATCGATTAATTGATTCCCAATTTTCCCTGCTAATGCACTTTTACGCAATCCAGGACTGATGGAGCCTGCAATTTCTTCCGTTGTTGTACCGTTTGCAAATTCCTTTACTGCTCCATCTGGAAATGTTAAATGAATATTTTCTACCATTTGTATGACTTCCTTTCTATTTTTGGACACAAAAAAACCTCATCCCTAAAGGGACGAGGCTTGAGCTCGTGGTTCCACCCTTCTTCCTTCTGTCCTTTCGGATAGACGAAGCTTTCGATCGGCTAACGGGCCGTTACCGTCATCAGCTACTAAAGTTCGCTGATGCTGCTTGGAGGTGGTAAATTCATTTTTGCCTACAAGGGTTTCAGCCGTGCCCCTGCTCTCTGAAAGGTTCGAAATAAATTATTGTCCTCTTCGATGCATTTTGAGAAATTATTTATGCTTAACTGAGTAATAGTATAGAAAATTTTTGGCGGAATTGCAAGTTTATATTATTATTTTCTTATAATTGCATAAAGAAGAACCAAACAATTACTACTTTTCTTATGTCGTTGCTCGACTCTTCGACAGCACACTTTATAGAATAGGTTAGCCACCTATCAATGCTTCGGCCGACCCCGCAGTTGCGCCTTCGCTAGTAAGGAGAGTTATTCATGTTGCACATAAGCAAATGCTAAACCACTATTTCAATTTAGGTAATTAGCATAACTATTTCCTCTTGTAAATATTAAATACATTCAAAACTGTCCAGTTAGACGCATGTCACGATTCCAGCTATTAATCTCGCCAGTTTTGACCGCCTAGTTTGAAAGGTTGGCTGACCATGCGAATTCTTTCCATGACTCGTGCAGCTTTGATTGGTTCATTTTCTCCGCGCTGACTCGTAGTTAGGTGATGTTCTAGCTCGTTGTAGTTAAAGTTTGACGTGAAGAAGACAGGTAGTTTTTCAGCCATGCGATATTGCAGAATAGTACCTAGTACTTCGTCTCTCGTCCACGTAGACATTGTTTCTGCACCGATGTCGTCGAGCATGAGGACGGGTGCTTTTTTGACAAATTCGACCTTTTCATCTAACGTTTGGTTTTGAATAGACTGTTTCATTTCACGTAAGAACTCTGGTACGTAAACAACGACTGTTCGCACTTGTCTCGCAGCGAGTTCATTTGCTAAGGCACCTAAAATGAAAGATTTACCGATGCCAAAATTCCCGTACAAATAAAATCCGCGTTCAGGTATTTTTCCTGTGGAGTCTATTTGGTTTAGGTAATCTTTAGCCGCCCTCATGACCATTACACGGCTGTCTTCTGATAAAAAGTCTACATTTGATAAACGAGCTTCCATCACTTCTTTTGGCATATACATACTATTAACCATTTTTGATACATTTCGGCGCTCGTCCTCTAGTTGTTTTGTTGGGCAAATGACATAATCTAAATCGATTAGTCGCTGTGCAATGACTAATTTAGGCTCAAAACCTTTCATTACATTGATGCAACCTTCTATGTTAGGACAACGAACACAGGCATGGGATGCCGTTTTAAATTCATACAGCTTCCCGAGGCTGCGGTTGACGACTTCAGTATTGACTTCATCTGAATGGTCACTAATAAATTGCTGAATTGTTGGATCTTCAACGACTTCTTTTCGAAGTTCTTCATACTTTTGGGCTAACGAAGGAGCATTGACCACTCGTTTCATAGCATCTCCAATTCGTTCCATCTTATTTCACCTCATTCTCCTCTATCCCTAATTCTTTTAGTAACTTTTTACGTTCTTCTTCAACATTGAAATCCGATGGCGTATCCGATTTCTTTGTCTTTTCCTTGCGATTAGCAAACCATTCCGGTACTTTTTCTTCTCTAGTCGGTTTACGTTTTTTCGGAGTGGATTGTTTTCCTTCTTTTAGCCACTTCATGTATTGATCATGTTCTTCGCGAGATAATTTCAAAGCCGTCTTGGCATCATTTACTTTTTTATTAGCCCAGTGAGAGGCGATTCGTTCTGCAAAGCTATTTGTGATTTTCCCATCATTCCGTAGCATCACATATTGAAGTAGCACATTGACGACACCGACTGGGAATTGGTGAAGAGTTATTAGACGTTCAGCAAGTTGAATATCTACAGTAAACGGTTCTTTACCGCTAATTTTTCGCAACATATCTTTTGGTGGTGTGTTTTCTAAATAAAAGATTAATTCCTCATCGCGACTCATGTTTTCTTTTGGCGCTTCTTTTGCCTCAGGCATTTTGAAAGCTGGTTGTAATTTCGGTGGTTGTGGCGAACGATTCATTTTATAGAATTCTGAAGCAGCTTTCCGTACGCGTTCTTCAGTCACTTGTAGATTTTCATCCATCGCGATCATCATGACTTTTTGCATATCAAGAGGAGAGAGCGTATATAAAAATGACAGTTTAGCGATTATTTCCTGGGGAATCACACGAACTGATGACTTTGGTATCATCTGCTCAGATAGTCCATCATAAAATAAATCAAAATTAAATTCATGCATATCAAATGGCACACCCGGCGCCGCCGTTTTTCCATAAAAATCCACACCAGCCGTCAGTTCCGTTGCTAAATCTGCTCTAGCCGGTTGAAACACGTCCAAAAACGTTCGAGAAACTTCTTGGTACTCCTCTTTCGAAATCCGTTCATCTAAGAAACGTCTACGCAATTGACGATAGGGCTGTTCGCCAATTTTGCTGAACAAAAACGTAGATAATAAAGGGTCGCTAAAAAAAGAAGGGGCGTCCAAAGGAGGCAGTAGTTCATAGACAAATGATCGCTTCTCCCCAATTTCTTTCTTTTTATATGTCCGTAACAGCCCAATCGCCTCTAATGTAATCCGCGCTTCAAAAATTGGCTGTAGGGCAAAGGATAAAATATTCATCAAATAGTAGTGCGAGTGCTCTTGAGGCTCCACATTTTCTGCATCTGTCCATAAAGTCAAAAACAGACTTATAGCTTCTGAACCAATTAGAGGCTGGTAAAACAATGTAAGCATTTGTCGATCATAGGATGAAAATGGATGCGTTAATTTCACCTGAAAGGAATCGACCGGCTGCAATTCTGTATATAGCATCATAAACGCCTTCCCTTCTGGCAATACGCCTTACTCTTGTTGATCTTTTCTACTTTGTAACTGTTTTAATTCATCTATAAACACCGTGATATCTTTATACTGTCGATAAACTGAAGCAAACCGAACGTAAGCGACTTCATCGACATCGACTAATCTCTTCATTACCATTTCGCCGACTTGATCAGAGTCTATTTCGACGATTCCTGAACTTCTGAGTTCTTTTTCAATCGAAATGACAATATCTTTCAATTTTTCAATAGGCACTGCTCGCTTTTCACAAGCGCGAATCAAACCACGAAGTAACTTTTCACCGTTAAACTCCTCGCGTGTCGTATCTTTCTTAACGACGATTAACGGAGAATGTTCCACTTTTTCAAACGTCGTGAAACGATAGCTACATTTTTCACATTCGCGTCTTCTTCGAATTGAACGGTTTTCTTCCGCTGGGCGTGAATCGATAACACGTGTTCCATTGTAGTGACAAGCTGGACATAACATAGTCAGTTCCTCCGCATTTTCATTGGTACCTTTCATTATAACAGAATCTAGCTATACAACAACATCGCGACAACGAAAAACACTTCACCCGTTAAAGTGAAGTGTTTTTTACATTAAGAAGTTACTTTATTGTTCAAAGCTGCTGCTACTTTTTGAGTCAACTCAACTACGCGAGCTGAATAGCCCCATTCATTGTCATACCAAGCAAGTACCTTGATTTTGCGATCACCCATAACGATTGTGGAAAGACCATCAACTGTTGCAGATTCAGTTGTCGTGTTGAAGTCAATCGAAACAAGTGGTTCCGTCGTAAAACGAACAATTCCTTTTAAAGGACCGTTTGCGGCTTTTTGGAATGCGTTATTTACTTCTTCAACAGTTACATCTTTTTCTACATCGACAACTAAATCTACTAGAGAAACGTTCGGTGTTGGAATACGTAATGCCAAACCATGAATCTTTCCTTCTAGTTCAGGCAGTACTAATGCCAATGCTTTTGCAGCACCCGTTGAAGTTGGAATAATCGATTCACCACAAGAACGCGCACGACGCAAATCTTTATGCGGATTATCCAAGTTTTTCTGGTCATTCGTGTAAGCATGGACCGTCGTCATTAGACCATTTACAATACCGAACTCATCGTTCAATACTTTTGCTACTGGCGCTAAGCAGTTTGTTGTACAGCTAGCATTAGAAATAACGCTATGTTTGTCAATGTCTAGCTTATCATCGTTAACACCTAGAACGACTGTAACATCTTCATTTTTACCTGGAGCTGTTAAGATTACTTTCTTTGCGCCTGATTCTAAGTGAAGTGCTGCTTTCTCACGTGAATTGAAAACTCCTGTTGATTCGATTACAATATCAACGCCAAGTTCTTTCCATGGTAGTTTAGATGGATCACGTTGTGTAATAAGTTGAACACGTTTACCGTCTACGATAATTGCGTCTTCTTCTGTTTGAATATCGCCATCAAAAACGCCATGAGTTGAGTCATATTTTAATAAGTGTGCAATAGTTTCTGCTGGATACGTTGCGTTTACCGCAACTAAATTAACATCGTTTTCTTTGATAATCTGACGGAATACCATCCGTCCAATACGGCCGAGTCCGTTAATCGCAATTGTAGTAGTCATGTAAGGGATCCTCCTGCATGTATGTTATACTTTTTATGTTTAATCGTTGATTAGTATAACACATATTTCAATTAAGCCAACACTATTACTAATCTTTTTTGTACTTTTATCATTCTGATGACATAAATTAGCTATAACTGTCGAAATCGGTCGCTACAAGAGTTGTTAACGAGGAAATGCTTGCCACATCTCAAGGATTTCTACTAATTGTTTTTCAGTTTCTTCCATCGTTCCATTATTATGGATAACCGCGTCTGCACCTTGTTCTTTACTATTCATATCTAGTTGCGAAGCGATTCGTGCGTCTGCTTCTTGTTCGGTTAATTCATTTCTAGCGATCAACCGTTGCTTTTGTACTTCTTTAGTGACGGAAACAACTAGTATTTTGTCAACATAAGAGTGTAACTTACTTTCAAATAGTAAAGGAATATCCATAATAACGGTCTGGTATTCTTGCTCTAAATACTGTTCTTTTTGACTTACCATCTGAATTCTTATAACAGGATGCATGAGTTCATTTAGTTGGCGACGTTTAGTTTCGTCATTGAAGATGATCGCACCCAAGTTTTCGCGATGAAGGGATCCATTTTCTTCTATGACTGAATCTCCAAACACTTCTTTAATCTCAAAAAGCAGTGGGCTACCAGGTTCCACTACTTGGCGCGCGATGACATCCGCATCAACAATAGGGTAACCTTTTTCACGCAACATAGTAGCTACTGTACTTTTGCCACTTGCGATACTGCCGGTCAATCCAATGATCATGTTTTCACTCCTCATTTTTGGCAAGCAGGGCAATAGACAGATGTTCTACCTGCAATTTGCTTACTTTTTGTTAGTTTCCCGCAACATGTGCAGACTTTTTTACCGTACATATGTAAACGGTCTTGCATCGTTCCTGCGTTCCCGTTAACTGAACGATAATCTGAAATGGTACTACCACCTGCATCAATACTTTCCTGTAACACACGGACGATTTCTTGAAATAATAGGATTTTTCGTTTCCTGCTAATTCTTTCAGCGGTACGCGCTGGATGAATTTTCATATGAAACAAAGCTTCCGTTGCATAAATATTACCGCAACCAGAAATGACTTTGCCATCCATAATTACTTCTTTTATCGCTTTGCCTTTATACTTCGGAGATTGCGCCATTTCAAGAAAATGATTTAGCGCTTGATCTGAGAATGGTTCCGGAGCCATCTCAAGTAACGGCGGAAAATCTTCTTCTGACTTCAATAAACGCATTTCCCCGAATCTACGAATATCCGAATAAACAAGTAATCCGCCATCTTCCATCTCCAAAAATATATGCGCATGCTTACGAAACTTCTCTTCCGTGATTTCATCCGGAGAACCTACGACAAACCACGCGCCTGTCATTCCTAAATGGCTGACAAGCAAATGTGGTTGATCCCCTTTTTGCAAATGAAAATAAATATATTTACTGCGGCGAACAATCTTAGAAATTTTCATTTTCTCCATACCTTGAAGAAAGTCATCTACCGTTTTCCCTTTAATAATCGTTTCTTTTCCAGCTAATTTAGACGTCACGACGGTATCTGACACAGATAGTTTTTTAATCGTACGTCCTTCTACAAGTGGTGCAAGATCTCGCACCACTCCTTCTACTTCAGGTAGTTCTGGCATGTATCATCGCTCACTTCGTTTCGTACCAGGACTTGCCATAATTCCAATCGACTTTTAACGGCACGTCTAATTGAATCGTTTGTTCCATAACTTCCGGTACGATTTCTTTTAATTTTTCTAATTCTTCTACAGGTGCTTCGAAAATCAATTCATCATGTACTTGCAATAGCATACGTGCTTGTAAGTTTTCTTTCGCAAGTCGCGCATCCATGTCAATCATCGCTTGTTTAATGATATCTGCAGCCGTTCCTTGAATAGGCGTATTCATCGCTGTACGTTCGGCAAAGCCGCGCAAATTAAAGTTCGAACTTGTAATGTCAGGTAAGTACCGACGGCGATTGAGCAATGTCGTGACATAGCCCTTTTGTTTGGCATCGATAATGCTATCATCCATATATTTTTTAACGCCTGGGAAACTTGCCAAATACGTATCAATGAATTCCCCCGCTTCTTTTCGCGTAATATTCAAGCTTTGCGATAAACCATAATCACTAATACCGTAGACAATTCCAAAGTTTACAGCTTTAGCTGCACGGCGCATATTGCTATCTACTTCATCTTCCGTAACACCAAAGACATCCATCGCTGTCTTCGTGTGGATATCCGCCCCTTGACGGAATGCTTCTATTAGTTTTTCATCTTGAGAAATATGTGCCAGCACACGTAATTCAATTTGAGAGTAGTCTGCCGCAAACATAATCCATTCCGCTTCGGACGGAATGAACGCCGCACGTATTTTACGTCCTTCTTCTAAACGGATCGGAATGTTTTGCAAGTTCGGATTAATCGAGCTTAAACGCCCGGTTTGCGTCAAGGCTTGTTGGAATCGAGTATGGATTTTACCATCTTCATGAATTTCTTTTGATAATCCATCAATATACGTAGAATTTAACTTTCCAAGCTGGCGATACAATAGAATATAACGAATGATTTCATGCTCGCTTTCAAGCTTTTCTAGAACATCCGCAGCCGTTGAGTAACCCGTTTTTGTCTTCTTAATAGGCGTTAGACCAATTTTCTCAAATAAAATGACTCCTAACTGCTTCGGTGAATTAATATTAAATGTCTCACCGGCCATTTCATAAATATCTTTTTCAATCAATTCTAGTCGTTCTGTTAACTGTTTCCCGATTGTTTGAAGTACATCTAAATCAGTCTTCACTCCGGCTACTTCCATCTTGCCTAATATTTTTGCTAACGGTAATTCGAGTTTATGAAACAATTCTTGTTGTTCATTCTCTTCTAGCTGTTTAGTAACAATCGGTTGTAATTCCCATACCGCATGGGCTTTACGCCCTACATGATCCGCCAATACGTCTGAAGTAGGAAGCGAACGTTTCGCTCCTTTACCGTAAACTACTTCATCACTTTTCACACCGTGATAACCAAATGAACGTGCAATTTCTGATACTTCTCCTGTAGAGAACGAAGGATTGACGATATACGCCGCCAGCATCAAATCAAAATCGGCACCATTAAGTTCCATATCCATTCTCGCAATCGCTGCAAAAGCAGATTTGGAATCAGATGCATATTTTACTGTCGTATGATTAGCTAGCCACTCTTTCAACACGTCAGCAGACTTCGCTGTTTCTGTAGAGATAAAATATGTGTGATCATCATTTGATAAGCCTATCCCCAAAATATCTGCGGATAAATAATTATCACCATCAAGCTCCACATGCAGTGACATCCTATCTGTCAATAAATCAGCCGTCACTTCTTCTATCACCTGAACTTCAATCTCTTCAAGTGGTTGTACTTCCACCGGTACATCTAACTTCTCTAAAAGCGAGTTAAACTGTAAGTCTTTATACAATTGAATAACATCTTCTTCATTTTTACCAGCATACTCTATATCATTCACGACAACTTCCACTGGCGCGTGTACTTCAATCGTTGCTAATTGCTTACTCATAAATGCCTGTTCTTTATTCGTCACTAAGTTTTCTTTCATTTTCTTAGCCGTAATCTGATCAATCGATTCATACACTTTTTCTACTGAACCATATTCCTTCAATAGTTTCAGCGCGGTCTTCTCACCAATACCGGGTACACCTGGAATGTTGTCCGAAGCATCACCCATTAACCCCTTCATATCAATAATTTGTAATGGAGCGATACCGTATTTTTCCGCAATGTGTTCCGGCGTGTATATTTCAAGATCCGTAATCCCTTTTCTTGTAATACACACTGTCGTTTGTTCGTTCGCGAGTTGCGTTAAGTCCTTATCTCCTGAAATTACAACTACTTGCGCGTTTTCCTCGCTAGATTTTCTGCTCAATGTGCCGATGATATCATCCGCTTCATACTGATCGAGTTCGTATTGTGTAATACCGAATGCTTCAACCAATTTACGAATATAAGGGAATTGCTCTGATAGTTCAGGTGGCGTTTTTTGACGCCCGCCTTTATATTCTGTAAATGTACTATGACGGAATGTCGTCTTCCCTGCATCCCACGCAACTAGCACATGCGTTGGTTTTTCATTGGTCAAAATATTTTCGAGCATCATTGTAAACCCATAAACCGCATTTGTGTGAATCCCTTTATCATTTGTCAGTAATGGCAAAGCAAAGAATGCTCGATACGCTAAGCTATTACCGTCAAGTAAAACAATTTTCTTTTTCGTCAAAATCCATTCCACTCCTTTATAACACATATAAGCATTTGTAATATCTAGCTACAATCGCAGCGCTCTCGGGTCGTTTCAGACATTCAGTACAGGCATAGAACGTCATTATTGTACGTCATCCAACGTCTGTAGGGTCTGCACTGCACTTTCCTCTTTTATATAAATTAAAAAACCATTTTCCTTTATAGTTTACCATGTAGGCAACTAGAAGGGAAAATGGCGCACTTTTAATTATTGTAACGAACCTGTTAATAGCTTGGCATATGGTGAATCTGCTGGAAGGATGATCATTGTTTCGTCATCCACTACTTTAGAATACGACTGTAGCGTTCTGTACAGCTTATAGAACTCTGGATCTTTAGCAAATGCATTGTTGTAAATCTTAGCAGCTTCAGCCTCACCTTGTGCTGTGACGAGCGCAGCTTCCTTTTTCGCTTTGGCTAGCATCTCTTGTACTTCACGATCTGTTTCCGCTTCAATCTTACGTTTTTCCGCATCCCCTTCTGACAAATAGGATTGCGCTGTCGATTGACGTTCGGAAATCATTCGTGTGTAGATAGATTGTTCATTTTCTTGTGGTAAATCGATACGCTTCATACGAACATCCACTACTTCGATTCCATAATTCCCATCATCTAAGAAGGTATTCACTTTTTCCGTTACACGATCATTTAAGCTACCGCGAGAAGAATTTTCATCATTTACAACATCTACGTAGTTCAACTGCCCCATTTCATTCCGGACAACTGAATAGATAAATTCTTCCATACGCGCTTCCGCATTGACAATGTTTCGGGCATTGGAAATCATTTTCGCTGGATCTGTAATCCGCCATACTGCATAATTATCAATAGTAATTCGTTTCTTGTCTTTAGTAGTAATTTCCGCTTCCGATACGTTATACGTCATTTGATTTCTAGGTAGCGTTGAAATACTTTGGATAAATGGAATTTTTATATTAATTCCCGGTTCCTGAACAATTCGCGTAATTTCCCCGAATTGACGAACGACTCGGTATTCGTTTTCCTTCACGATGAATAAATTGGACAATAAAATTACAATGATTGCGAATGCTACCGTCAGTGTGATGATTAACTTCGTATAGCGTTTCACATCGATTGTCCGCTTAGGTTTGATAGGGTAAACTTTCGATTCCGGCCCCGCTGCTTTCTCCGTATCTTTCTTTTGTTTTTGTTGTTCTGTTTCACCCATCTTCTTCAATGCTTCCTCTATCTTTTTGAAAGGATTCTGTTCATTACTCATGAAGCTTTCTCTCCTTTCTCAGTAGACTTTTCCGTTTCCGTTGAATCTTTAGTCTGTGTTTTCTGCAGTTGCTGAATCGGTAAATACTTCATCGTCTCTCCACTATCATTCATGATGTAAAGATTGGCTTTAGGTAAAACTTGTTCAAGCGTCTCCAAGATTAAACGCTCTCTAGTAATCTCTTTGTTTTTCGCATATTCCGCATACAAATCGCTGAATAACGCTACATCTCCACGAGCTTGTTCTATACGAGCGGTTTTTCTCCCTTGTGCTTGTGATTTGATTGCATCACGTTCACCGATTGCCTCATTTTTCTTTTTGTTTTCATACTTTTTTGCTTCGTTAATTTTCGTGTTTTTCGTTTCACGCGCATCCGTTACAGCTGTAAACGCCGCACGTACTTCTGAATTTGGCAATTCCACGTCTTGTAATTTAACGCCTTGGACAGCAATTCCTACATCGTACTTCTCTACTAAGTTAGTTAATAAATCACGTGTTTTCGCCTCGATTTCTGCTTTTCCATCTGTTAAAGCCGCATCAATCGTTGAGCTTCCGATAACAGAACGGATAGAGGCCGAAGCCGCGTCACGTAAAATTTCAATCGGCTCTTCCGCGTTAAATAAATATTTTTTTGGATCTACAATTCGCCACTGGACGGTTAGATCGGTGAGCACAATATATTCGTCCCCTGTGATCATTTTTGTTTCCTTATCGACAATCTCTCCAGTTTTATCTTGTTTATAACCGAAATGAATACTGTACGTTTCCTTCGATAAGATTTCCGCCTTTTGGATAGGCCAAGGCAATTTAAAGTGCAGACCGGAATCAGTAATTGGTGCGCCCGCCTGTCCGAATGAAATTACAACAGCTTGTTCGGATTCATCAACAGTGTACCAAGTCGTGAAAGCAATCAATAAAAGTAATAATCCCGCGATCGCTAGTCCTAGCGTCACCAGGATCCTTTTTGTCCCCATAGTTGTTCCTCCCTTTTCATATGTATAGTTACTCTACGTAGCAGGAGGCAATTAAGTTTCAAATATTTATTCCTCATCCCCCGGCAGTTGAACATGAAAGGCTGTTCCATCCCCTACTTTACTTTCAACTGTAACTGTACCATGATGTGCTTCTACAATATGTTTAACAATAGCTAAACCAAGACCTGTCCCACCTGATTCTCTACTCCTGGCACGATCAATGCGATAAAAGCGTTCAAATAATCTTGGCAACTCATTTGGCATAATACCAATCCCTTGATCGCTGACAGTAATATGAACAGCATCTTTTACTTTCTCAACTGCGACTGTTATGAGCGTTTCTTCATGGGAATACGCAATAGCATTGTGTAATAAGTTCACCATCACTTGTACCAAACGGTCATGGTCTGCAGAAATTATCATGTGTTCTGGCATATTTAGCATTACTTCCATGTTTTTCTCTTGAAGTTTGGCTCTGACAATTTGTAGTGATTGCTGTACGATATCGATTAAATCTACACGCGTACTAACGATTTCAAAACTTCCTCGTTCCATACTGGATAAGCGTAGTAAATCTTCAATCAATAACTGTAAACGATTACTCTCTTTATACATAATTTCATAAAATTCACGTTGTATCACAGGATCTTCCACTGCGCCATCCAATAACATTTCAGAAAATCCTTTGATAGATGTAATTGGTGTTTTCAATTCATGCGAAACATTCGCTACGAAATCTTTACGTACTTGTTCCAATCGGATCAATTTTGTAATATCATGCATAATAATTACAATCCCTAGCCAATTGCCGTTTTCTCCAATAACTGGGGCTCCGTAGACTTCAAGATGACAAATATCATTCCCTAAATAGACCTTTGATTGAAACGAACGAACTTCTTCAGTTAAGAAAACCTGCTCAATTTCAATTTCAATATCTTCAGGAAGTCCAATATCCTTATACGTCCTGCCAATTAACTCTTCACCGTTTCGATGAAAGGTTTCTTCAAACACTTTATTTACCAGATTGACGGCACCAGACCGGCCAAACATAAGAAGACTACTGCCAATACTACTAACTAACGTCTTCAGGCGCTCTGCTTCCATCTCACGTAAAATGGAATTTTCCTGCAAATTCCGTGCAATTTGATTAATTGCTATCGTTAATTGCTGATTCATACGACCATCATCAATCTGCGCCCTCGCCAAGTAGTTACCTTGCGCCAATTGATGAGTGACCTCTGTAAAATGATCAATCGGTTGTACATACTGTTGAAGTATTTTCGCCATGACAACCATCATGACAATAAAAACTAAAACGAGCGTAAATAATAGAAACACCCAATACGTCTGTTGAATAATTGGATCAACATCTTCAGCAAACAAATGAAAAAATTGCCCTAAGATAATTCCTAGCACAATTAATAAGATAGAAAGAATAATTCCTGAAGCAGCTAGTAAACTTGAATAATAATTTTTCATTTAGTTTTGTCCCTCAAACTTATAGCCGACCCCTCTCATTGTTTTAATATAACGAGGTTTTCTCGTATTCTCTTCAATCTTATCTCGCAAATGACTAACATGAACATCGACGATTCTCGTATCCCCTGCAAAATCATAATTCCATACCGCCTGAAGTAGTTGATCGCGTGTAAGCACCCGATTAAGATGTCTCATAAAATACACAAGTAAATCAAACTCTTTGCGCGTAAATTCTAATGGCATTTTGTTTAGATACACTTCAAATCGTTCAGGATATACGACCAGTTGTCCAGTTTTTAATACATCTTCTGTTTGAGCAGTTTTTTCACCTGAACGTCGAAGGACTGCTTTCACGCGTGCCGCAACTTCACGTGGACTAAAAGGCTTTGTCATATAATCATCTGCACCCATCTCCAGGCCTATGATTTTATCCATCTCTTCGCCTTTTGCGGTCAACATAATAATCGGTGTTTCAATATCTTGTCTACGCAACATTTTACACACTTCAATACCATCTATTTTTGGCAACATTAAATCCAAAATGATTAAATCAGGTGACTCGTCCAAAACGAGTTGAATCGCTTGTTCTCCATCACTCGCAAGAACCGTATGATAATTTGCTTGTTCTAGCGTAAATTTCAAGAGTTTTTGTATCGATTGTTCATCTTCTACAATTAAAATCTTCTGTTTATTTGTCATCAGTAACTTCCTTTTGATACAATTTTTCAGCGACTGTCTTTTCGGGTGCTTTGACAACCAGTTCCCCACTCATTACACGCTCACCTTCTTCATCGATTGCATCTACTTGGATTGTTACTTGATTCGTAGAGAAATCTAACTTTGTAATTTCTAATGTAAATTCAACAATTGCATAATGAAAAACAGGCTTCGGAAAATGCAGTTGCTGGTTAATGATGTGCGCGCCTGGTCCCGGTAAATGTTTAGAAATCGCAGCAGTTACGATACCCGTGAGCATAATGGGTGGTACAATTGGTTGTCCGTAAATCGTTTCAGCCGCATAGTCATGCTGGAGATACAGCGGATTCGCATCGTTTGTAAGCCCGAGATAGAGCATCAAGTCCTTGTCTTCTATTTTCTCCGTAAGGTTAATTTTCTCTCCTATCACTAGTTTTGAAATATCTTTACCCATCTGTTTCCGTTTACTTCTCAACAAAAAAATCCCTCCTCATATATGTTCGATAAATCTAAAAAATGCAGAATCTTTATTCAATACATGAATTATAGCAATCAATTCATGAAAAATCGAGCGACGATAAAAAACGAGCAGCACACGGCTACTCGTTTCGGCTTTTATTCATTATGCAAGAACATTCATTACCGCGCGCACCGAATCCGCAGACTTTACTAGTCCAGTTTTTTCGTCGTCAGTTAACTCAAGCTCTATGATTTTCTCAATACCGCCCGCACCTAAAACTGTAGGCACGCCTAAATAAATTCCATCCATACCATATTCACCTTCAAGGTAAGCGATAGATGGCAATACACGTTTTTGATCTTTTAGGATTGCTTCAGTCATTTCTACCAACGCAGCAGCAGGAGCATAGTAAGCAGAACCATTCCCTAAAAGGTTGACGATTTCAGCTCCACCTTTACGTGTACGGTCAACGATTTCTTCTAAACGACTTGCAGAGATCAAGTTCTCTAAGGGAACTCCACCCGCTGTTGAATAGCGCACCAAAGGCACCATATCATCACCGTGACCGCCTAGAACGAAACCTGTTACGTCTTTCACTGAAAGGTTCAGCTCTTGCGCTACAAACGTACGGAAACGCGCTGTATCGAGTACTCCCGACTGACCAATGACTCGCTCTTTCGGGAATCCTGACTCTTTATATACTGTGTACGTCATCGCATCTACTGGATTTGTTAATACGATAATTTTTGTATTTGGAGAATACTTGACGATTTCAGCTGTTACGGACTTCATTACTTTTTGATTCGTTTGAACTAAGTCATCACGGCTCATTCCTGGTTTACGCGCAATGCCCGCTGTAATAACGACTACATCCGAATCTTTTGTATCTTCATAATTAGAAGTACCAATAATATTCGCATCGAACCCCTGAACTGGTCCAGCTTCCAACATGTCCAAAGCTTTGCCTTTTGTCGGATTTTCCATTGGTGGAATATCAACAATAACGACATCACAAAGTTCTTTTTGAGCTAAAAGAAATGCAGTTGTTGCTCCAGTAAAACCAGATCCGATAACCGATACTTTTTTGCGCTTCAATGACATGTAAAACTCTCCTTTTCCAAAACAGTATAATAGAAAGAGGGGGAATAATCCCCCTCCAACTTAAATCTTATAGATTTTCGATTAACGCATCAGCAAATCCAGATGCTTTCACTTCTGTTGCATTGTCCATTAGACGTGCAAAGTCGTAAGTTACAACTTTAGACGCAATAGTTTTCTCAATAGAAGCAGTGATTAGATTAGCAGCCTCTTTCCAACCTAAGTGCTCAAGCATCATAACACCTGAAAGAAGTACGGATGAAGGGTTAACTTTATCCAATCCAGCGTATTTAGGTGCAGTACCGTGTGTCGCTTCGAAAATTGCATGTCCAGTTTCGTAGTTAATATTCGCTCCTGGTGCGATTCCAATTCCGCCAACTTGTGCAGCTAGCGCATCTGAAATATAGTCACCATTCAAGTTCATCGTAACTACTACATCGAACTCTTTAGGACGAGTCAGAATTTGTTGCAAGAAGATATCTGCAATTGCATCTTTAACGATGATTTTGCCTGCAGCTTCCGCATCAGACTGCGCTTTGTTTGCAGCATCTGTACCTTCTGCATCTTTAATACGGTCGTATTCTTTCCATGTGAATACTTTGTCGCCGAATTCTTCTTCAGCTAACTCGTATGCCCAGCTTGCGAATGCGCCTTCTGTGAACTTCATAATGTTCCCCTTGTGTACAATCGTTAAAGATTTACGGCCTTCCTCGATTGTATACTTCAAAGCAGCACGTACAATACGCTTTGTACCATCTTCTGAAATAGGTTTGATACCTAGACCTGAAGTTTCAGGGAAACGAATATTTTTAACTCCAAGCTCTGTTTGAAGGAAGTTAACTAATTTTTTCGCTTCGTCAGTACCTTTTTGGTACTCGATTCCAGCATAGATATCTTCTGTGTTTTCACGGAAAATAACCATGTCACAATCCTCAGGGCGTTTCACGGGTGAAGGTACTCCTTCGAAATAACGAACCGGACGCAAGCAAGTGTATAGATCAAGTTCTTGACGTAAAGCTACGTTCAATGAACGGAATCCTCCACCGATCGGTGTTGTAAGAGGTCCTTTAATCGCAATTAGATACTCATCAATTTTATCAAGAGTTTCTTTTGGAAGCCAATCGCCTGTTTCATTGAATGCCTTTTCTCCCGCAAGAACTTCAAGCCAATTAATTTTCTTTTCTCCGTTATAAGCCTTTTCTACAGCTGCTTCAATTACTCGTGAAGCTGCGTTCCAGATATCTGGACCAGTTCCATCGCCTATAATGAAAGGTATCGTTGCGTGATCTGGGACGTTTAAAACACCGTTAGTTACTGTAATCTTTCCATCATTAGCCATTATTGATATCCTCCTGATTTCAAAATCAGTGGGCCGGTATACGAGATACCGCCCCACGAATTTACTAGTTTTTATCGTTCATTGATTGGGACATATTTCTGCATGCCTGGTCCTACGTACTCAGCACGCGGACGGATCAAGCGGTTGTTTTCGTATTGCTCAAGAATATGTGCAATCCATCCTGAGAAACGAGAAACAGCAAAAATAGGTGTGAAAATATCATGATCGATGTCTAATGAATGATATACCGAAGCGGAGTAGAAATCAACATTTGGCGGCAATTTCTTTTCGCCTGTTACAATTGCTTCGATTTTTTCAGACATCTTGTAGTACTTTTCTTCACCACGAAGAGCAGTTAACTTTTTAGACATTTCACGTAAATGCTTTGCACGTGGATCGCCAGAACGGTATACACGGTGACCAAAGCCCATGATTTTTTCTTTATTCTCGAGTTTTTCACGAATATACGGCTCGACATTATCTTCGTCACCGATTTCCATTAGCATATTCATAACTGCTTCGTTTGCACCACCGTGAAGTGGTCCTTTAAGAGCACCAATTGCAGCAGTTACACCTGAATACATATCAGAGAGAGTTGCCACACAAACACGTGCAGTGAACGTAGATGCGTTCAACTCGTGGTCTGCGTGTAATACAAGTGCTTTGTTGAATGCTTCTTCAGCGATATCAGCAGGCTCTTCCCCAGAAAGCATGTAAAGGAAGTTTGCCGCATAGCTAAGACCTTTTTTAGGTGCTACTGGCTCTTGACCTTTTCTGATACGTGTAAAAGCAGTTACAACTGTAGCAACTTTAGCTTGAAGCTTAATTGCTTTATTATAATTTTCTTCTGGCGACATATCTTCAGCTTTATCATCATACAATCCTAGAAGTGATACTGCTGTACGAAGTGCTGCCATTGGGTGCACTTTGTCGATTGGATATGTTTTGAAGTGATCAATCACACCTTGTGGAATTTCTGCATTATCTTCTAGTTGCTGCTTTAGCTCAGCAAGTTCGCTTACACTTGGTAGACGCTTATGCCACAGAAGATAAACAACCTCTTCAAAACTAGCATTTTCCGCCAGATCGTCGATGCCATAACCTACATATGTAAGAGTGTCATCGATTATTGAACTGATTTGAGATTGTGCTGCAACGATACCTTCCAATCCTTTTGTTGCTGTCATGATATTCTCTCCTTCTTCCCAGTCTGGCCATCCCCCAGAAGCTAGGTGAGAATGACGGCCAACTGCTAATTATATTTTTATCTAAAAACGCTTACAAATTTCATTATAAGCAACTTTTACGGTTTTGTGAATGGTAAAGGCAATTTTTATTTATATTTATTCGAAAGGAATGGACAAATATACATGTTCTCCATCGACTCAAAACGTTTACAAACCTACTCACGTCAATGGTTACCCGCGTTAACCATCGTACTTTTCATACTCATAATTCCGCCTATTGGATTCGCAATAATTTTAGCTTTTTTTGCGGCTCCTCTAGTAAATTCATTAATTTCACTTACTAGACTACCTGCATTTTTAGCAACGTTAGTCGTCATGGCCATGCTGTCATTTCTGTTATATGCGTTTATATTCTTACTGATAAACGGCTTTATTTCTGTTATTTGGACGATAGAAGATCAGCTTATTTTAATTTTAGAGATGGTAGATGTAAAGGGCTGGAATATAAATGATGTAGCGGAAAATTTCATTCAATCTAGTCATGATGCAGTAGAAGGATTCATCAGTTTCATTCAAAAGATCTTCCAACAATTGTTTAGTACATTCATGTTTATCATCGCGTTTTTTTTCGCTTTACGCGAAAGCGCAATGAATCGTTTTTGGTTTCTAGTATATTTCCCCAAAAGCTTCAGACCTGCCGCTAAGCGTATATTTTCAAAGGCAAGTCGTTTGATGGGTCATTTCTTCTCAGTTCAACTTCGGTTATTTTTTGTTACCTTTATTCTTATGAGCATCGGATTCTGGTTATTAAATTTCGAGTCTTACCTTACAAAAGCATTTTTAATTTCATTAGTAGATAGTATACCTTTTTTAGGCATCGGGCTTGTATTTTTACCAATGATTGTGTTTACATTTTACGTAGATCACTTACAGTTAGCCATCGGACTGTTAATTTTATACATCACTTTACTTATTACACGACAGATGACCGAATCATATTTATGGGCGCATACTTTTAAATTGCGTACGGTCCACTCATTTCTGATCACTGCCTGTGCTGTTTACTTGTTCGGTCTATACGGTGTTTTATTTTTACCATTTTTTCTTTTTCTTGCATTGAAAGTAAAAGAACATCCAACTTTTACATGACACGAATTTGACCACTTCTTATCTTATTATAAAGCCATTTTACAATAAACGGATATAGAAGTTTACGCGGGCCACTAAACAACAATAAAAGACCTACTAAATCTGTCAAAAATCCCGGCATTAATAGAAGTAACCCACCAAATAATATGCAAACACTATCGACAAGCGCTTTTCCCGGTGTCTCTTTATTTACCAGACGATATTGAAGATCTCGCCATGCTCGTAGCCCTTGTTTTTTTGCTAAATAAGCTCCACCTATCCCCGTCGCAATAATGATAAAAATTGTGGGAAGGATCCCAAGCGTTTTACCCGACACCATTAGTAGTGCTAATTCAGCTGTCGGAACAATAATGAAAAGAGCCGCTAGCCATTTCATATAAAAACCCCCAAAAGACCGCCCTCTCTTTATGAGAATAGCGGTCCATATGTTTTACAATACTTTTGCATGACCATTATAAATAACGCCAGTTGCTGCATCCATCGTAATATCACTGCCGTTTTTAATTACAGAGGTAATATTTTCCACACCTACGATTACAGGAATACCTAAACTAAGTCCAACTATTGCTGCATGACTAGTCAAGCCGGCTGTTTCTGTAATGATACCTCCACATTTTTCAAGAGCCGCGTACATATCACGATCCGTTGCATGAGTAACGATGATATCACCTTCGTTCACTAGGGATAATGCTTCTCTAGCGGAACTAATGATTTTAGCTTTACCGAACGCAATGTTTTTACCAATACCTTGTCCGCGTCCGATTAAATCACCAATTACGTGCAATTTCATCAAGTTAGTCGTACCTGCTTTTCCTACTGGTACACCCGCTGTAATAATTACAACATCACCATGAGTAACATATTGATGTTTAACACTTTCTTCAACTGATTCTTGAAGAATCCCATCGATATCTAGTGCCTTTTTCCCGACAATCGGATAAACACCCCAAATCAATGTTAACTTACTACAAATCTCTTCAGAACGTGTAACCGCAATAATTGGAACTCCTGGTCTATATTTCGCGATCATTCCAGCAGTTTGACCACTTTCTGTTGGCGCTAAAATCGCTTTCACATTAAGATTCAATGCCGTGTAAGCAGCCGCTTGTCCAATAGCCTCTGTTAAATTACCTTCTTTTTCTCTAGAACGTGTAGATACTACAGATTTGAAATCCATTGACTCTTCTGTAGATAATGCAATTTTACACATAACTTCCACTGATTCTACTGGATATAACCCTGCAGCTGTTTCTCCAGAAAGCATGATTGCATCCGATCCATCTAAAATAGCGTTTGCCACATCACTCGATTCCGCGCGTGTCGGTCGGGGATTTCTTTGCATAGAATCCAACATTTGTGTTGCGGTAATAACCGGCTTACCATATTGATTACATTTTCTTATCATCATTTTTTGCACCAGAGGGACTTCTTCAGCCGGAATTTCTACGCCTAAATCCCCACGTGCAACCATTAATCCATCTGATAATTGAAGAATCTCATCCAAGTTATCAACACCTTCTTGGTTTTCGATTTTCGGTACGATATGGATTTTGTTGCCATTGTTTTTCTCCAACAATTCACGGATTTCCATAACATCTGTTGCACGACGGACGAATGAAGCCGCGATGAAATCTACACCTTGTTCAATTCCAAATAAAATATCTTCTTTATCTTTATCGGTAATTCCAGGTAGCTGAACCGAAACATTCGGTACGTTAACACCTTTATTGTCTTTTAATGGTCCTGCATTAATAACTTTTGTATGGATCAAACCATTTTCTTGATCTTTGCCTGTTACTTCAAGTTCAATCAATCCGTCATCCAGCAAGACGAATGACCCGCGATCCACATCTTTAATCAATTCTTCATAAGTTACTGAGAAGACTTTTTCTGTTCCTAGAACTTCTTCCATTGAAATATCAACGGATTGCCCTCTAACTAACTCAATTTGGCCGTTTGCCATTTTATGCGTACGAATTTCAGGACCCTTCGTATCAAGTAAAATCCCAACGACTTTGCCTTTTTCTTTTGCTACTTCACGAATTCTTTCAATTCGTACTTTATGTTCATCTTGGGTGCCATGGGAGAAGTTTAATCGTGCTACATTCATCCCTGCGTCAATCAGCTTCCCTAGTGTTTCATAAGATTCACTTGCTGGGCCGATTGTACAGACAATTTTCGTCTTTCTCACTACTTATCGCTCCTCTGTGTCATATAGACTGTGACAAATTAAATGGATAAAGTTTGAGCCAAATCCAGTAATGACAAGTCCAACTTTTCTCTTTTCGTAAAGACTTCTTCTAAATTATAGTCTACCACTTTATGATTTCTCATACCAATGGCAACACTCTGTTTTCCTTCAATTAATGATTCCACAGCGCGTGCACCATATTGGCTGGCAATTACACGATCACGTGCCGAAGGTGTTCCTCCCCTTTGCATATGCCCTAAGATGGACACGCGCGTATCCACACCAGCTTCTTTTTTAAGAATATCAGCTAGTTCATGCGCGGACATCATCCCTTCCGCTAACACGATAATACTATGTTTTTTTCCACGTCCGGTACTTTGCTTAATGCGCTCAATAACAGATGTCACGTCGAACGCTTTCTCCGGTAGTAAAATCGACTCTGCACCGCCACCCAGACCTGACCACAATGCCAAGTCGCCTGCATCGCGACCCATTACTTCAATAATAAATGAACGTTCGTGTGAAGTCGCCGTGTCACGAATTTTATCTATTGCTTCTACTACTGTATTAAGAGCTGTATCAAAACCGATAGTAAACTCCGTGCCATTTATATCATTATCGATCGTAGCAGGGACACATACACATGGCACGCCAAGCTTAACTAACTCATAAGCACCACGGAATGAACCGTCACCACCAATAACGACAACGCCTTCTATTCCATGTAGCTTAATTTGTTTCAGCGCTTTATCACGACCTTCTTCTGTCGTAAACTCAGGACATCTAGCAGAACGTAAAATTGTTCCTCCACGCTGAATAATATCGCCGACTGACCCTAGCTGAAATTGTTCAATCCTTCCATCAATCAAACCTTGATAACCGTTAAATACACCTAAAACTTCTAATCCTTCAAAAATCGCTTTTCTGACAACTGAACGGATTGCCGCATTCATGCCGGGTGCATCGCCACCACTAGTTAATACTGCAATTCTCTTCATGATACCCACTCCTTTCAGTTAAAACGTCATATGTAATGATGAAAAGATGCGGTTTCCCGCATCTTTTATTCTGAAAATATGCCGATTGTGCGGAATTTCTCATAGCGATTATCCAGTAATTCTTCTGTTGTCAATTCGCCTAATACTTTTAATGATCTACGTAATGTATCACGGATTTCCGTTGCCTGTCGGCTAGGATCCCGATGTGCACCACCCATTACTTCAGGAATGATTTCATCGATGATGTTCATTCCCTTTAAATCAGGTGCAGTGATTTTCATCGCTTCTGCAGCCTGCTTAGAGAGCGATGGGTCTTTCCATAAAATAGATGCAGCACCTTCTGGAGAAATAACGGAGTACGTAGAGTTTTCAAGCATATGAACATGATTTGCCACTCCTAATGCTAGCGCACCACCACTTCCGCCTTCACCAATTACGATAGAAATTACAGGAACTTTTAATCCTGCCATCTCCACTAGGTTTCGCGCAATTGCTTCACTTTGTCCACGCTCTTCTGCGGCTTTACCAGGATAAGCACCTTTCGTATCAATGAAACAAATAATTGGACGACGAAACTTTTCTGCTTGTTTCATTAAACGAAGTGCTTTGCGATAACCTTCTGGATGGGGCATACCGAAATTCCGTCTAACATTTTCTTTTGTATCTTTACCACGCTGGTGACCAATGATCGTAATCGGCATTTCCTCGAAAGATGCAATTCCGCCAACGATCGCTTCATCATCACCAAAGTTGCGGTCACCATGGAACTCGATAAAGTCTTCGAACAGGTATTGAATATAATCTGTCGTAGTCGGTCTTGCAGGGTGCCGAGCGACTTGCACGCGGTCCCACGGATCCATACTTTCATAAATATCTTTTTCCAACTTTGCCAAACGATTTTTTAAGTTACTAATTTCAGAAGATAAGTCTACGTCATTCATTGCCGTATATTCTTCTAATTCATTAATCTTTTCACGCAATTTCACGATAGGTTCTTCAAATGCTAGTGTTTTACTCATACTGGATTGATCTCCTTTCCCGCGTGAAGCTTAACGATTGTATTCAGCATATCTGGCAAATCATTGCGGTGAACGACTGCATCTACTTGTCCGTGGCTCAGCAAAAATTCTGCTGTTTGGAAATCCTCAGGCAGTTTTTCCCGTACGGTCTGCTCAATTACACGACGACCTGCGAAACCAATAAGTGCTTTTGGTTCTGCTAGATTAATATCTCCAACAGAGGCAAAACTAGCCGAGACACCGCCTGTCGTTGGATAGGTCATGATAGAAATATATAACAGCCCTTTTTCAGCATGACGTTCTAATGCTACGCTTACTTTTGCCATTTGCATCAAACTGAGAACGCCTTCTTGCATCCTAGCCCCTCCACTTGCGGAGAATATCAACATAGGAATTCCTAATTGGCTTGCTTTTTCTACAGCTCTAGTGATTTTCTCACCTACAACAGATCCCATAGACCCCATACGGAAATGTGCATCCATAATAGCGACGGCTACTTGTTTTCCTTGAATGCGACCGACTCCTGTCAGTACCGCTTCGTTTAAACCAGTCGCTTCACCATCCGCTTGAACTTTTTCTGTATACCCAGGAAAATCGAGTGGGTTTTCCGTTTTCAAATGGTCGTCCATCGATTCAAAACTATCCTCGTCAAATAAATGCTCGACCCGTTCTTGTGCTGTCATTTTATAATGGTGTTGACAAGAAGGACAAACTTTACCATTCTTCTGAAGATCCTTTGTTAAAATAACGTGTTTACACTCCGGACATTTAGTCATAATTCCTTCAGGTACATCATTTTTACTTTTTTCAGATGTCATTGTATGATTTTCTTCTTTAGATTTCTTTTTAAATAATTGTCGGATACTCATTCAATTTCCCTTCTTTCTCCCTCAACTCTGTTCATCCATTGTTCATAGCAAGCTAAAGCCTGCTTTGTATTACCTGCCATCATTTCATCCAGTAACTCGCTTACAATCGCTATTTCTTCTTTTTCTGTGATAGCGACATCGAAAGAAACCCCACTGTATTGTTTCAGTAAAAACCAAATTTTTAACGATAGCCGATTTTCTGTAGCAATGATTGTTTCACGTACCATATCTTCACGTAAGAAAACTGCGTCCTCTTCAGTTAATTTGCTCTGCATACCCTTCCATACTGGCAACAGTAGCAGCTCTGGTTGTTGCGTCACTGCTGTAATGGCTGCTCGTTCGTGGATCATTCTAGTTTCCACAACGTCCTGGACGGATCGTGCTTGTTGCATGATGAACGTAGAGAGAACTTCAACTAATTGATGCTTTTTGAAATCGGATAGAAACGTACCTTCTCCACGCTTTGTTTTAATCAAGCCAAGCAGTTCCATGCTACGCAATGCTTCACGGACCGCTGTTCTGCTAACCTGCAGTTTCTCCGCTAAATGGCGTTCGGAAGGCAGTTTATCGCCGTATTGAATCCCTTGTTCTTTAATCAGCGATTGCAGCTCTACGATAATATCCAAAAATCTCTTGGATGACGATTGTGAATTTTGCATTGGAGAACTCCTTTTCCATTCGTTCAGCAAAGTGGTCAGACCACCTGACTACTAGCATACAAAAAAGAATGCACTCCGTAAAGCATAAACATAAAAATTCAAGTTATTTCTTTTTCAAAATTATTCAACTGACTGAACGCTCGCTTTCCAAATAAGTAGAAAATAGTCAGTCATTCTGCAATTTACGCCATGACTGACCATGATATATTTTCAGTTATATTTTTATAATTATGTTAGCTAGTTACAGGCACAAGCTTATCGATAATTAGTTGCAATGATTGGTTACGAAACTCAATACTTCCTGTCACTTGAATGAATTCATTTTCATTCAAGTTGCTGAAATTTGCATATTGTTTCGGAAACACCGTACACGAAACTTCTTCTGTCTCGTCCTGAAGTGTAAAGAACGCCATCGCTTCGCCTTTTTTTGTACGTATCCGCTTGACCGATAAGATTAATCCAATACATTTCACTTTCGTACCCTGGCGTAAATTAACTAATGATGCAATCGGCTGAATATGGTCCATTACATTACGTTTTAGTTGTTCCACAGGATGTTCGGATAGATAAAAACCTAAAACATCTCGCTCGAAGCTAAGCAGGGTCATCTGATCCATCGCGCCACCCGGTGTATATTTCGGTCGGGAATTAAATTGAAATTGATCACTGAATGCATCATTGCCTATGTATAGCGCATGGGAATGGGCAGCATCCACTGAGGCTAAAAGAACAGAACGTTTTTCTCCGAACTCGTCTAATGCTCCTGCTTTAATTAACGGAATCATCGATTTTTCATTAAAATGATTGGCACCTAGTGAAATGGCCATATCAAACATCGAAGACCAGTTTCCTCTCGCTGCAGCTAATTGTTGATAGAAAGGGTAAGTCACACCTTTAATCACACCTAATCCTAAGCGTATCGCATTTCCTTCTACGGTATGTGAATAACGACTACTCTTCACAGATGGAGGATACACCTCTATACCTTTTGCTTTAATTTCACGAATCAGCTCCACCGTCTTCTCTTTATTACCTGAAAGAGAAGATAAATAGGCCGCGTAAAAAATATTTGGTTCATTCGCTTTAAAAAAGGCAAGACGATAAGAAATCAATGTATAAGCTACTGCGTGACTCTTTGGAAAACCATAATCTGCAAATTTCACAATTAAGTTATAGACATTATTCGCTTTGACATGGTCAAATCCTTTTTTCGTTGCACCCGCAATAAAGTGTTGACGTTCTTGTTCCAACACCTGCTGGTTCTTCTTACTAATCGCACGACGTAGCAAATCTGCTTCCGACATCGTAAAACCAGCAATTTCGACAGCGATTTTCATGATTTGTTCTTGATAAATGATGATACCATACGTTTCTGCCAATATTGGCTGTAACTCAGGTATATCGTAATTCGTCTGTTCTTGTCCATTTTTACGCCGACTATACAGCGGAATAAACTCCATTGGTCCCGGTCTATATAGAGCGTTTACAGAGTATAGGTCTTTAAAGTTATCTGGTTGAATAGTCTGCAACGCACGTCGCATACCGGGTGATTCAAATTGGAAAATGCCTGACATGTCCCCCGCTTTAAATAATCGATAGGTCCTCTGATCATCAAGTGGAATTTCTTCAAAGTTGATGGGTTGCTTGTTGTTATATTCAATCATGGAACGAATTCTATCGAGCAATGTCAAATTACGCAAACCTAAAAAGTCCATTTTCAGCAAGCCTGCTTCTTCGACATCTTTCATTGCCCATTGCGTTAAAAACACTTCATCGGTACCAATTTGCAGCGGCACATAGTTGACTAGTGGATTCGCTGCAAGAACGACACCCGCTGCGTGAGTGGATGCATTTCTTGGCAAATCTTCTAAACGTTCTGCTGCCTCTCTCCAACGTGCTCTACGCGGATCCACCGCCATCCAGTCCTGAAGTTTTTTTGATTGGCGGATAGTTTCACTAAATGATAGGCCACTATTTAATTCAGAAGACATAAAACGTACTTCTTCTGGAGTAAAGTCAAGTACTCTAGCTACGTTTCTAGCCACTGCCTTCGTGGATAATGTGCCGAACGTAATAATCTGTGCTGCATAGTGTTTACCGTATGTATCAGCTACGTAGTTTACTACTTCCGTCCGTCGATTATCAGCAAAATCGATATCTATATCCGGCATTGTTACACGTTCAGGGTTCAAAAACCGCTCAAATAGTAAGCCATATTGGATTGGGTCTACTTCTGTAATACCAAGAGCAAACGCGACTAACGACCCTGCAGAAGACCCACGCCCTGGACCAACTAAAATCTGCTGACTTTTTGCATAGCGTACATAATCTTCTACTATCAAAAAGTAATCAGTAAATCCCATCTGTTCAATAATCGTTAATTCATAGCGTAAGCGTTCTGCATATTCGATTGGCATTGATTGAAAACGCTTCGCGAGACCGTCTTGACATTTCTCGGTCAATAAACGAATCGGCGTCTGTCCTTCTTGCACGGGAAACTTCGGTAGTTGAAACGGTTCTTTCCCGAATTTCACTTCACAAGAATCCAATAAATCAGCCATCTTCTGTAGCCATTCAGGATGATCTGCAAACCATTCACTAAACGTCTTTTGTGTCGGTAAATAGGCTTGTCGGAAACGATTTTTTGGTTTTTTTGAATCGTTCAGTTTATACCCTTTGCGGATAGCCGTGGCTACTTCATACGCAGGAAAATCATCTGCGTGTAAAAAGCGAGCTTCGTGGCAAGCGACAATGGAAAGTTCACACTCTTCACTTAGCTGGATTATATTATCTTCTTTAGTATGTCTCGCTCCACCAGGACGACTGATCCCAATGAACGTCGATTGTTTTACATCCTCTGCTAGTTGCTGAAGAACTTCTACGTTTCGGTGATTGGTCCAAGATGCATGCGTGAGCGCACAAACGACAAAACAACTTTGCCTGTACGCCTGTAACCAAGAAAGTGGTAAATTACCCTCTTCACGCGTAGAGATTGCACTACTGATTTTCAATAAATTAGAGAAACCTTCTTGATTTTGCGCATAGATATAGACTAGCAAATCTTCATCAGCAATCGACACCTTAACAGATAGACCGATTACCGGGCGAATGCCATATTTCGATAGCATCGTACTAAATGAACGTACACCAAATAATTTACTATTAACGATAGCAGCGGAACTAGCTCCTCTTTCTTTTAAAAGAGGAGCCAGTTCATCTAGTTTCACTATTCCGCGCAATAAATCTGCACCAGTTATAATTTGCGGATACATCAGGTTCATTTCAATCCCTCAGCTCTGCTTAATAATTTCTGCAAAGTTCCTGCAGCTTCCCAATGATTTCGTCTACTTCGGTCCAAGAATAAGCGGAAGCACCTGAAGCAAGTGGATGACCGCCACCATTGTGTTGCATCGCTAATGTATTGATAATGGGACCTTTCGAGCGTAGACGAACACGAATTTGATTGTTTTCTTCAATAAAGATAATCCAAGCACAAATTCCTTTGACGTCCCCTAATGAACCTACTAGCTGTGATGTTTCGGATACGGTAACATCAAATTGTTCAAGAATTTCTTTAGTCAGTTTAATATAAGCTGCACCATTTTCGTCAATTGTGAAGTTTTGATAAATATACCCTTGTAGATGTAATATTTTACGATCCACTTCATACATTCCAGCAAATAGCTCTGTCCGATCAAAAGGTTGTTTGATCAATTCACTTGCAACTTCAAATGTTTTTTCCGTAGTGCTCTGGAACATAAATCTTCCTGTATCTCCTACGATTCCAGCAAATAGATAACGCCCGGCTTCGGGTGACATTTCCCAACCATAGGAAGCTTGACCTTCTTCGTAAATCGTATAAATCATCTCCGAGCAAGAACTTGCATCCGTATTGACCCAACGCGCATCGCCATATGGGTCTTCATTTGGATGATGATCGATTTTCAATAAAAATGCACCATTATTATAGAATGATCCATCGATACGACCCGTATTCGCAGTATCCGTCACAATGACGAGTGCCCCTTCATAGTCTGTTTCACTCACTGGATTAGGCTTTCCTAAATAAGTTAGCTGTTCATCGTGTTCTCCAGCTGCTAAGACTTCTTTAGTAGGATAATTTTTTTCAATCAATGCTTTCAGACCCATTTGAGATCCATATGCATCTGGATCTGGACGGACGTGACGGTGGATAATGATTTTGTCGTATTGTTCAATTGTGTCAATGATTTGTCGTTTCATGCGGATTCCCCCAAGTTCTTGTTCTAGTATTCGCAATTCTAGTTAAAAGCCGCTACAATATATAGTGACCCAAGGAGCACTAAAGTGCATAAGGTTATTTTTATGTAATGGAGGCTTTTTTGATGGAGACGGTTAATTTTCTTTTCGTTTTTGGTATCGTCGCTTCCGGCGTTTTTTATTTTGTTTTTAAAACGCGTCAATTCCGTACAAGCTATATGTTTCCTATCCGTAAAAAGATGTATGCAAGCATGGCCGGAACTGCACTCGGTGCGCTATTGATCTTTTTCGGGATCAATCAGTTAATGTTATTTGAAGGTATTTTAACATATGTTATAGCCGCGATTTTCATATTGTTCGGCGGTTATGTCGCGATTTTCAATTTTAATGCGACAAAGCATTATAAGCAGTTTATAGCTGAAGAGCGTAGACTGAACGAAAACTGATGTCCTATAGGCATCAGTTTTTTTGTTGTATCATTTTTCAAAAAGTTGGAACGTACCCATTGCTTTAGCTACAATACCGTCATTTGACAACAATTCAAATTCCAGCTTGATAAATCGACGGCTTAAATGAATGATTGTAGGATTTATTGTAACCGAAGCACCTAGTTGCACATGTTTGATGAAATAAATCGTAATATTTTCGGGGACACTTTCTCCACGTTTTTGTAATTTGATTGCACGACTTCCTGCTTCAGTCAATATCGTCAGCATAGCCCCGTAGGATAACGAGCCAAATTGATTGGTCATTTGTGGGACAACAGAAAATTCGATTTTTTCAGGCGCATTCGGAATAGCTTTCATCTGATTTTTTACGATGTCGTCGATCGTTTCACCTTGTTGTGGCTGACGCTGTGTCATCTGCAAGGCTTTCAGTACATCTTGACGGCTAATAATACCTTCTAGAATGCCTGCTTCTGTTACAACCGGCATTAAATCAATGCCTTCCCAAATCATACTATGACCCGCGGAAGCTACACTCATTTTACCGTTAACCGTTATTGGCTCAGTTGTCATGACTTTTTTTACAATATCTACATCAGGTTTACTGACCACATCGCGAGAAGTAAGAATACCTACTAACTTTCCATTTGACTCGACGACTGGATATGCAGAGTGTGATGTCTGATGATTCACCTCGAAAAATTGATCTACTGAGTCTTCCGGAGATAATGTGACTGTACGCGCAATAGGCGTCAGAATGTCTTCTACTAATAATATTTCTTTTTCAATTAGCTGATCATAGATCGCGCGATTTAGCATCGTTGCAACAGTAAACGTGTCATAACTTGTGGAAATGACAGGTAAATTCATTTCATCAGCTAATTGCTTTACATCATCGGTTGCATCAAAACCTCCTGTGACGAGTACCGCCGCCCCTGCTTTTATAGCAATTTCATGAGCTTTTAAGCGATTGCCTACAATCAGCAAACTGCCTGCATCGATATATCGAATCATGTCCTCAAGTTGCATAGCTCCCACGACAAACTTCGTCAGTGTTTTATGTAATCCATCGCGTCCACCTAACACGACACCATCGACAATATTTATCACTTCAGCAAATGTAAGACGTTCAATATTTTCTTTTTTCTTTTTTTCAATTCGAATCGTGCCAACACGTTCAATCGTGTTGACCAGTTTCTGATTTTCCGCTTCTTTAATTGCGCGATAAGCAGTACCATCACTAACCTCTAATGCTTTCGCTACTTGGCGGACAGAAATCTTTTCTCCCACTGCCAAACTTTCAATATAACGCAAAATCTGTTCGTGTTTAGTTGACATGATTTCACCTTTTTCTTCGACCTGTTATAAATGGTTTATGCTTATTGCTAATCATACCATAAGTCATGCAAAAAGACGGTCTAGACGCTAACAATGCGTCTACACCGTAAGTACTTTTTATTTATTTTTACAGCTCTATCATATCTCCCGCTTGCATGATTTTCACTTCATGAGACTCTACTAAGGTCTTGAAGTCTTCAGGGTCCTGCTTAATCGGCGGAAACGTATTATAGTGAATGGGTACTGTCAGTTTAGGTTGCAAGATTTCTACAGCTTTCGCCGCATCACGCGGGCCCATTGTAAAGTTATCGCCAATCGGTAAGAATGCTACATCAATCCCATCCTCAGCGTATAACTTCATATCACTAAATAGTGAAGTGTCTCCTGCATGGTAAATAATCTTCCCTTCAATCGTCAATAATAACCCTGCCGGCATACCTGTATAAATGATTTCATTTTCTTCAGTCGTATAAGATGAACTGTGGAATGCTTGCGTATATTTCACGGTTCCAAAATCAAACTCTTTGGAGCCTCCGATATTCATGCCGTGAGTCTGCAAACCTTGAAAACCTAAATATACAGCTAGCTCATTTGGTGCAACGACGAGAATATTTTCTCTTTTGGCGATTTCCATCGTATCCCCTACATGGTCGTTATGACCGTGCGTCAACAAAATCACATCAGGTTTTTCATCCGCTGCTTTTAAATCCGTCAAGTCGTTTCCTGTAATAAAAGGATCGATTAAGATGGTTTTTCCTTTTGTTTCTATTTTTACTATTGAATGTCCATGGTACGAAATTTTCATAAAACACACTCTCCTCAAAAAATTATAACTCTATTCTACCACTTTCTATAGTACAGCGCACACTTTCTATAGTACAGCGTAAAACCCTCTTTTTTTGTTATACTAACTAAAACAGAGGAGGTTCCATCATGTCCACCATTAAAAAAGTGCAAGATTTTTTAAGTACTCATAATATTGATGCCGCGCTTGTTACAAATCCCGATAATATATTTTATCTAACCAAATTCAGAAGTGATCCCCACGAGCGGCTATTAGGTGTAGTCATCTTTAAAGACCATAATCCTTTCATCATCTGCCCATACATGGAAGTGGAAGATGTCAAAGCCATCGGTTGGACACACGACATTATTGGCTATAAAGATACGGATAATGCGTTTGAATTTCTAGATCAAGCGATTACAGAGCGAGTTCCCACATTCTCCTTGCTAGCAATTGAAAAAGAACATTTGACTGTTGACCGTTTTGAGATTCTACAAGAACGCTTCCCCGCTTTATTATTTGCTACTTTAGATAATGAATTAGCTACGTATCGTTTGATCAAAGACGTGGCGGAACTTGACTTTTTGCGCAAAGCAGCCGAATTAGCGGACTATGCGATCGAAATCGGGTGTAGTGAAATAGCGGAGGGCAAAACCGAGCTCGAAATCGTACAAGCTGTAGAACAAGCTGTGAAACAAAAAGGTGCCGAGAAGATGTCCTTTGACACGATTATCATTTCAGGTAAAAAGACTGCTTCACCACATGGCATTCCTAGTAATCGAGCGATTGAAAAAGGTGATTTTATCCTATTCGATCTTGGAGTAGTGTATAAAGGCTATTGTTCAGATATCACGCGTACCATTGCATTTGGTGAACCAACAGAAGAAAAACGTAAAATTTATGATACAGTGCAACGCGCACAACAAGCTGCGATAGATGTCGTACGCCCAGGCACATTGGCGAAAGAAGTAGATCTTGCCGCTCGTTCCGTAATTGAAGAAGCAGGATACGGCGAATTATTCCCACACCGAATTGGCCACGGTTTAGGAATTTCGGTACATGAATATCCTTCCTTAACAGCAACAAACACGCTGCCTTTAAAAGAAGGTATGGTCTTTACAATCGAGCCAGGTATATACGATCCAAACATTACAGGTGTGCGAATTGAAGATGACGTAGTCGTAACAAAAAATGGTGTGGAAGTGCTGACGAAATACCCCAAAGATCTAAAAATCGTCTAATTAAACGTAAAAAGGAGTCCGATTTTTCCTCGGACTCCTTTTTACGTTATAAAGTTTCTAGTAATTCTGCAGCGTCAGTAGATTCAAGTGATTGTGCTTCTGCCACTGCTTTATATGTCACGTGCCCCGCTAACGTATTGATCCCCTTAAGCAATGCTTCGTTTTCTAAGCATGCTTTCTTAACACCTTTATTCGCTATTTGAAGTGCGTAAGGAATTGTTACATTCGTCAACGCCATCGTTGATGTCTGCGGAACCGCCCCCGGCATATTTGCTACTGCATAATGAATGATACCATGTCTTACGTATGTTGGATCATCATGGGTCGTTACACGGTCAGACGTTTCAAAAATACCGCCTTGGTCAATCGCAATATCAATTAAGACGGAGCCTGGACTCATGGATTTAATCATTTCTTCAGTAACTAATGTTGGTGCTTTCGCGCCTGGAATTAGCACACAGCCAATAACTAAGTCTGCGTCTTTCACCGCGTGTGCGATATTATAAGGATTTGAAACGAGCGTTTGAATGTCTTTACCGAACATTTCATCTAACTGACGGACTCTTTCTACAGATAAATCAAGAATCGTAACATGCGCACCGATACCAATTGCAACACGTGCCGCGTTCGTACCTGCTTGTCCACCACCGATGATTGCGATCTTACCACGCGAAACACCTGGGACTCCCGCTAACAAGATTCCCTTTCCACCTCTAGTCTTTTCTAAATACTGTGCACCGATTTGAGTTGCCATACGACCAGCTACTTCACTCATCGGCGCTAGTAATGGTAAAGCGCCATTTGGTAACTGCACTGTTTCATATGCAAGCGCCGTCACTTTATTTTCAAGCAACGCCTGAGTCAACTTCTCTTCCGGAGCTAAGTGTAGATAAGTGAATAAAATTAATCCTTCACGGAAGAATTTAAATTCTGAAGCTGCTGGTTCTTTAACCTTCAGGACCATTTCTACATCCCAAGCTTCAGCAGCTGTCGCTACAATCGTAGCTCCCGCTTCTTTATATTCTTCATCCTGAAAACTAGAACCAATCCCAGCACCTGTTTCAATAAACACTTCATGTCCAGCCGTTTTTAAAGTTAGTACACTAGCAGGGGCAATGGCCACTCGGTTTTCATTGTTTTTAATTTCTTTCGGAACACCTATACGCATGTAAAATCCTCCTAAAATGAATGTTACGGTAATCGCTCGTTACGTTTGCCGATTAATTACAATTTAATCTTATCAGAAAATAAAAGACTTTTCCTCTTTTTCTTGTCAATCAATAGACTTTTTCAACGCGTACAGATTTATAAAAATATTTCGACAAGAAAAGAAGGATACTAACAAAGTACGTAGAATATAATTAGTGTAGAAAGAATTTAATTTTAAGGATGGAGTGGTTATCTTATGGCACTTAAGTACAAAGATATTATTGTGGCTGTAGACGGTTCGGATGAGGCTAAATGGGCTTTCAATAAAGCAATCGCTATTGCAGACCGTAACGACGCAACTCTTCACTTGATCAACATCATCGACACGCGTTCATATGCGGCTGTTGAAGCATACGATCGTTCAATTGCAGAACGTGCACAAAAATACGCAGAAGAGTTATTAACTGATTACAGTACAGAAGCTACAAAAGCTGGTTTGAACAACGTGCAAATCCACGTAGAATACGGTTCCCCTAAGACGTTAATTCCACGGGATATCGCGAAAAAGCTAAACGCCGATCTAATCATCTGTGGCGCTACTGGATTGAACAGGGTAGAACGTTTCCTAATCGGTAGTGTTTCCGAAAATATCGTCCGCTCCGCAAAATGCGACGTACTTGTTGTACGTACACCTGAAGAATAATTCAAACAGACAAGTGACGATAACCAATTGGTTATCGTCACTTTTTAAGTTCACCAATCAAAATAACTGTCCCGAACGCCTGCAGACACTCGGGACAGTTTACAATCTTATTCTACTGTTTGAAGTGGTTCTAGTGTAATATCTGCAATTCGAACAGTATCACGCGCAAGCATGATTTCTTCGTTCGTTGGTATAATTAATACTTTTACCGGTGAGTGCGGGAAACTAATATACGCTTCTTGTCCTCTGACATTATTTAGACTTGGATCAAAATAGACACCCATGAATTCAAGGCCTTTCATTACCTTTTCACGCACAATCGCACTGTTTTCTCCGATTCCTGCTGTGAAAATGATAGCATCGACTCCGCCCATGCCCGCTGCATATTGCCCTATATGTTGGTGAATACGATCCGTGAATACATCAAGAGCTAGTTGAGCGCGTTCATTTCCCTGCTCCGCCGCTCCTGTGATATCACGTAAGTCGCTTGAAAATCCGCTTAGACCAAGTAATCCAGACTTTTTATTCAGGACATTAACTACTTCTTCTGCTGATTGGTTTGTACGTTCCATCATATAAGGAATTAATGCTGGGTCGATATTTCCCGAACGCGTACCCATAATGACACCAGCTAATGGAGTGAAGCCCATAGATGTATCCACTGACTTACCGCCCTTAACAGCCGCGATACTAGCTCCATTACCTAAGTGACATGAAATCAGACGTGTGTCTTCAAGTGGTCTGTTCAAGATCTTGGCAGCGCGCTCTGTAACGTATTTATGACTAGTACCGTGGAAACCATATTTCCGGATACCGTACTTTTCATAATATTCATAAGGCAACGCATACAAAAATGCTTTTTCAGGCATTGTTTGGTGGAATGCCGTATCGAAAATAGCAACTGCAGGTGTGTTTGGCAGTGCTTTTTTGAATGCACTAATTCCAGTTATATTAGCTGGGTTATGTAAGGGTGCAAAACTAGAAATACTTTCTAGTTTATCAATAATTTCATCATTGATAAGTACGGAATCACTAAACAGTTCGCCTCCATGAACTACACGGTGACCAATTCCATCGATCTCATCGTAAGACGATACGACTCCTTCACTTAACAAATGCTCAAGTAGCATATTTACCGCCACTGAATGGTCAGCGATATCCAATACTTTTTCAATTTCCTTCTCATTTTTGGACATAGAAAAAACAGAGTTTTCCAAACCAATTCTTTCGAATAACCCCTTTGTAATCTCTTCTTCTGTCGTCATTTCAATTAACTGAAATTTCAATGATGAACTTCCAGCATTAATTGCTAATATTTTTGGCACGAACTCCACCCCTTAAAATGATTATGTTTTCATGAACGTTTCAAGTCATTATAATAGCAATTTCTTTGAAAGGCAATTGAAATAATGAATTCTGCGCTATTTTCCTATGCATATCTTCTTTTTCAGCAAAACGACAGGATATGGCCGAAGTGTATTCCCCTAATTTATAACAAAGTAATAATAAAATACAAAACTTTCGTTGTACTTCTTTGCAAGCGGACACGTTTTTTGAGCCCGCTGTGAGGCAACCAGCTTACTTATCTAGATATAGTGAGTCAATTGTTAAACTTACTACTCTTCAATAAGAAACTGCAAACAAACTCTTAATTACAAGAGTTGATTTGCAGTCTGAAGAATTGACTTACGCGTCATTTTCCTGTATTCGTTACCCACTCACTAACTTTGTCGAAGAAACTTTGCATTGCTACTGCATTTCCTAGCTCCGGAATTTTCGCTAGTATAACGTCCGGTAGTACGAAGTGTTCGGTTGGCGGCTGTTGTAATAGAAGGATACTCTTCGCAAAGCGTTGGTCTGCAAATAAAGAATTAGGAAGTTCGAATAGACCTCTAAGTAACCGATGCTCTTTGACGTATGTCAAGATTGGTTCTGCTCCGTCTGCAGTTAATAGTCTAGACGGGACGACGAAAAGCCCATAGCCACCTGGTTTAACGTATCTCATGGATTGTTCAATATAAAGATAATGTGAGAACGCGTGTCCCTCTTTAGACATGAGTTCATAATCCATTGCTACTTCGTCGTCAGGATAGTATCCAACCGGCAAATCACTTACGACTGTGTCTACTAGATCGATGGGCAACGGACGAAGAGCATCTTGTAGATAGAATGACACCGGAAGTTCTAATAGGTTGGCTGTAGCTGCCGCAATTTGAACGAGCACATCGTCAATTTCTACTGCGCTTGCAGTCGCTTCACCTTTAAATTGATTGAGGACGGTAAAGAGTAGATTTCCTGTTCCTACTGCCGGATCTAAAAAAGTAGTTGTTTCTTTTGACCCTACTAATTTATTGACCAAATAACCGATTAAGTAGCCGATTGAGTCAGGTGTCATTTGATGATGGGCTTGTGCGGATTGCTTTAGCCCTTTTAATAACGCAAGCTGAATCCCTTTACGGATCTCTTCCGGTTGCACTGGCTCTTCCAATTCAACTAAGGATGGTTGATCAAGCCATTTTTCACTTGCTTCAAGTATCGCATCTACATATAAACCATCCGCTGATTGTGCGTAGTTATCATAATATGTAAAGACTTTCTCCATATTGTTCATTTCACTATTCCTCCAAGAAGAAACCCACCTCTTGTCAGGTGGGTTGTCGTTTAATTTAATTCTTTAGCTGCTTTAATCGCAGCATCGTAGTCAGGATGGTCGGTTGCTTCACTAACATATTCCACATATGTCACTTGGTCATTACGATCGACTACGAAAATCGAACGTGTCAACAAACGTAATTCTTCAATAGCCGTTCCGAAAGCTGTACCGAATGATAGGTCGCGGTGATCAGAGTATAAATGTAAATTTTCTACCCCTTCTTCTGCTTTCCAACGCGCCTGTGCAAAAGGAAGATCCGCAGAAATCGTTAATACTTCGACATCGTCTCCAAGAGAAGAAGCTTCATCGTTAAAACGTTTTGTTTGGATAGAACATACGCCCGTATCAACTGAAGGTACGACGCTGATTAAGCGAATCTTACCTTTTGAATCGGCCAATGTGACCGGCTTCAATTCATTTGAAAGAACTGTGAAGTTTGGTGCTGCATCCCCGACTTTCACTTCTGTGCCTTGTAAATGAATCGGATTGTTCTTGAATGTTACTTGTACCATAACTAACCACTCCTTTTAACTTAGTGTACTAAATCGTAGGGTCTTCTTGCAACTGAGGGCCTTCAATAGGCGCGATCGCTTGCACGTTCTTTTGCTCGAATAACCGTTCATGAACTACTACTGTATCCGCAAACACATCGTGAAGCGCCATTTTTTTTGGCATGAATAGTACGAGTAAGTATGGAATCCATAACATTTGCGATATAAATCGGCCAAAACCTTCTCTAAATATGACGGAACTCCACGTTAATTTCTGTCCATTCATTTTTACTACACGAATTCCCATAATCATTTTCCCTATTGTCTGACCTGTCAATTTTGTCATCAGGATAAAATAAAGTACTAACAGCACTAGCGCTACCACTTTATATGGACTGAATAATAAAAAGGAAGGTTTAGTTATCGCTACATCTACCAATCGGAAAATTGGTTTAACAAAAATGCCGCTGATCGCAGAGACAATAAGTAAGTCTATTAAAAACGCCCATAGTCTAATCCAGAATCCCGCATATTTCGGTTCGAAAAGCGCTGTCTGCACAGTTACAGATTCATTCGTCATAATCGAGTCCCTCCTTTTCACTCACCATATAAATACATCATGCGAGGTGCTTGATTTTCCGTTAGTAGCTTTTTCAAAATTTGAGATTCAATATCTCCACCAAATGCGTTGTGTGCCTTCAATGATAGAAGGGATGCGAAACTATCTGGTGCTCCGTATTCAAAGACTTCTGCTTTTTCTAGATGATAATCTTCTTTCATCGCAGCGATAACTGTAGGTACTTTACCGTAGTCATCTGCTAGGCCCACCTCAATTGCTTGTCGGCCATTCATCACACGACCGTCCGCAACTTTTCGGACGTCCGCTTCCGGCATACCACGCCCCTCTACGATAATGTCTACGAAGCGCTTATATGAATCATCGATCATTTCCTGAAGCATCGCTCGTTCTTCTGGCTTCATTTCACGCGTACTGCTCATTATATCTTTATAAGGTCCCGATTTAATCGTCGGAAAATCTACACCATGTTTTTCTGCTAGTTTACCAAAGTTAATTGATTGCATAATTACACCAATCGAACCTGTTAACGTTTCAGGATGCACGAAAATCTTCTCTGCTGGAGCAGAAATATAATAACCACCTGAAGCAGCCATTCCACCCATCGCAACATACATCGGAATTTCTTTCGTTTCTTGAATTTCAATGATAGCATCATAAATATCAGACGACTCCAACACACCGCCACCCGGTGAGTTAACAGAAAGCACAATCCCTTTCACCGTCTCATCATTTTTGAGTTCCTCCAATTGCGCCATGAAACGCTGGTGATTATATTCTTCACCACTGAAAACCGAAGCTGCACCAGTGTCTTGAATGACACCGTCTACTTTCATTACAGCTATTCGTTCGTTCACACTACCTTCCTCTACTACTGTTTCTTGCAACTCTTGATTGATGGCTGTGATTTCATTGAGCATCACATTCCAGTCCCTTGTAAAAAACCACGACATCGAATTGACACCAACCGACACGAGAATCAAGGTTGCCGCCACAGCGACTGCAATCCATCTTTTTGCTGTCATAAATAAAACTCCTCCTTTGTCCACACTTACTATACGTTTATAATCGTCCAAATGTTTCAATCATGCTACAATTAACCTATTAATCTATAAAGGAGACGATCTTTATGACTGCACAATACACTATTTTTTTATTTAGTAAGCTCGATGAAGACACACTGCATAAAAAAACGTACGTTGAAAAAACACTAATAAATGAGGGTTTTTTGCTAACAACTGATCATACGAAGGCGAACCTCGTCATCAGTATTGGCAGTGACGGTACGTTCCTTCAAGCAGTCCGTAAAACAAATTTCCGTCAAGATTGTACGTATCTCGGTCTTTCAGTAAAAGGAGCGCATGGTGTATACTGCGATTTCAAATACGATGAAATCAGTACCTTGATCCACGCATTGAGACAAGAAAATCTTGAAGAACGCCATTATCCATTACTTGAAGTTACCATCAATCAGCACAAACCATTCTATTGCTTAAATGAATTTAGTATTCGTTCTGCTATAATCCGTACAATCGTTATGGACATATACATTGATGACTTACTATTCGAAACATTTTTGGGTGATGGACTAATTATTTCCACACCAACTGGGAGTACCGCCTACAATAAATCGGTACGTGGAGCTGTAATCGATCCACTACTTCCTTGTTTCCAAGTATCAGAACTAGCATCCGTTAATAATAATCGCTACCGCACACTTGGGACATCCTTTATTTTAAGTGGCAATCGAAAGCTAACGCTAACCATCACACCAGAAGGTAATGAATTCCCTTCAACTGCAGCCGACAATGAAGCAATCAGTGTCAACCAAGTGAAAAAGGTAGAAGCCGTCCTTAGCAAAAGAGTCATTCGCACAGCAAAACTAACGGATAACTCTTTCTTTGAAAAAGTTCAGCGTACATTCTTCTGATGTTACAATAACAAGGACAAGGACTGTCCAATTGTCGAATCAATTGACGTGCGGACAGCCCTTTTTTATTAGGCTCGTGAATTTTGTTCTGTTTTACGTAATTCCACACGCATGATTTTTCCAGAAGTAGTTTTTGGTAACTCGTCTAAAAACTCAATTTTTCGCGGATACTTATAAGGCGCCGTCAATTCTTTCACATGATTTTGAAGCTCTTTAATGAGATGTTCTGGTTGTTCTGGCTCTTGGTCACGCAACACAACAAATGCTTTTACTATATTTCCACGTTCTGGATCCGGGCTTGCAACTACCGCACACTCTCGAACAGCCGGGTGCTTAATAAGTGCATCTTCCACTTCAAATGGTCCGATTGTATAGCCGGAGCTGATAATAATATCATCGCCCCGACCTTCAAACCAGAAATATCCTTCTTCATCTTTTTTCGCACGGTCGCCTGTAATATAGTAATCGCCTCTGAATTGCATTTTCGTACGTTCCGGATCATTTAAATACTCCTGAAATAACGCAGGAGTGGATTTATGGACCGCAATATCGCCCACTTCACCGACCTCGGCGATTTTTCCATCTATCGTAATAACGTCTACGATATTACCCGGCGTCGGCTTACCCATCGAACCGGGTCTTGCTTCCATTCCAATCATTGTCCCGACGAGTAATGTATTTTCGGTCTGACCGTAGCCATCACGAACATTAAGAGAAAATTGCTTATTGAAAATATCAATGACTTCACGGTTTAAAGGTTCTCCCGCTGATACAGCACTTTTTAGGGATGAAAGTGAATAATCCGAAATCTTTTCAGCTTTCGCCATAAAGCGGTATTCTGTCGGAGTACAGCACAACACATTTACGTTGTACTGATCTAAAAACTTCAAATATTTATCTACATGAAATTTACCATTATAGACAAACCCAGTAGCGCCACTTCCTAACACAGATAAAAATGGCGTCCAAATCCACTTTTGCCATCCAGGTGCTGCGGTAGCCCAGACAATATCTTTTTCTTCGATGCCAAGCCAATTAGGCGCGGTCGTGCGTAAGTGAGCGTAACCCCAACCATGTGTGTGAACGACACCCTTTGGTTTACCTGTCGTTCCGGATGTATACGATAAAAAGGCTGTATCGCCGCTTACCGTGTCACAAACCGCAAATTCAGAAGAGGCAGTTTTCTCTTGTTCAGATAATGAGACCTCTCCCTTTTTTGCTTTTCCGATAATATAGACAGTTACTCTATCTAGATTACCTACGTGTTCCAACTGATCAGTAAATGCATCAAACGCAATAATCGCTTTTGCATCGCTATGTTCAATTCGGTATTCAATATCGGAGGAACGCAACATTTCTGAACTAGGTATAACGACAAGCCCAGCTTTAAGCGCGCCGATATATGATACGTACGCCTCAATCATACGCGGCACCATGACTAAAACTACATCGCCTTTTTTCAAACCATTCGCGGTTAATACATTTGCTGTGCGGTTCGCCGCTTGAATGAGTTCGTCGTAGGTTACTTCTTGCTGCTGATTATCTGAATCTACATAGATCAGCGCTTTTCTATTGTCACCTGTAGCATACTTTTCAAATTCTGATACGATGTTGTAGCGTTCTGGAGCTAGTAGTTCTTCACGGTTCATTTTCATTCCCCCTTTTACATAATAATATAAGTATACAAATACATGGAGAAAATTTCAAAATTTTATGTATTCTTCTTTTATTATACTGTTAAGCAATGCATAACTTTCATCATTCCAAACATACTAAAAAGACCGTCCTGCATATGCAGGACGGACGTTTTTACTACGACTTACTTTGTGTAACCGTTCATTTGTTGTTGAGCCTGACGCACTAATCGCTTTGTGATTTCTCCGCCGACGGATCCGTTGGCACGCGATGTGGAGTCTGGTCCAAGCTGTACACCGAATTCAGAAGCAATTTCTTCTTTCATCTGGTTAAGCGCTTGTTGTACTCCTGGAACTAGAAGCTGGTTTGAGTTGCTGTTGTTGTTTGGCATGTCTCTCACCTCCTTGTGACTATAGAATGGTCACTTTTCAAAAAATCATGCAGGAGATGTGATAGGAAATATTTTCTTTAGAGCAAATCATCGAATGCTTCTTCTTTATTCTGGCTCGGAATAACGGTCGTACGGTTACTCACAGCCTCTTCGACCATCTCGTCAAAACTTTCGAAGCTTTCGTAATAACGTACTTTCTCTAGTTGCGGCTTCGTTTTAGAGCTTGGGGGCGTAAAAACAGTACAACAATCCTCAAAAGGACGAATGGAGATCTCATATGTTTCAATTTTTTCTGCAATTTGAATGATATCCAATTTATCCATCGCAATCAGTGGACGGAGCACTGGAGTGGACGTTACTTCATTAATAGTCGTCAAACTTTCTAACGTTTGGCTCGCTACTTGTCCCATACTTTCACCAGTGATAAGTCCGAGCGCACCTGTCTCTTCCCGTACTCGATCTGCTATTTTCATCATCATTCGTCTCGTCGTAGTCATCGTTAAATTACTTGGTACTTGTTTGATGATCGCCTGTTGTAATTGTGTGAAAGGAATGATATGCAAACGAATTGTTGAGCCGAATTTCGTCAATTGTCTAACGATATCTTCTACTTTTTGTAATGCCAAATCGCTTGTAAAGGGTGGACTGGCAAAATGAATCGCATCGAAGGCCACACCACGCTTCATCATCTGATAACCTGCAACTGGGCTGTCGATTCCTCCAGAAAGCAGTAGAAGTGAATGTCCATTAGAGCCAACCGGCATGCCTCCAGCACCTTTAAACGTATGAGATGAAATATAAGCGGCTTCACGCTGGATCTCTACATACAATAAAATTTCGGGTTTTTTCATTTTCACAATTAAATTTGGAAATGCACGTAAAACATGACCACCTAATTCTTGCTGTAGTTCACCTGTATCGAGTGGGAAAGATTTATTTGTCCGCTTGACATCTACTTTAAACGTTTTACCTTCTGTTTCTGTTTTACCCAGTACCTTGAGTGAAGTTTCTTTAATCGCTTCAAGCGTGGGTTCACAAATAGCGATTGGGCTGAAGGATTGAATACCAAAAACCGTCGGCAATATTTCAATCGCGCGATCTAATTCTTCTAATCGTTCTGTATAGACAAACATCCGGTCTCTTTCTGCACGCATTTTTAGTGTTGTAAGTTCAGACAATGCAACCTTTATATTTTCTTTCAATTTCCGTACGAATTTACTTTTATTTTTCCCTTTTAAAGACATTTCACCATATCTAATTAAAATGGTATTCCAGTTCATTTTCGAATTCCCCTTTTCAATAGCTGCATGAATTGATGGACAGCTTTCTTCAATTGATGAATCTCATCGGTTGTTTGGTCTTTACCAAAACTTATACGAATAACACCCTTTTCAAAATCCTTCGGCAGTCGAATCGCTTCAATCACATGACTTACGCCTGACTTTTTCGAAGAACACGCACTGGACGTAGAAACAAAAATGCCCCGCTCCTGTAAAAAATTGACGACTACTTCACCTGTCACATGACGAAAAGCAACAGTTACTATATAAGGTGCGCTCGCCTGAGGCGCTAATACTAAACAATCCTCTATTCCTGAAAAAAACTGCACTAACTCATCCCGCCATTGCTGAAATTGCTGTATGTTAGCTTCTTCCACTTGCAGTCGAGCTGCTTTAGCTAAAGCAGCCGCATGCGGTACAGAGACTGTTCCATTGCGCAGATTCTTTTCTTGGCCGCCACCATATGAAATAGCATGTAGTCGTATATTTTTACGGTACGCTAAAAATCCACTACCTTTAACTCCATAAATTTTATGTCCTGATAATGTAACTAAGTCTGGACAGTTTTGCTCGTCATCAAGCTTTATCTTGCCAAAACTTTGCACGCAATCCGAATGTAAGACCGCACGCGATTGACTATGAATGATTTTTGCACATTCTGCAATCGGCTGAATGGTGCCTATCTCATTGTTTACATGCATTATGCTCACTAGTAGCGTATCTGGACGCAAGAACGATTGAAGTTCAGCCAATGAAATTCTACCTTCAGAATCTACAGTTAAATAATCGACCGTAAAATTTTGTGTTTCAAGATACTTAAATGCGTGAAGAACCGAAGGATGCTCAACTGCAGTCGTTAGTAAATGACGTCCTTTATGTTGATTGGCATAAACATAACCTAAAATAGCAAGATTATTTGCTTCCGTCCCTCCTGACGTAAAGACACCTTCTGTCAATTCTAGGCCAAGTGTAGCGAGTACTTGCGAACGTGCCTTTTCCAATAATTTTTCAGCTTGCTTTCCCGCCGCATGTAACGATGCAGGGTTGGAAAAGTATGTAGTGGAGACTTCCATAAAGGTGTGAAGGACGCGTTCATCTGTTTTAGTTGTTGCACTATGATCAAAATACATGAGGTAATCCTTCCTTTTCTATAAGAATGAGCGAAACAAAGCCACCGGTCAATCCGGTGGCTTTGTGGGAATATCTTTATACTTTCTGTTGAAGTGTACTTTGAATTTTCTTCATGGCACCCGGTTCTACTTCTTCTACCGCAGTAGCTGCTTCTTCTAATGCTCTTAAGTAACGATATTGCATGAACGACTCTTCCGCCTGCAACAATTTTTCATGTACATGCGGATGAGATGCCCGGTAACGGTTTCCATACTGGATTATGCGTTCAACGAGCAACGCATTTTCGACCATATCGTCCGCTTTATCACAAACATCTTCAACAACAGCAGCAGCTTTTTGAACATATGATTCAACTAATGCCATATTAAGTGGAACTTCTTCCAAGCTTTGTTTGACAATAAAGATCTGTTCATCCGCTTCTTCCAGCTGAATTTCCATATCATCAGGTACACCTGGAATATTGGCACGATGCAAGTTGCGATCCGCAATATGAAGTTGCTGTGCAAGAGCGACCAAACGAGAACGAACCATATTTTCATCAATTCGAAGATTTTTTATACGATTGCTAAATTTCGTTTGCTCTTCCGCAATCTCATCTAACTCTTCAGTTATTCCCTGTAGCTCAATCTGTCGTTCCGAGTAAGCAGATTCATGACGTTCTTGACGATCGATATATTCTTCCACTCGTTTCGCCAACGCGTTCAACTTCTGCATACCGTAATGAGGTATTTGGGATTCTTCTTCATCCAGACGATAACTTTGCTGAACAAACTTTAATTCTTCGATCGTATCTTGTATCGAATATTGAAGCTCTTCAAAAAGATCTAGCGTAGGCTCCCAATGTTCCTCTACATAATGACGAGAACTCACTTCTTCTTCAAGCACATCATAGAATGACTCGATTTCATCATGGATTTCTTCCACATCATGCGCAACTTCTTCTACCTCTAGACGTGCAAGAAGTTGACGAAGATTAACAAGTTGCTGCTCAATTTTATCAAAACGAGCAGGTAACTTCAGATGACCTAAATAATAGGCTTGCCCTTCCATTTCGATAATACCTTTACGTAATTCACGCAAAGCAGCTGGTATTTTCGATTGTAGCTCCGTTAGTAAAGCAGGAATTTCTTCAAGTAGATAAGAAAAATGTTCTTCTTTATCCGCCAATGTAATCACGATTTCACGCGCTTGCAAATAATTCCCACTTTCAATCAACGCATCATATTGCTCAAATCTTGGATTGAATGCTTCCCATACCTTCTCTAATGGTTCTACAGCAGGTCCAAATGAGTACTGATGAGCTAAAATTCTTTTTCGCGCTGCGCGGTGAGTCTCTTTAATCGTCTCAATTTCGACACGATTTTTCTCTTCGCTTCCAATTAACTCATTTAGTTCTTGTAGAAGTTCACGCATGTCTCTCTCGCATTGCGTTATGATATCTACAATTTGTTTCTGCGTCTCTGTCGCTTTTTTAAAGCGGAAACGATCGACTTGACTCTCTGCATCCAGTAAAAGCAAATCTACCTTCGGCAAGCGTTCGTCCATTACTTCTGTCCAAGTGTTGCGCCATCTCTCGAACATATCTTCCGTTTCGCCTGTCATGTTCAACTGCTTTACCTTCATCATTTCTTCAAATATTGGTTTATTTTGAATTTGTAATTTCTCTTGTTCCATCTTATTGATCTCTTCTAAATGCTTTTTCCTAGAAAGAAATGCCATTACTGTTAAGGCAATAACAATAATTAATGGAATGATGAAATATATCATCTTACTATGATCCCCCTATCCCACACTTCGCGCATAAAGTGACTACTATAGATATTATAGTATATCGTAACATGTTTAAAGTATTTTCGTCTTATTAAAACATATTTTTTAATAAATAGTAGAGAACTTATCTATTGCAGACGTATTCTACGGAATAATTCGATTCGATTCACGGTTTGGAAACGACTATTTAATCACTAACCTCCCCTTTTCATCTACCAGCGCTATCACGCCATATGTAATTGTGAAAAACTCATGACGTTGTTCGCCAATTTGAATTACCATACCCGGATGTGCAGCGCCGAAACGTATCACACCGTCGTTCGTTTGAATTTTCGTTTTCACACCCGCAGTAGAACCTGTTTCTTCCATTTCGATATCTTTGCTAGCAATTACTTCTCCCCCACGACAAACACCTTTAATCTCCATGTTGTTACGTGCGGTAATGGAGCACTGATAGACACCTTTCGAGCGAATATGAATATTTCCACTACTATATAGGATACTGTTGAGCGCAAATGCGGCTTGCAGTAGCGACACCGAACTCACTTCTTCACTGTATACTTGTAGCAGTAACTCCGTTTCCTTAATCAGTTTACGTAAATAGACAATCGTTGTTTGTTCTTCTCTAAGTGAATCCGCTCAACTGATTCTGCCCGGACAGTTATGGATCTAGTCATAGGAACACCTCCAACTATTTAGCCCTATTTCTTCACCTATATCATATCACATACAACGTTCTTTTTTACTATAATTACACAACCTTTCAGATAACTAGAAGTAAAAGGGACTACACTTCTTTTCTATTCATTTTCTGATAGACTAGGTAGTAAAAGGAGGTGTGGTGAGTGAAGACAAAAGATCCTTTACAAGAAGAGCTAGACGATGAGGTGTTACAGGAATTAGTACTCGAAGCGCAGCGTGAAGCACTTGAAAAAGCGGCCGCTGAAAAAAACATACGCCGCACATACCGCCCTTTCCCTAAATGGATTTTTTGGATCATGGCAATGACATTAGCAATCAGTACCTTTTCTATCATGTTTCAAATTTATTCGATTCCAGCCATTGAATTTTTAAAAACTTCATCTACACTTTCTAAAAACCTGCATATCGCAGAATATAAGAAATCAATTGTTATTGTTGCTACTGGAGATAGCAAAGGTACCGGCTATTCAATTAGTGACGACGGTACTATATTGACGAATTATCATGTAATTGAAGGGAATAAATCCGTGCTTGTCTCTTTTCCTAAGGGCGAACGTTTCACCGCTACTGTCACAAAAACATTTCCTTCTATAGATATGGCAGTAATAAATGTGAATGGAGAAGATCTTCCGCATTTAACATTGGCAGATGAAACTCATTTTTATGATCACGAACCTATCACAATTATCGGTAATCCACTTAGTTTTTCAGGCATTGCCAATCAAGGCAATACAATCGATTATATCCAATTACCCGATTGGGAAAATCCAGTTGTTATGATAAAGGCTCCTGTCTACCGTGGCAATAGTGGAAGCCCGGTCATTAATGAGAATGGTGAAGTGATCGGTACGATTTTTGCAACATTGGATGAAAAGAGTCACGGAAAAGTTGGGTTATTCATTCCAATTGACCTGTATTATGATGCTATGGAAAATTTATAGGCATGAAAAAGATCGGTTAGGGACAAGCCCTTTACCGATCCTTCGTTATTTTATCGTTTAACGACGAGTAATAATCTACCTTTGTCTAACTCACTTTCGCCTTCTTCAGCTTCTGCTTCAGTAAGTCCGACCGCCTGCATCTCCGCTCTTAATGTATCACCGCGAGATGTAAACATATTCTTCATCTTATCAAGTAAGCCCATTTCACTCATTCCGACTTTTTCAGAATCTAGCGCATCCGCAATCTTATCTTCACGATCTTCGCTATGTGCAAAAACATAAATTTTTTCGTGTGTGTAGCCTTGTGCTACCAATTCTTCAACCTTCTTTTTTGCCTGTACTGCATTTTCCAAGAAAAACTTTTCCATTTGTATTACCTCCAAAGTTGTTGTTTTCTTGCTCTACTCAACTATACCTTCCTACACTACTTCTTAAACATTTCTACTTGAATAAGAACCATTTGTACTATTGCCGTTTTTCAAACTCCTTAAAAGTATTCTCTTTCATTTATCAATAGACGAGCATATGGACAAGTGTGCTATACTCCATCTACAGAATAATTGAAATAGTAGGGGGATTTGCATATGTCAACAGAACGAATTGAAGCAGGTTTAACGAAAATTAAAGAGTACGTCAGCGAAGAGGAAGCGAATCGTATGATGACAGCTGACGCACTAAAAGAGTTAGCGCCGGACTTACGTAAGTATATAGTAGAATTTGCGTATGGCGAGATCTATTCGAGACCTGGACTCGACAGTAAACAACGTCAATTAGTGACACTCGCTTCACTCGTCACTCAAGGAGCGACCACTCAAATTCAAACACATGTAAAACGCGCACTCACAGTCGGTCTGACAAAAACTGAGGTTGTGGAAAGTATTATGCAACTAATTCCGTATGTTGGTTTCCCACGTGTTCAAAATGCTTTAACAGCAGCAAAAGATCTATTAGTAGAAGATAACTAATCAGATTTTGTTACCGTTAAAAATTGCTACGCTTCCCGTTTAGGGCGGCATACGTTCTTCTGGAAAGACGTCGCCAGATAAAGACGTATTGACAAGAACATAATTATAATGTATAGTAGTGAATTGAGATTGATAACTAATCTGACACAAAGAAATGGCGTTCTGCAGATGTTTTTCGGAACACTTATTCATCACTGGCGCGACTATAGGGTCGCAAGGACGCAAAAGTAGGTAGGGTTTGCGTTGCTTAAGTAAAACAACCAGTAGAACACGACCGCGGCAAATACGGTACATTCAGATTCTACACGATATATAAAACCAACATTATTATGGTAAGTTATCAAAAGTAAGGACTGCCCATTGTGACAGTCCTTCCACAATTCTATAGAATAAAACAGGCGATCCTTTGCAAAGGATCGCCTGTTTTTTAGATACATTGAAATGCTTGTTCTAAGTCAGCGATGATATCATCCATATGCTCTAACCCTACAGACAGCCGAATCAACGAATCGGTTACCCCCATTTTTTCACGCTCTTCTTTCGGTACTGCAGAATGTGTCATTGTGGCTGGATGCTGGATTAATGTTTCCGCGTCTCCAAGGCTAACTGCTAATTTAATAAGTGATAAGTGGTTCATTAGCTTCTGCGCTTCTTCTTTTCCACCTTTGATAGTGAAAGAAATTAAGCCGCCACCTGTTTTCATTTGCTTCTTCGCAATTTCGTATTGTGGATGTTGGTCGTCAAATGGATAAAAGACTTCATCTACTTGAGCTTTCTTTTTTAAGTAATTAAAAAGAATTTTCGCGTTTGCCGCATGTCGGTCCATTCGCACGGGCAATGTTTTAATTCCACGAAGCAATAGCCATGCGTCAAACGGTGAAATAACGCCACCAAAATCTTTTTGTACAGTGCCTCGAAGTTTCGCCATTTCTTCCTTATCATTACCTACTAATAATCCTGCAATGACGTCGCCATGACCATTCAAATATTTCGTTGCACTATGCAAAACGAAATCAACACCGAACGTCAAAGGCGTTTGAATATACGGTGAGCAGAACGTATTATCAACAATTACTTTTAAATTATGTCGTTTAGCCACATTCACAACAGCTTGCAAATCGACCAATTCCATCGTCGGGTTGATTGGCGTTTCTACATATATACACGTCGTTTCTGGCTTTACCGCCTTTTCAATTTCTTCTTCTGTTCTCATAGAGATTAAACTATGTGTAATCGCGTATTTTTCTTCCATAATTTTCAAAAGTCCGAATGTACAGCCGTAAATTCCACGAGAACATAACACATGATCATTCGCTTTTGTGACATGAACAAATACAGCACTAACCGCAGCCATTCCTGACGCAAATGCCAGACCTGTTTGCCCTTCTTCCAGTCGTGCAATACGTTCTTCTAATACGCTAACCGTCGGATTTCCTAAGCGCGAATAAATATTCCCCACTTCTTCCCCAGCGAATCGTTTTTCTCCTTGCTCAGCTGAATCAAATACATACGTTGCAGTTTGATACAGCGGCACTGCAAGACTCCCTTGATGTTCTTTGCTGTCGTATCCTTCATGAATCATTGCCGTTTCTTTATGCCAGTCGTTATTCTTCTGCATATTGATTCCTCCTTCTATCATTCTATTCAGAAAGTTTCTGAAAGCGCTTCGTTATTCTCTTTTTCAGTGTACAGCGATTTTAGAGAAAACAAAAGAATTGCAGACTTTTTCTTTCTTTCATATGAATATGCTTGACCCCAAGCCAATAAATTGGTATGCTATTCTTTGTGTAAAATAGTTGCAGCAGTTATGTGTTCTGTTTTGTCCAGTCTATTCCTTATTAAAAGGTGCACCACGTAACCTCGAGGCTGCAGGGGCGAAGTTGCAAGATTATAGAATGGCAGATGGATTGAACATATCTGGTCTTATTTTACAACAAAATAAAACCAACAGAGGAGGAGTCTCTCATGGCTCGATATACAGGTCCATCTTGGAAATTGTCACGTCGTTTAGGTATCTCACTAACAGGCACTGGTAAAGAAATTGAAAAGCGTCCATACGCTCCAGGACAACACGGTCCAAACCAACGTAAAAAACTTTCCGAATACGGAATGCAATTGCAAGAAAAACAAAAACTACGCTTCATGTACGGCGTAAACGAACGTCAATTCCGCACGCTTTTCAACAAAGCTGGTAAAATGCAAGGTATTCACGGTGAAAACTTCATGATCTTACTTGAAGCTCGCTTGGATAACGTTGTTTACCGTATGGGTCTTGCACGTACTCGTCGTGCAGCTCGCCAGTTAGTCAACCACGGTCACGTGCTAGTTGACGGCAAGCGCGTTGACATCCCTTCATTCGCAGTGAAGCCAGGTTCTGAAATCTCTCTTCGCGAGAAATCTCAAAACTTAACTGCAATCGAAGAAGCATTAGAAGTGAGCAGCTTTGTTCCTGACTATGTAACTTTCGATAAAGATTCTAAAAAAGGTACTTTCGTTCGCCTTCCAGAGCGTAGCGAATTAGCTGCTGAGATCAACGAAGCATTGATCGTAGAATTCTACTCACGTTAATGACAGTAAAACCCCGATGGTTGAGATTTTCTCAGCTAACGGGGTTTTTTGTGATTTTATTTGAACTCGGTGAACGTACTATTCCTACCGAAGAAAAAATCGACTCACTAACGGAAAAAGTCCCACACCACTCAGACCAACTAGCCTGTATGCACACGATCCAACATCAAGCAAACGATCACGACATCGACATCCGCATGATTAAAAATATACTAATCCAATAAACAAAAAGCCCCTGAAATTCACCAAGAATCCCAAGGGGTCCTCTTCTTAAAATTACACAAACTTCACCATACTATACTTCTTCTTCCCACGTCTAACAATCGTAAACGCATCTTCCAAACGCTGATCCGCCCCCACTGTAAACGCCGTATCCGTAATACGTTCACCATTAAATGAAATTGCACCATTCGTCACATCCTCACGCGCTTGACGCTTAGATGGTGAGACACCTGCTTGAACAATAAAATCAACAATGTTCTGATCCGCTTTTTCCATCTCTACAGTCGGCACATCCTTGAATGCATCTTTCATTTCAGAAGCTGTTAATGCCTTCAAGTCCCCACTAAACAATGCTGCTGAGATACGGATGGCTTGCTCAAGAGCTGCCTCTCCGTGAATTAGTCGTGTCATTTCTTCCGCTAATGTTTTTTGCGCTTTACGTAAATGTGGTTCTACTTGTACCGCTGTTTCTAGCGCTTCGATTTCTTCACGGCTGAGGAATGTGAAGATTTTCAAATATTTTACAACATCAGCGTCAGCTGCGTTAATCCAGAATTGGTAGAACTCGTATGGTGACGTCTTTTTCGCGTCTAGCCACACTGCGCCGCCCGCAGATTTACCGAATTTTGTTCCATCCGCTTTTGTAACCAAAGGAATTGTAAATCCGTATGCTTTCACTTCTTCGTCATGCATTTTCCGAATGACTTCTAAACCCGTTGTAATATTCCCCCACTGATCCGATCCGCCGATTTGCACGCGGCAGTTATGATGGTCGAATAAATGATTGAAGTCCGCACCTTGCATAAGCATATAAGAAAATTCCGTGTACGAAATCCCTTGATCTAAACGAGAAGCCACGTTGTCTTTTGCTAGCATGTAGTTCACACTCAATAGTTTTCCGTAGTCACGTAAAAACTCAATCAATGACATAGAGCCAATCCAGTCATTGTTGTTCACTAATTTTGCACCATTATCTGATTGAAAATCAAAAATCATCTCCAATTGCTTTTTAATCCCGCGTACATTATCTGCCACTTGCTCCGTCGTTTGCAATTGGCGTTCTTCTGAGCGACCGGATGGATCACCTATCATACCTGTTGCTCCACCGATTAATAGAATCGGCCGATGTCCATGCATTTGGAAGCGACGTAGTGTAAGCAACGGTACGATATGTCCGATATGCATACTATCTGCTGTTGGATCGACACCACAGTATAAAGAGATTTTTTCGTCTGTTAGTAATTTTTCTAGTCCTTCTTCATTCGTCTGCTGGTATAGTAGCCCTCTCCAGCGTAAATCATCCATTAATTCGTTTGTCATTTTCCTTTTCCTCCTATAATCAACACAAAAAGTCCCCACACAATCAAAAATGATCATGCAGGGACGTTAGTTGATTAGTAATTAACGCGGTACCACCCGGCTTGAGAGCAAATACTCTCCGGCTTTAAGGCGCGGATAACGTTGCGCAAAACGTACACTCCAAAACTGTAATTCATACATAGCGCACCGAGCAACTTCCACCAACCGTTGCCTCTCTTATACGGACATTCACTATGATTACTTCGGTTTTTTCGACATGTAATTTCATCTGACTCTAATTTTAACCAAGTTCCAATGAAAGTCAACAATATATGCTTAATTAATCCGTAATCTATGCTATAATAAATAAGATTTTTAGGGGGAGAATGAATTGAATAAATTGAAAAATAATAAGATCCAACAACTAGAAAATACATTCGAAAAGGCGAAAAAAGAACCGTGGGCCAAGAAAATTCGGATTAGTTCTGGCGTACTGTGGAACTTATTCATATTGACTCTAATCCTTGGTGTGATTGGTGCTGTGTTCGCATCATCTGTTGGTGCAGGGTACTTCGCTTCACTCGTCGCAAAAGAACCTTTACGCTCTAAAGAAGAACTGCGTAATGCGGTGTTTACTTACGAGGAAACATCAGAAATGTTCTTTGCAAATAATATCTATTTAGGAAAAGTCAACTCGGATATCGAGCGTCGACAAATTACGCTAGATAAGGTTTCTCAATATGCGCTAGACGCAGTATTAGCTACTGAGGATGAATACTTCAACGAGCATACAGGAATTGTACCTAAAGCGATTTTCCGCGGAGTATTCCAAGACGTTACGAACGCAGATAGTCAAACGGGTGGTTCTACATTGACTCAGCAATTAGTCAAAAACCAAATCCTGACAAATGAAGTATCTTACGAACGGAAAGCAAAGGAAATTTTATTAGCGATGCGTTTAGAACATTTTATGACAAAAGATGAAATTCTAGAAGCATACTTGAATATCATTCCGTACGGTCGTGATGTAGTGGGACAAAATATTGCAGGTATCGAAACTGCAGCAAGAGGACTTTTTGGCATTAAAGCGATTGAATTAAACTTACCTCAATCTGCTTATATTGCAGGTATTCCACAAGCGCCATATACATACACACCTTTCTACAGTAAGAACCAAGGACTTAAGGAGCCTGAAAAACTACAGGCTGGTATTAATCGTATGAAGACCGTTTTATTCCGTATGAGAGAAACAGGGTATATTACGGAAGAAGAATATCGAGAAGCAATTGCTTATGACATCGTTAAGGATTTCAGACAACCTTCTAGACGTGCAACCGAACGATATCCGTATGTTACGCAAGAAATTCAGAATCGGACAGTCGAAATTTTAGCAAAAGTCCTAGCCGAAAAAGACGGACTAGACGCTAGTCGATTTGATGAAGATTCAAAAGTAAAAGAAAAGTATGAGATCATGGCAGACCGTTCAATGCGAACAGACGGCTACCGCATCTACTCTACGATTGATAAAGAACTATACGATCAAATGAATGAAGTCGCGAAAAACTTCAAATATTACGGATTCACGTATACATCTACAAAAACAGATGCAGATTCAGGGAAAACGACTATTGTGGAAGACCCAGTACAAGTCGGAGCAACAATGATCGAGAACCATACAGGTAAAGTACTTTCATTTATCGGTGGACGCGATCATGAAATTGAAGCGATGAATCACTCGACCCAAGCATTTAGACATAATGGTTCTTCTATGAAACCTCTACTTGTCTATGCACCCGCTATAGAGTATGGCGTAATCGGTGCGGGTAGTCCCGTAGTTGATGTCAAGTTTAGACAAGGAAGCTATAAACCTGGGAACTACTTCGATCGGGAATTAGGGATTTTATCCGCTCGTGAATCACTAGCCCGTTCTCAAAACCTATCAACCCTTCGTCTGTACGATCAAATTATTGATAGAAAGCCCATCGAATTCCTTAAGAAAATGAACTTCTCTAAATTAACTGAAGCCGATGGAGGATACCTAACGACCGCACTTGGTAGTATGGATGTAGGAGTTTCTGTTGAAGAAAATACAAATGCGTTCGCAACATTTGCAAATGGCGGTCAATTCATCAAATCTTATATAATTGATCGAATTGAAGATATGAAAGGCAATGTAATCTATGAACATAAAGTTGAACCAGTCGATGTGTTCAGCCCTGAAACAGCCTATATTATTACAGATATGATGCGTGACGTACTAAGACCACCTGGTACAGCAGCGCGTTTGCCAGGATTTATGAATTTCCGTCCGGATTTAGCAGTGAAAACTGGTACATCTCAGCATTATGGAAATGCTTGGCTTGTTGGTTACAACCCAAACGTATCACTCGGTGTATGGCTTGGTTATAAGAATCAGCAAACACCGTTGTATAAAGGCTATCGTAGCGGTCAAATGCACCCTTCTGAACGAACAGCTAGATTATTCGGACAGTTGATGAACACCGCCAACAGTGTTCGACCAGATACAATTAAAGCTTCAGAAAGATTTAAACGTCCAAACGGCGTAGTGACTCGTTCGTTCTGCGGGGTTTCTGGCATGGCACCTTCTGCGGCGTGTGCGTCTGCAGGTCTTGTCAGGTCTGACCTATTCAATTCAAAAGTAATGGTTCCTTCGAAAGTAGATGACAGCATTATTAATACCGCATCTGTTCGAGTGAATGGAAAACTGTACCAAGCACTCCCTTCTACACCACGTGAATTCGTTTCTTCTGGTGGTATTGGCGTGAACTCACAATTCGTTAAACGGATGCTTGGAAGATTAGGTGGAGATGGGTCTAAATTATTAGCAGGCCAAGGTGGATATTCAAGCAATGTCGTATCCGGCGCTAGATTCCCAGCAAATAACGTACCACCCGCTCCAGTGCAAACAGGTAACAACGGATCGACCCTTACATGGACCGCTTCTTCATCTAATGATGTTATCGGTTATTATGTTTATCAAAATGGCGTACGTATTGGCACGGTCAGAGATGGTGCATCACGTTCCTATAATATTGGCTATGGCTCATATTATGTACGAGCAGTTGATATTACAGGTCTACAATCAGAAGCATCTAACACTGTATCGAATGTCGCGCCTCCTAAACCAAACCCAGAAGCTACACCGGATACGGAGAAAAAACCTGATCAAGAGACGGAAGCTACGCCTAATAAAAAACCCGACGCTACATCAGAAACAAAACCAGATGCGAAGCCAGAAGCTACACCAGAAGCAAAGCCAGATGAAAAGCCCGAAGCTGAGGCTCCAAATAAGGACTAAACAACAAACCGGATTACAATATACCCATTGTAATCCGGTTTTTTTAGAGAGTTCCCGACAATCCTCTGATTTTCCGAAAACAATATACATTTCTGTAGTATAAAATGTATACTTAAATTAGAGAAGTACAAACCAGACTAACAGCAATTACTTACCTACTTTAAAGGTAAAGCTAAAAGGAAGGAGTGAGCTGCGTGGATCATAAAAAAACCTATTTTTCAAGAACCTATCCGCATGATGAAGGAGAGTTGATCATTGAAGGCCCTATTTCATCCGAACAGCTAGCCGCGTTCGATTTCCATGAAGGACTTAAAGCATTTCGTCCACCTAAACAGCAGCAAGAAGCATTGGTGAAAATCGCTTCATTTCCAGAAGGTCGAATTAATATTGCAAGAATTGGGAATTTAATCGTTGGCTACGTAACCTATCTGTATCCTGATCCGCTGGAGCGTTGGTATGAAGCGGAATTGCCTAACTTGATAGAATTAGGTGCTATTGAAGTAGCCGCTTCTTACCGAGGCGCTCAGATTGGTAAATCATTGCTAAAATTTTCGATGTTGGATGATGCGATGGAAGATTATATTATCATAACGACGGAGTATTACTGGCACTGGGATTTAAAAGGAACCGGCTTAACCGTCTGGGATTATCGTAAAGTAATGGAAAAAATGATGCGCGCAGGAGGAATGGAGTTTTTCTCAACTGACGATCCCGAAGTATGCTCCCACCCCGCAAATTGTTTAATGGCGCGAATCGGATTACGTGTTGATCAAGCCTCTATTGAGCAATTTTATCGTGTCCGATTCAAAAATCGTGTTAACTACTGAAAGTGAGGAATGATCATGCTCGTACAGGACATTATGAAAACAGACGTGATTACATTGAATTCCACGCACACAATTGCTGACGCTGTTCAAATGATGAAGCAGAAAAGAATTAGACATATACCGATTATTGAAAATGACCGTTTAATAGGATTAGTAACTGATCGTGATGTGAAAGAGGCTTCCCCTTCCAGTATTTCCGAGACATCGGAACCTTCACTATACGAAACAACGCTTGATAAGATTATGAAAACCGATCTTTTAATTGGACACCCAAGAGACTTCGCAGAAGAAGCTGCTTTGTTATTCTACACGTACGAAATTGGTTGTTTACCTATCGTTTCTAATTATCAACTCGTTGGAATTCTGACAAAAACGGATTTACTATATAATTACATTGAATTGACTGGGGCGAACCAGCCGAGTTCACATATACAAATCCGCGTGCCGAATCAAGCCGGTGTTCTTTATGAAGTGACAAAAGTATTCAATAAACATAATACCAATGTACTAAGTGTCTTAGTTCATCCTTATCAAGATGATGAAGACTGTAAAATTCTAGCCGTCCGCATCAAACGGATGAATCCCCTTGCGATCATCACGGATTTGAAAGCGGAAGGGTTTGACGTACTTTGGCCAGGTGAACTGGAGATGGACTTATGAAAAAAACAGCGAGTTTTATCTTCTCACCCGAGCAGTTAAATTATGAATTTTCAGAGACGCACCCTTTCAATCAAAAGCGAATAATTTTAACCATGGATTTATTGAAAGAAATGCATTCTATTGATCCTGATGACATCGTTGAGCCTAGAACTGCAACTGATGAGGAACTGCTCCTCGCACATGATGCGAAATATATTGAAATTGTAAAAAAGGCAAGCAACGGTGAAGTAAGTGAAAGTATCGGTAGCATTTATGGGATTGGTACAGAAGACACGCCATTTTTTACTGGCATGCACGATGCAAGCGCATTGCTCGTTGGCGGTACACTTTCTGCTATCGAGGAAGTGATGGAAGGCCGCTCACGGTACGCCTTAAATCTTGGTGGAGGGCTGCATCACGGTTTCCAAGGAAAAGCTTCAGGTTTTTGTATTTATAATGATAGTTCCGTTGCAATTAAATATTTACAGAAGAAATATGGTGCGCGTGTACTCTATGTAGATACAGATGCGCATCACGGAGATGGTGTACAGTGGACATTTTACGATGATCCAGACGTTTGCACGTTTTCAATACATGAAACTGGCCGCTACCTATTCCCTGGAACGGGCAATGTAACTGAACGCGGGAACGGCAAAGGCTATGGTACTTCTTTTAACTTCCCTGTCGATGCATTTACAGAAGATGATTCGTTTTTACACATCTATCGTACCGCTTTGCGAGAAGTAGCAGAATACTTTAAGCCAGACGTCATCCTGACACAAAACGGTGCCGATGCACATTATTTCGATCCACTAACGCATCTATATAGCACAATGAAGATTTATGAGGAGATCCCTAAACTTGCGAAGGAAATTGCAGAGGAATACTGCGATGGTCGTTGGATCGCCATTGGTGGTGGAGGGTATGATATTTGGCGCGTCGTACCGCGAGCATGGTCTCATCTATGGTTGACGATGAAATCTATCCCGACACCAGCCGGTCCCCTACCAGAGGCTTGGGTGAAGAAGTGGCAAACTGAATCTCCCTTCCCTCTTATCGAAACATGGCAAGACCCACCTAACTTGTACGAGCCTGTGCCACGAAAAAAAGACATTGAGGAAAAGAATGAACAAATGTTAACTAGAGCGCTACACGTCATTCGTAAAGGATAATCCGTATTCAAAAAAGCAACTTATCAAACGATAAGTTGCTTTTTTCATCTTACTGATTGGCGTTCTTCTAAATGATATGGTAGGACAACTTCTGTTTCTTCTACCTCTTCTTCACTCATAAGCTTTGTCAATAAACGCATCGACACGGCACCTAGATCGTAAAGCGGAACAACAATGGCAGATAACTGCGGGCGAACGATTCGCGCGAGATTAGAGTGCTGGAAACAGATGATTTCCAAGTCTTCTGGAATGCGAAGATCTACATCTCGAACCCCATTCATAATTCCCACAGCAATCTCATCACTACTCGCCATTACTGCTGTCGGTCGATCCGATAGTTTCCCTAAGATATTCCAACTCTCATAGGCTTCATCATAGGTGTTATCCGTCTCCACGATTAACTCTTCATCAATCACTAGACCAGCCTCTTCTAGCGCACGTACATACCCCACACGCTTACACACACGATTAATATCTCGTGTGAAAGGGCCTGAAACAAATGCGATTCGCTTATGGCCATTGTCTATCAGCTTTTTCACTACATCATAGGCCGCTTGTTCATGGTCGATATTGACTGACGGTAAATTCGTTTCAAAATCCAATGTCCCTGCCAAGACTATTGGAACATTTGCTGTTTTCATTTCTGTTCGTACTTCTGGCGAAATAGAATCACTCATGAAAATTAAACCATCCACTTGTTTGCCCAAATGATCTTCGAATAACTCTACTTCTCGGGATGCACTCTTGTCGGAATTAGAGATGATAATATTGTACTCATACATCGTCGCCACGTCTGCAATCCCTCTAGAAAGCTCAGCATAATAACTTTTTGACATATCCGGAACGATGACGCCAATGGTCGTTGTCCGTTTACTAGCTAACCCTCGAGCAACTGCGTTCGGTCTATATCCTAATCTTTCGATACAATCCAATACCTTTTTGCGAGTAGCAGGCTTAACATTCTGATTGCCATTCACTACACGCGAAACCGTTGCCATAGATACGTTTGCTTCTCTTGCTACATCGTAAATGGTGATGGCCATATTTGTTCCTCCTATCCTTCTTCATTACTAGTATACCGTGTTTTCCCGATCTATAGCATTTTTTCTGTATTGAAAATATTTCTGTTTATGTAGAAAGCACCGATCCCCTATTTTAAAGGATCGGTGCTGACATGTTAGATCGTTTGGTGTGTTTTCATGAAGTGTTTCATCTCTTCGTAGAATGTATCAAACTGCGGTATGTCCATTTGTTGTGCTGAATCCGATAATGCTACTGCTGGATCCGGATGAACTTCTGCCATAACGCCGTCGGCTCCTACTGCAATTGCAGCTTTTGCTGTTGGAAGCAACAAGTCTTTACGGCCCGTAGAGTGAGTTACATCTACAAATACCGGCAAGTGAGTTTCTTGCTTCAGGATTGGAACAGCAGAGATGTCGAGTGTATTTCGTGTAGCTGGTTCATACGTACGAATACCGCGCTCACATAACATAATTTCTGTATTTCCTTTAGAAATAATATATTCAGCTGCGTTAACGAACTCAGAAATCGTAGCAGACATTCCACGCTTTAGAAGAACCGGCTTATTAACCATTCCTACTTCTTTCAGCAATTCAAAGTTCTGCATATTACGTGCACCAATTTGGATGACATCGATATACTCGAGCGCTTCCTCCAAGTGCGTAGGTGTAATGATTTCAGTGACGATGGAAAGTCCAGTTTCATCCGCAACACGTTTTAGAATTTTTAATCCTTCAAGACCTAAGCCTTGGAAGTCATATGGTGATGTACGCGGCTTGTAAGCCCCTCCGCGGATCATCGTTAAACCTTTTGCTTTGATAGATTTCGCGACTGCCAATACTTGCTCGTAAGATTCTACTGCACAAGGTCCGAAAATGAAAGTTGGTTCTCCGCCCCCAATTTTCTGACCGTTCACGTCTACGATTGTATCTTCCGCTTTTTTCGTACGGGATACGAGCAGCGCATTCTTTTGCTTGTCCTGTTGTACTTCAAGTGCAGACATAAAAATAGATTTAAAAACTTGTTCCAAGATACCGTCTGGTAAAGGACCGTTGTTAGCGTTCTTTAAGACATTCAGCATCTCCCGTTCGCGGATTGGATCATATCTATTTACACCTTGCTTTTCTTTTACGTTACCAATTTCTTGAACAATACTTGTACGCTCATTGATCAATTTTAGAATATCAATATTCAATTCATCAATGCGTCCTCTTAACTCTCCTAGATCTTGCTGTCTCATCATTCTGTCTCCTCCCCGCACATATCATCCTTTTCTAACGCTGGAATCTATGGTACATTTTTATATACTAAACCAAGTATAATGACTTATCTTTGAAAAGTCACGCAATTTCACCGAATTAATACATTTTCACTATTTTCACATAGAATACAGGTTGAAAAGAGGTTGGAATTTCTGGGGAAAAAATTATTTGCACTAGACATTGGAACATGCTCCGTTGTTGGTATCGTGCTCGAACAACAAGATGATTCATTTCATATTGTTGATCTACTTTCAAAAGAACATAAAGAACGATCCATGATTGATGGACAAATACATAATATTTTAAGCGTGGCATCAGTTATTATAGACATAAAACAGCAATTAGAACAGTATCATGGCAAGTTCAATCGAGTCAGCGTTGCCGCAGCGGGGCGTTCATTGAAAACAGCGATGGGTACTATCACTGTTGATATTTCCGAACGAACATTAATTTCTACTGAAGATATTAATCGTTTGGAACTCTCGGCTGTTCAGAATGCTCAGCAAACCTTGCTCTCTTCAAATGAGTTGAAAGAGGATGATCACTATTATTGCGTTGGTTATTCCGTATTATATTACAAATTAAATAATGAAAAGATTGGTAGTTTGATTGATCAGACGGGAAATCAAGCGACCGTGGAAGTCATCGCAACTTTCTTGCCACGCGTGGTCGTAGAATCATTACTGACTGCTCTTAAACGTGCTGATCTGGAAATGGAAGCTTTAACACTTGAACCAATTGCGGCGATCAATGTGCTCGTCCCGCCTTCTATGAGAAGATTAAATATTGCCTTAGTCGATATAGGAGCGGGTACTTCCGATATTGCTATCGTCAATGAAAATACCGTGACGGCATATGGTATGGTGCCTGTTGCAGGAGATGAAATTACCGAAACATTAAGTAGCCATTACTTGCTCGACTTCCCTTTAGCCGAACAACTGAAACGTCAAACTTCAACACAAGAGTTGTTGACGATTCAAGATATTTTAGGATTCGAACAACAAATTCCCGCTGCAGAAGTGGTAGATGTGATAAGTCCCACCGTTAAACGGCTAGCTAGCTCTATCGCACAAGAGATTAAACGTTTGAACAACGACGGTTCTCCGCAAGCTGTGATGATTGTAGGTGGCGGTAGTTTGACACCGACATTATCTAAAGAATTGAGCACCGAACTAGAATTACCTAACAATAGAGTTGCGATTCGAAGTTTGGATGCATTATCTGGCGTTACGCTTGCGGATAACATTAAATCTTCTCCAGCGCTTGTTACACCGATTGGAATTGCGATTGCTGCTCACAGGGCTCCTATTCACTATATATCCCTTACAGTGAATGACAAGACGATACGGCTATTTGAATTAAAAGAAATGACGGTCGGGGATGCGTTGCTTGCCGCCAATGTATCCGCTCGTAAATTATATGGCAAGCCAGGCCTTGCGTTGACAGTGAAAGTCAATGGGGAATGGATTACACGAATCGGTGAGCACGGATCATCTACAACGATTTTATTGAATGGACAAGAAGCGAGTACGAAAGATTTGATTCAACATCAGGATGTGATTAAACTACAGTTCGGTAAAGACGGCAAAGATGCAGTAGCGACGGTCAGGGATTTAGTACAAGAGCCTACTTCTATCCATTTCCAATTGGATGGATCGCCTATGCAAGTTACCGATGAAATCTTAGTAAACGGGCGCGTAGCATCTTTAGATACCACGTTAGCTGATCGCGATGAATTGACAATAAAAACTTCTAACCTATTAGCTTTAGTCATAAAGAAAAATGCACCCGATCTGCTTTCTGTGATGTATAATGGACAAAAACATCTACTGAAGTCCCGTTCTACCGTGTATCTAGTTAATGATAAAGAAATATTAGGTGATTACATAATACAAAATGGAGATTATATTGAGACACGTCATCCTCTTGCAGCTACCTTACAAGAGATTGCAGATGAGCTAGACATTACCTTAGAAGTTCGTGCAGAGATAACTCTCAATAGCCAACCCGTCACTGTTAAGAAAAAACGTACGGTGGTTTATGTAAATGGACAACTCGCTAATCCCGATTACCGGGTTTATCCAACTGATCAAGTAGAATTTACATCTGTTTCAAATGCCCCCATCATCTTTAGCGATATCTTTGCATTTACAGACTTCTCATTGCCCACCAACTCCGCTTCAGCTTATCGTATAGTGCGAAACGGAGAATCCATTCGTTTTACGGAACCTATTTTCGGCGGGGATAAAATAGAAATCAGTTTTGAATAAATAAAACAACGAAAAAGACCTTCCATATCGGAAGGTCTTTTCATTATTTTGAAATTGCTTTGTCTTCATTTTTAGCTGAAGATCTGTTTGCTTTAGGTGCTTTCAAATCATTTTTGGTTGTTGCTTCAACCACCTTAGCATCTTTCTTACCAACCGACTCTTCTACTTTAGCAGGTTTAACTTCTTTCTTAGCCGTTGTTTCATTTTCTTTAGAAAGCTCTCCTGATTCTTCGTTGTTTTCTATAACGCTCTTATAATCAGTTGCCTCTTCCCCTTCAGACGATACCGTACCATCGTCCATTGGAATATTTGCTTTAGATGTAGCTGATTTCACTTTATCAACCAATTGTCCTGATTGCTCCTGGATTGTTTGAGAAAGCTCAGTCGTTTTGTCTTTTGCAGCTGCTGTGAATGCAGCTGTCTTTTCTTTTGCAGTATCTGTAAGACCTGCAGTTTTATCTTTTGCTGCGCTTGATAGTTCTACAGCTTTATCTTTTGCAGTACTAGATAATTCTACTGCCTTTTCTTTTGCCGTACCCGATAATTCCACTGCTTTGTCTTTTGCCGTTGAGCTGAGTTCAATACTCTTATCTTTTAACTGTGATGCCTGAGATGTAAAATCTTCACGCATTTCACGGCCTGTTTTCGGCGCTAGGAACAATGCTGTCGCTGCTCCGATAATTCCACCTACAATTGCACCGGCAATGAAACTACTTGCGCCACTATTATCCTCATCATAAAGGTCGTTTGTTGAACGATAATTATAGGTTGCTGGATATTGAGATTGCCCGTAAGTATTTGCGTACGTTTCTTGGTTTTCACTATAGTTCGGTTTGTTTTCTGTCATGTTTTCTTCCTCCTGTAAATTGAATGTTTTGTATGCTACTAAGGATCGTGCTAGGAGCGCGCTTTATACACTGTCCAGCCGCCGGACTTTTCAGGTTGACGTTCTTTCACCTGGTCGTAAAGACCAACTGCTACAGTCCCCCATTGTAACACTTGCGCAATTTTATCACTGTTTTGTTCAGCTTGCGCGGAAACAGAATTAGAGATTCGATGAACTGACTGATTTAAGTTATTCACTGAATCGCCTACTCCTTTTACCGCGTCCACTACAGTGTTCAACTTTTCAACCTTGCTTTGCAAGTCTTCTGCTAGTTGATTTGTTTTGTGAAGGAGCTGTGTACTTTCTGTAGTAACTCCTTCCAATTGCTTTGTTAAGTCGTCTACCGTATGGGTGACGCTTTGTAGACTGGTCTTTAAAGACCCGAGCGTCATGGCGAGACTGATACAAAGGATAAGAAATGCTATCGCAGCTACAACTGCTGCGATATAAAGTAAATTGACCACTGATGACGTCCTCCTAGAGCATATTCTTACGAAAACTTTACCCCTCTTGCGAAGTTTCTAAACTTTTCGTCCCACTACTTCCTGTTCGACATAACTAGGCGATTTCCTTTTACAAATTCCAATTGTTTCTTTTTAATACGAAAAGAGTGGGAGTGGAAAGTGATAATATAAGAGGAATAATTAATTAAAGTTCCGGGATTTACGACAAAGATGTACTCCTATCGCTTCCACCTGGAACGTAGCAAAACGGCATCTTTCCACCTCCCCACTCTTTAGTCTATAAGGAAAAAAACAGCCTTCCCTTAAAAGGGTTAGGCTGTTTCTTCGTTTGTGATAGTTGACTTGAATTGTTTTAAATATTGTTGGATATCTCCCGCGCCCATAAATAATAAGACTGCGTTTTGATGACTTGCTAAATCAGACATATCATCCATTTTCAAATAGCGGGAATTAGGTACTTTATTGATTAGATCCACTATCGTTAAATTCCCTTCTTGTTCTCTCGCTGAGCCAAAGATATCGCAAAGGTAAACTTGATCCGCTTCAGCCAGACTGTCTGCAAATTGTTCTAAAAGAGCTGCAGTGCGTGTGAATGTGTGCGGCTGGAATATCGCAATTACTTCACGGTCTGGATATTTTTGACGTGCTGAATCCATTGTGGCGCGGATTTCAGTTGGGTGATGTGCATAATCATCCACGATGACTCTGCCTTCAAATTCCGATACTGAAAAACGTCTTTTCACGCCTGAAAATGTAGCAAAACGTTCATTAACAATTGTTGCTGGCACATTTTCATAATGGCATAGCGTAATAACACCTAGCGCATTCTTAATTGCGTGATCACCTGTCAATGGAATAGTGAAGCGGTAATAGAATTCATTGCGGATAAACACGTCAAATGAGCATCCTACACGATTTTTTTCTATGTTAGTTGCATAAAAGTCATTGGATGAATCAAGTCCGTAATAAACGATTGGTACTCGACTTTGTAAACGCTGAAGATTTTCATCATCACCGCAAGCAATCAATGCTTTCTTTACTTGATTGGCCATTTGTTCGAAGGCATCCAAAATATCGTCCAAACTTGTAAAATAATCTGGATGATCAAAATCAATATTCGTCATAATTGCATAGTCTGGATGGTATGCCAAAAAGTGACGTTTGTATTCACATGCTTCAAAAACAAAGTACTCCGTGTCCTCTACACCTTTACCTGTGCCATCTCCAATTAAATAAGATGTCGGTGCAAAACCGCCTAGCACATGCGACAGCAAGCCTGTTGTAGATGTCTTACCATGGGTACCTGTTACACCGACAGATGTGAATTGTTCCATATATGAGCCTAGGAAATCATGATAGCGCGTCACTTCTAAACCTAATTCTTCCGCTCTTTTCAATTCAGGATGATCGTCTTTGAAAGCATTTCCTGCAATGACTTTCATGCCCTGCTGGATATTATCTTCATTAAATGGAAGTACAGTTATATTTCTTTCATGTAAAGGATCTTCTGTGAAAAAGTACTTCTCCACGTCAGAACCTTGAATTGTATAAGCAGAATCATGAAGCAGCTGGGCAAGAGAACTCATTCCCGATCCTTTTATGCCTGTAAAGTGAAACAATGTCATATTGAAACCTCCCGGGAATTCTTTCATCCCTCTTTTTCTCTTCAGTTGACGAAGACTACGTCAGAAGATGATATCTTGTCATAGTATAGCATGTCTGAAAGGGATATATTAGGTGCAAACTTGTGATTGTTTATTTCATAAAATTCTCAAAAGTTTGCTCAGTTAAATAGACGTCCCTTGGTCTACTTCCTCGTTGTTCAGAAATAAACTGGTTCGCTTCCATACGGTCAATTAATTTAGCGGCGCGATTATAGCCAATACTAAATTGTCGTTGCAATGCGGACGTCGACGCACTCCCCTGTTCGATGATAAAGCTACAAGCTTGCTGGAATAATGGATCAGTTTCCTCTTCTTGCACAGCTGCTGCCAATAAATCGTCTTGACCAAATAGATAATCCGGATCCGCTTCATTGCGAACATGTTCTATTATACGCTCGATTTCATCATCCGTGACAAATGTCCCCTGTAGACGCACTGGCGCGGATTGACCGTTACCTAAATACAGCATATCCCCTTTACCTAGCAAACGATCGGCACCTACGGAATCCAAAATTGTTCTTGAATCCACTTGAGAAGATACTGCGAATGCAATACGCGTCGGAATATTTGCTTTAATTGTTCCTGTAATAACGTCCACAGAAGGTCTTTGAGTCGCAATGATTAAGTGAATTCCACATGCTCTTGCTTTTTGCGTAATTCGACTAATCGAAACCTCTACATCAGCTGGCGCCATCATCATCAAATCAGCCAATTCATCAATGACTACTAATATATAAGGCATCTTTAAAGAGAAACGACGGGACTCCATGACCATTTCATTGTAACGTTCGATATTACGTACACCTGAATGTGCGAATAACTCATATCTGCGCTCCATTTCCTGAACCGCCCATTTTAATGCAGCCGTCGCAGCTTTGACGTCTGTAATCACCGGACTCAATAAATGTGGAATACCATTGTAAGGAGCAAGCTCCACCATCTTTGGATCAATTAATAATAGCTTTAAATCATGATATGAAGCTTTATACAATAAACTGATCAATAATGAGTTAATGCACACAGATTTACCAGAACCAGTGGCGCCTGCAATCATTCCATGAGGCATTTTTCGCAAATCAATCGTTTGCGGCTCGCCTGTTAAACTTAAACCTAGAACGGCCTCAAGAGGCGATTCCGAATTTTTGAACGAATGGCTATCTATCACTTCAGAAATTCGTACCGCTCTTGTTTGACGATTCGGAATTTCAATACCAATCATACTTGTCCCAGGAATAGGGGCTTGAATTCGAATGTCTCGTGCTGCTAAAGCAAGTTTCAAATCATCTGTCAAATTTCGAATTTTACTTACTTTCACGCCTTGTTCAACAGTCAGTTCAAACATTGTAACTGCAGGTCCTTGTACAGCGTTTTCGACGGTTGCATGAATAGCAAAGTGAGATAATGCTTCTTCCAACTTTGCGGACTGTGTTTCAAGCCACTCCGTATCTGTCACTTCTTCTTCAGGTGGTGCTAGATAACTTATGGACGGAAAGCCGTAGTAAGTAGGTGGTTCTTCCTCTGCAAATTCATTCTGCACTTCTTCTACATTGTGTAATTGATTAATAGGAGGTTTAGCAACTGGTGGTCTATTCTCTATAATCTCTGGTTTAACAACTTGTTGTTCAACTACTGATTTATTTTTCATAGCCAATTTCTCTTTATCTGAAGAAAGCATCATAACGTTGAATGGAACAATTTTCTCTTTCCTTTTTTGCTCTGGTTGTTCCTCAGATAGTTCTTCTGTTTCTGTTTCTGTTTGTACGTGATCATCCATGTCTAATTCTAGTTCTGGTACTTCTACCATTACTTCTTGTAGTTCTTGATCGATTACTTCATCTTCTTCTATTTCCACTTCTTGCGACTTTTCTTCTCTTACTTGCTGCCCTGCTTCCTCTAAGTGCTCAAAAATTAGTTGATCGACTTGTTGTTGTTCTGTTTCTACTATATCAGTCACTGACTCTTGCCGTTCTTCTATTGGCTGTTCAATAACGTCCACAGGTTTTTCATAGACATGCTCTGTTTCGTCTACCGACTCGCGCTTTTCAGTTGAACTAGCGAACAGCGGTGTTTTTTCTCTGTTTTTAATAGCCTTTACCGCGAATTCGTTAAATGGTTCTGGCTCGATAGTAATCTCTGATTCTTTTTTCAACTGAATCTCTTCAATAGCAGCACCTATTGGCGAAGTTTTCTTTAAACCATATACAGGTGAAGGCACAGACGTTGGAGAGAATGGTCTTCTCATTTTCTTCGGGCGCTCTGTTTTCACAGTTTCTGGTTGCGGTTCTATTTGCTTACGAGAGGATAGTTCTCTTTGAGACTGTAATTCTCTAATTGACTTTAATTCACGTTTAGGTTTGAGTTCGCTCTGTGAATTCATCTCTCGTTGTGGTTTAACCCTGCTTTCAGAAAATGATGGAATAGGTAATGAAGACTCATGTATAGAGTCTGCCCGATAAACGTTAGCTACCTTTTCATATCTACCCGGCCAACGCTCGTTTTGTTGAAGTGGAACGATTTCATAGTCGTCCTCTGTCACATGTCGTTCTTCTCTTTCTTGGTTGTCTACTATTGAGGTTAATTGTTCATCGCTTATCGGTTCATCCAGATCTTTTTGCGGTTCCCAACCATAAATCTCATGGTCAGATACAATCGGGAATTGAAAGTTTGTAGGTCTATTTTCTTCTTTGATTTTAGTATTAGGTTTGTCAAATAGTTCATGTAATAGTTTATTTCCTTCTTCTAATTGCTGAAGGCGTCTTTTCATATCTCGTAACCAGCTCAAATAAATCACTCTTTTCATGTCAATCATTCTATTTTAACAGGTTTCCTATGCGAAAATCAAACAGATCTATGTAGTTAGGGAATAAATAGATAGTTACTCACAAATAGTATGTACAAAATAAAAAGCTTTTGTTACGAGCTAGACGAAGCCTCGCACAAAAGCTACTAATTCTTATCCTGTGAATGGTTCTCCAGCTACACGTTGATTTTCAAGAACAAGAATGCCTTTTGCATCTGGCGCATCTTTCAATTCAAGTTCTTTAGCTGAACAAATCATACCTGATGAAGCTACACCACGTAATTCTGCATCACGAATGACCATACCCGAAGGCATAACAGCACCAACTTTTGCTACAACAACTTTTTGTCCCGCTTCCACGTTCGCCGCGCCACAAACGATTTGCAATGTCTCACTGCCTACATCTACTTGACAAATATTCAATTTATCAGCATTTGGATGCTTCACTTTTTCTGCTACAAAGCCAACAACGAATTTCGGACTGAAGTCTAGGTCAAGCTTGATTTTTACTTCATTTTTCTCAAGCGCTCTTTTTACTTGTTCTGCCAGCTCTTCCGTCAAATCGACTTGCCCTTCCGCTCTTACAGCTAAATAGCTTGATGCGTTAAATAAATTGAATGCTACTATGTTTCCAGTCTTTTCTTCTGTTAGGACCGCTACGTCATTTTTTCTTTCACAAACGATTTCTGTAGGTTTTTCAGTAGTTAATTGAGCGAGTAATACGTCGCCTACGCCTTGTAAGTTATAAAATAGATTCATTTTTTCTTTTCCCTTCTAGCTAATCGATTTTTCGCCATAATAAATATAGGTTCTAGCTTACCATCTTCATAAATAAACGACAGTGACGTAACTGGTACTGCACCAGTCGTGAAAAACTGCATTGCGATTTGTGCAATTACATCATACCCCGTATCATTGCGAATATCGCCAATGATCAACACATCTTGATGCGGAACAGATACAACCATATGTCCTTCAATCCGTTGTTCCATTTCCTTCATAAATGGCTGATTCAATAATCTACTTGCATCGTATCCATCATTATTATTGATGAAATAAAATGTATTATCGGACACAACATCTTTTTTATAAGAAACCGGCAGTGCCTTCACTTTAAACATCGCCATTTCCTGTATTTCTGTTGCAGTCATGCCTAGCTCTGGAAGCATAGCCATATCAATCAGACGATAAGTCGTCCCAAGATCTAACGCATAAAAGATCCGTGTCTCCGCTGTATGGTCTTTCGTTAAAAACGACTGACCAGCTGCACTTTTAGTAGGAAAAGACGTTGAACGGATGACAGGATAGATCGTCTTTTCACCAGTAAAGCCATGTGCTTGTTCACGCTCCATTGCACGAAATGTTTCTTGAATCGTATACACTACTTCGTCTATAGCCAACTCTTTTTTCTGCATAAATTTCGAGACGATTTCCGGCAATGAAATTTCCATGCCTTTATGAAGCGTATGATGGACAATTCGTAGCTTGTCCGCTTTACGATCAAATTGCCATTCAAATTTCTCAGCAGGTAATCGCTTCTTCAGTTCTTCTACTACATCTTTTGCTTCCATTTATCTCTCACCTTCCCTACTACTAACCGCTACCATTACTTATTTTCTTGCTGAACAGAACGAGTGATCTCCATCATTTTCTCCACATACCGAGTGATGTTTTTTTCATCCGTCACAGTTGCGATCTTTGCACCACCAACGCCGGCAATTATTTCTACTAATTTCTCACTTTTTTGAATAACGACGACAAAACCAAACGCTTCATCTTTTGTGAACGTTCGCGAGCCGATTAGTTGCTCAGGTTCGTCTGTTAGTAGTTCATCATAATAGACACGACTATTTTTCTTCTCATTCGGATTGAGTGTTAAATAAAACGAATCACTTTTCTTCGTTAATACAATCGTTTGTGAAGTTGATTCCTTGTCCACTTTCATCGTAGGCGGCTTATAAAAAGAGATGCCACCTACTGTATTGTTCGTGCTTTTCGCATTCGATTCAAATACTTTTTTCGCTGCTACGAAAGCATCGTCTGTGCGAAATTCGACTTTTTGATTACAGCCGACAAGCACGACAGCCAGCAACACTAGCAAGAAAACCTTTCCTTTTTGAGACATAAAGGTTCCCCCCTTCTCTACTCCGTACAAATTTCTATCAGTCTTATTCTAATCGCACGACACCGCTATTGCAATCGTCAACTGCGGGACGTTTTATGATAGAGAAACTGGCCAATCAATAGTTGCATAATATGCTCAAACAACACGTCTCTAGGAACCGTTTGAGCCGTTAGCATACCCATCGCCCCTTCTGAGAGACGAATGTTTTGCTTTTTGAAGTATTGATCGACTGCATCACCTAATTCCTTACCGCTTCGGATCTCATCAGCCAACTCTTCTGGTAGCGGAATTTGCGCACCTGCTGCTGTAAAAATCTGACCTTCCGGTGTAGCAAGTGCACCCCAATTACATAAATACATCGTTTCTTCGATCATACGGACACCACCTTCAAGTCCGATGCCATATGTATGTTCCAGGGCGCTCGCTGCAACAGCACGGTTGATCGCGCCCTGTCTCGTTTCTTCATCATTTATCGGCTGAGTACTGACACCCGAGGCAACAGCTGCTGAAGAAACCGTACTATTTCCCATATGGCGTTCAATCGTTCGAATAACCGCACGAAGTTTTGCCTGATTTTCTGAGCCTAGTACAAATTTCATTCAGTATCCTCTTTTCTACTATGTTCATTAGCTATTTTGTTTTATCGTTTCGACTGTTGTTTTATCGCATGCTTTTACTAAATGAACAATCAGTTCTTTCGCTGCTGCATAATCATCCGTATGAATAATCGATGCCGCTGTATGGATATAACGTGAACAAATCCCAATGACCGCACTCGGTACCCCTTCATTCGCTACATGTACTTGGCCCGCATCAGTGCCTCCTTGGGAGACAAAGTATTGGTACGGTACCTTATGCGTTTCCGCCATATCGAGAATGAATTCACGCATGCCGCGATGAGTGACCATTGAGCGGTCCATGATGCGAAGCAATGCACCTTTCCCTAACTGACCAAACTCTTGTTTATTGCCACTAGCATCATTTGCAGGGCTAGCATCCAAAGCGAAAAATAGATCTGGATCAATCATTCTGGCCGCCGTTTGTGCACCACGTAGTCCAACTTCTTCCATAACCGTTGCACCTGAATAAAGTGTATTCGGGAGTGTGTCGTTTTTCACTTCTTGTAAGAGTTCGATTGCTAAGCCACAACCATAGCGATTATCCCATGCTTTCGCCATAATCTTTTTGGCATTCGCCATTGGGGTAAATGGACAAATCGGTAAAATCTGCTGTCCCGGACGAATTCCAAAACTTTCAGCGTCTGCCTTATCGTCTGCACCTACATCAATAAGCATGTTTTTAATATCCATTGGTTTCGCGCGTTCCGCATCACTCAATAAATGAGGAGGTATAGAACCAATTACACCCGGTATCGTTTCTTTTTCCGCAATGATTTGTACGCGCTGTGCAAGCAAGACTTGATTCCACCACCCACCTAGAGGCTGAAAACGTAGCATACCGTTATCCGTAATACCCGTCACCATAAAGCCAACTTCATCCATATGACCTGCAACCATAATTTTCGGTTGGTCTTCCTTACCGCGTCGTACACCAAACACTCCGCCCAGACCATCTTGTATGATTTCATCAGAGTTCTGCGCTAGTTGTTCACGCATAAAAGCCCGCACGCGATATTCATTCCCAGGTGCGCCCGGTAGTTCTGTCAACGTACGAAATAAATCCAATGTTTCTTTTTTCATACAAACCCCTCACTTTTTATACTGTCCTCTTGTATTATATCGGTATGCCAAACAGATGAAAACTAATTAGACCCCCGAACTACATAACCACAATCCCAGTGTACCGCAGAACCTCGCGAAACAGACATTTAGGAAAGACATATGAATCGCCAAGCTCTTTTAATCTATGGTACACTATAAGAAATGTTTTGCGAAGGAGCTGCAATTAACTATGAGATTAAAAGAATTTTTAGCTGGCATTTTAACCGGGGTTGCTGCAGGAATAGTAGTAAATGAAGCATTTAACAGATTTAATGAAGAAGTACCTGCGGACAACGTATTGAAAAAAGTAAAAGACGCGTTTAAAGAAGAAGGTCCAATAGATGGTTCATGGATCGTAATGAAGCCAGAACCGTACACAAATCATGTGATTTCTATGGACGTCTACCGCGGAGGCGTTTCTCGTATGAAAGATGGTAAATTAGAGCAATACGAATTTGCAGCAGATTCAAAAACAGGTACGGTCGTGGAGTTAATTCGTCAATAATCCAAACATCAATCAAGGACCCGTCAGCTACTGACGGGTCCTTTTAGATTGCTACAAAAGAATGAAGTATTGGAAATCCCTATCCTTAAAAGGACACGCCAACTATGACGTGTCCTTCGTTTTTTATCTTGTCCGCTCTAAACTTTCTACGATTTTCTTGCCGTCTTCACTAAATTTCGCCATGCGGTACACCGCATCGTGGTAGAAGATAAAGCCGTAGTTGTTTGGTAACGCTTCTTTCATGATGCGTTCTTTTGCAAAAATAGAGTCCATTGGGTAGTCGTCGTATGCAAGCACCCATAGTGGATTCGTGTGGGCATGTGTGGGCATAATATCCGCCATATGAATCAACGTCTCGCCCTCTTGATCTAGTGTAATGACGCAATGTCCGTCACTATGACCGCCTGTATGGATCATTTTCACGCCAGGCATGATTTCGAGTTCATCCTCGAACGTTTTGACCTGCGCTTGAATAGGCTCCCAGTTTTCCGTCCAATATGTGTTGCGTGAGCGAATATTCGGCTCTCTCATTTCATCCCACTCTACTTTGGATGTGTAGATCGTAGCATTAGGGAATACAGAAACTAGTTGATCGCCTTCCCACTGTGTTAAGCCTGCCGCGTGATCGTTATGTAGATGGGACATTAAAATGATATCGATATCTTTCGGTGTTAAGCCTAGTTCTTCCAAACTTTCTTCTACACGTGTTTCTGCACGAACACCTAAGTTACGTTTCTTTTTTTCGTCTAATTTACCTTTACCAATTCCTGAATCAATCAATACATTTTTGTCTTGATATTGAATAAGAATCGGGTCCGTTCGAAGCTCAATCAAGTTGTTTTCATCTGCTTCATATCGTCTTGACCACAAAGCTTTCGGTACAACACCGAACATCGTGCCTCCATCCAAATAGTTCACGCCACCGTCAAGCCATGTTAATTTCATTCCATGAAAAGTTAATTGATCCAAATTAATTCCTCCCGACATTCCTAGTTTTCAATGTTCCTACACACCAAAAAAATAGTTTTAGAAAGATAAAGCATATAAACAATGGTAGTTATGTATAAAAGCAAGTATACACATAGACTGTTAACGCTTACAATCATTTGACTTATAGACGTATTCCTTAGTTTTACCTAAGGAGCACGTCTACTAAAACTCTCATCAGTGGAAAGGTGCTTACTTCACTTGATACTGCGCCTCAAGTCGATAAATCGGTTGTCCTTTGCTTGAGAACTTTTCTTCATATTCAGTTAAAATATTGTCTTCAGGCATGTTCGCATGTAAATCTAAAGAAACCGATAGTAATTTCATGCCATAATCAGTAAGTGAACGAAGTGAATATTCGAACAGTGAACGATTATCTGTCTTAAAATGAATTTCTCCACCCGGCTTCAAAACACCTTCATACTTCTCTAAAAATCTTGCATGTGTCAGCCGACGTTTTTCATGACGCAATTTGGGCCATGGATCAGAGAAGTTCAAATAGACCCGATCAATCTCTGCATCTGCAAAAACCGACGCCAAATCTTCACCATTAAAACGTAACAGTCGAAGATTAGCTGGCTTATCTGAATCAATTGCTTTCTCTAAAGCAGAGACTACGACATTATCGAAATGTTCGATACCAATATAGTTAACAGATGGGTTAGCAAGTGCCATTCCAATGATAAATTGACCTTTACCTGTTCCTACCTCAATGTGGATTGGCGCTTCATTTCCAAATTCTTTTGCCCATTGACCTTTTTTATCTTCCGGATTCAATATTAACATGTCAGGATGTTCTGCCATGAAATCCTTCGCCCATGGTTTGTTTCGTAAACGCATAATTAGTACACTCTCTCTTTATCCTTAAATTATTTTATTCGCCTACCGGCTCTTCCGTATCAAATAACCGACTCATTGCGATTGTTTGTGTATGATTTAAAATAGCTTGCGCTGCCTTAAATTGTGTATGTTTCATCGGACTTGGATTACTGCTAAGTTTTGCTAACCAGTCATCATATTTTTTTTTGTCAATCGTTGTAATCTCATATGGTATACCTGAATAATCAATATAGCCATTTCTCGAAATAATCACCTTTTTAATTGGCAAATCTACTTTTGCCGCTTTGAAATAGGAATTAACAACTTTCTCCATTCGACTTAGTGCAATCGTCGGATTTAGCACCTTCACCACAGTTTCTCCAACCCTCTTCAGCCAAAATCGATCGCCACTTCCAATATAAGCCGCCATCCGTTCATCTTCCAGGACCGTGATGCAATAGCATGTAGTTGGTGCAAGAAGAACAATATCTAATTCAACAGGCGCTTTATTCACTTTGACAATCGGATAATAAAACAGCAAAAAACTATCTGGTAAACGAATCACCAACTGCTTCAATAGTGTATCAGAGAAAAACTTAGCATCCACGCGCGATCGATCGTACAACGTTGAACTCGCCCATTTTAATTGGAACTGAAATAGTTGATCGGTATAGGATTTTTTAAGTTGCTCTAGGCTTGTGTCTCTTCTAGTAAGCGGCGCTTCAAAACCCAGATCCTCCTCTAACTTCTCACCTTCGTCAGTTGATGGTACCTTACCTTCTTGCGGTCGAGGTTTGCGCCATTTAGTAAATAACATAGAATACCATTTGCTATTTTCTTTTAAGTTTTCCGGTTCCATTGCTGTTTGTTCAGCATAAAGATCAAAACCATGCTCCCACTGGTTTTTTACACGCTTCCATTGATAACGTTTCAAACGGATGAATTGTGTAGGGTATCGTGTTAAGTCGTTCTCATATCGAGAAATGTAATCGACTAGCTTAACTAGCTGGGCCATTTGATTCTCTTTCCTTAGCATTACCAGCCGCAACTAACATAGGAATCTGCTCATCAAATGCACTTTGTAGCTTTCGAGTAAGGGGACCTGGCACACCTTCTCCTATCTGCTTTTCATCAATTGTTATGACAGGAGTAATTTCGGCATTAGTAGATGTGAAGAAAAACTCATCCATCGCGAGTGCCTCAGCTAACGTAAATTCTTTTTCTTCTACTGGAATAGCTAAATGTTTAGCTAATTGCAAGACAACACGACGCGTAATACCATTTAAAATGTAATTATTCGCAGGATGCGTATGTAATATACCGTCCTTAATGCCAAATACATTGGAAGCAGAACCTTCACGAACCAGACCATCACGTACAAATAAGGCTTCTTGACAACCTTGTTCTAACGCTTCTTGTTTAGCTAATACATTACCTAATAAATTTAAACTTTTAATATCACAGCGAAGCCAGCGCATATCTTCTACAGACTTCATCGCTGTACCCATTTTCAAATATTCAAGTGGACGTGGGTTAACTACTGTATAACCAATCATCACCGGCGGTACATCACGCCCAGGAAATTGGTGGGCACGCGGTGCAACACCACGTGTCACTTGAAGATATATATGACCGACTGACAATTGGTTTTCTTCCAATAATTTTTGCACAATGTTTGTCAGCTGCTCAATCGTATAAGGTATAGGCATACGGATCTTCTTTGCACTTTCAAGGAAACGCTCCAAATGTTCTTGCGCTGTATAGAGTACACCATCATACACTTTTATTACTTCATAAACACCATCGCCAAATGCATAACCGCGATCGTTAACTGATAGATTCATCTGTTGTTCTTGTAGGAATTGTCCATCTTTAAAATAGATCATACACCCATCACCTCTTTTGTTATGAAACATCGAGCAGTTCATCCTGCTAGTTTCCGCTATTTCTATTTTCACATGTTTAAACGATAAAATAAAGCAAAACTATTTTTCCATTAGGCATTTAAGAGTAAAGCGGAAATATGTGCGATTTATCCAAAAATAAGTTATACTACTATTGTCAGAATAATTAACTCACTATTCTGGCATGACTTATTTATAAGGAGCGAATTAGAAAAGGTAATGTCAGAGAATACCCCAGCAGTCTTCTTTTGCAATGTTGGTGTCAAAATATGAAGATGAAGGAGTGGTTTCTTAGATGAACCCAGCTACCGATCGCATGTTAATTCGTATCAAAGATGTCTATCTGTTCATTCGGGATAACGGTAAGGTGACGACTGAGGATGTAGCGGAGGAATTCAACATCTCTCCACGAACGGCTCAACGTGATCTTAACGTATTAGAGTACAATGAATTGATTGAGAACTCAGTCCGCGGTGAATGGACGACGACTTCCAAGAAAGTGAAATTACCTTCCTGACTATGCTTCCTATAGATGAGTTTATAAAGTAAAAAGGCTGACGCTTTTGCATCAGCCTTTTTGCTTGGAACTGTCAAGCTTTACTAACGCTTGCAATTCCTTTTCAGTAAGTTCCCGATACTCCCCTAACTTCAGGTCCTCGTCCAACACAAGTGGGCCCATCGTTAAGCGCTTCAGATAAATGACTTTCTTTCCTACTGCTTCGAACATCCGCTTCACTTGATGGAACTTCCCTTCCGTAATCGTCAGTTCGATTTCCGAAATCTCATCGGACTGTAAAACATTCAAAATACCCGGCTTCGTTTCATAAGCATCATCAAGTATAACACCACGAGAGAATGCCTCCGTATCTTCTTCCGTTACACGCCCCGCCACTTTCGCAAAATACGTTTTCGGTACTTCTTTTTTAGGTGACAATAAACTATGTGCAAGTTTGCCGTCATTCGTCAAAAGCAATAACCCTTCCGTATCCTTATCTAATCGACCGACTGGAAATGGCTCAAAATGTCTCTCTTCGCTTCCTAGCAAATCCACTACTGTCCGATCCCGATTATCTTCCGTCGCGGATAATACGCCAGGCGGTTTGTGCATCATCAAATAGATGAATTCCCTATAGATGACATCTTCGCCCAACAAAGATATTGTATCTGATTCAGGATCCACATGTAGCGCAGGGTCTTTCGCCACTGAGCCATTCACGCGGACCATTCCTTTTTTCAATATCTGACGTACTTCTTTTCTTGAGCCGTAGCCTGTATTGGATAATAATTTATCGAGTCTCATTTGTTACCCTCCCAAGCCGAAGCGTCGTGCTATTCTTGTTAGACGATCTCCGAATAATTGTTGTGCTAATCCTGATTTGAAAGCTAAAACCCCATAAATAACCATACCTACAAATGCACCGATCATGACATACAGTAATGCTTGCCAACGACCGACTGGTATATGTAGCATATTCAGTCCTTTATTCGTCAACCAGACCCCTACAAACATGACTGCATTGAAAGATAGAATTAGGAACAAGCGTTTAATAACCATGTCAGACTTATAGTTCATCGCCTTCTTAATGACGACCAAGTTAATCACCACCGCTACTGAATAACCAATCGCTGTAGCTAGGATGGCACCATTCGTCTCAAACATCGTGATAAGCGGAATATTAATGACCATTTTAATTAATAAGCCAAGTAATGACGTGAAGACGATCCATTTATGATGATCAATCCCTTGTAAAATCGCAGCCGTTACCGTAAACATTGCAAACAAAATAGCAACGGGTGCATAGGATGCAAGCACACTTGCTCCCGCTACATCGTATTCATATAAGAATTGATAAATTTCACTGTTTAGAACGATCAAGCCACTGACCATAGGAATAGTCAAAAACAACATAATTTGATATGTCTGATCAAGTGACCGCGTAATACCTTTTTGATTATTCGTCGTATAGTCTTTCGTAATAATCGAAATAAGTGCCATTGAAAAACCAGTTGCCACCATCACGGGAATCATTACGACTTTATGTGTCAAAAAGTTCAGCTTCGTCAAATATAAATCCGACACACTAGCTAAGCCGATAGACTTCATCGCGCCATTGAACGTCACCATATCGACAAATTGATAAAGTGGATTAATCGTGCCGACTAAAACGAACGGTAATACATAGGCAAATACTTCGGTATACATTTGACGTAGTGACACCGAACTTGCAGGCGGACTATTCGATAATAAATAATTAAATTCGTCTTGATATTTCTTCCAATAGTAATACAAACTCCAAAGTCCCGCAAGTGCTCCGATAAACGCAGCGAACACCGCAAATTGAACGGCAATTCGTGGAGACAAGTCTAGTACATTGACTACTACATACGCCCCGACCAGTACTACGATAATCCGCACAATCTGTTCAATTAATTGAGAAACGGATGTCGGTTCAAATTTTTGATACCCTTGTAAAAAGCCTCGTCCGATACTTAGTAACGGAACAGCTAACAAGGCGAAGCTGACCCAACGTATAACTGTAGCGATATCTTGTACAGTGAATATTTGCTCATCATCTTTAATGACGAGTCCAGCGATGGGATCCGCTAAGAAAAATAAGGCTAGAAATGATAAGAAACCAGTCAACGACATGATGATCATACCGGACTTCATCAATTTCCGACCGGTCGCATAATCTCCGAGTGCGTTATATTTCGAAACAAATTTCGAAATCGCTAGTGGAGCACCCGAAACAGCCACCGCCAATGCTAGATTATAAGGTATGTACGCGTATTGATAGAGACCGACACTTTTCTCTCCTACAATCGCATAAAAAGGAATAACATAAAGTAAACCAAGTGCTTTTGATAGAAACAAACCAATCGTCAAAATGGCTGTTCCTTTAATTAAATTCGATGCCATAATTTATTCCTTCCATTTCTTAAGAGATACTTGTATAGTTTACCTCTCGACACGCTTTTGCACAATCTTTAACTGAATCCATCATCCACTTGGTGGTATAATAAAAAGCAAAACGAATGAAAGCGTGGTTCTAGCATGTATGATGTAATCGTGATCGGTGGAGGCCCTTCTGGTTTAATGGCTTCCATTGCAGCAGCCGAACAAAACAAGCGTGTAGTATTGCTTGAAAAAGGACGCAAACTCGGCAATAAACTAGCTATCTCTGGTGGTGGTCGTTGTAACGTTACGAATCGACTCTCCCAAGAGGAAATTATTAAACATATCCCCGGAAACGGTAAATTTCTTTACGGCCCGTTCTCTGTCTTCAATAATCAAGATATCATCAACTATTTCGAAGGCTTAGGTGTTCCATTAAAAGAAGAAGATCATGGGCGAATGTTCCCGATCTCGAACAACGCGAAAGATGTTGTCAATGCACTACTCGACCAACTGGACACTTTCGGTGTAGACATACGTCTTGATAGCCGCGTACAAAAGTTATTGATGGATGACGAAAAAATTCTAGGCGTTCGAATGGATGATGGTGAAGAATTTCGTGCACATGCGGTTGTCGTAGCAGTTGGTGGCAAAGCAGTTCCGCAAACAGGTAGTACAGGAGACGGTTACCCTTGGGCGGAGCGTGCAGGCCATACCGTGACAACACTTTATCCAACTGAAGTACCGTTATTATCGCGCGAACCTTTTATCGTCTCAAAAGAATTACAAGGTCTCGCCTTACGTGATGTTAAAGTTTCCGTACTCAATAAAAAAGGGAAAACACTTGTAACACACCAAATGGACATGCTGTTTACACACTTTGGTCTTAGTGGCCCTGCCATTTTACGCTGCAGTCAATTTGTCGTCAAAGAGCAAATGAAAAACGGTAAACAGCCTGTGCTTTTGCAAATCGATTCCATACCTGATCAGCACGAGGAACAGCTATCACAAACAATAGCGAAGATTCTTAAAGAAGAGTCTAAGAAACAAGTAAAGACTTCATTAAAAGGTCTCGTTCCTGAACGTTGGTTATTGTTCTTATTGAAGAAAGCTGAGATTAACGAGACTGATATCGGTGCGGATATTTCACGTGAAGCGATACGTAGACTCGCGCAGTTACTTAAGACATTCCCCGTTCACGTCACGGGTACGCAACCTATAGAAAAAGCCTTTGTTACAGGTGGCGGTGTATCCGTAAAAGAAATCGAGCCAAAAACGATGGCATCACGTAAAAAGAATGGTTTGTTCTTCTGCGGAGAAATCCTTGATATCCACGGTTATACTGGTGGTTATAATATTACCTCTGCACTGGTAACGGGTAGGTTAGCTGGTATGAATGCAGGATTAGTCGAATAAGTATCCCCCTATAAAAGAAGCCGCCCGGAGACTATCTACTGTCTCCGGGCGGCTTTCATTTCATTTAACCTGCAACGATATTGACTAAACGTCCAGGGATCGCAATGATTTTCTTTAATTCTTTACCTTCCATCCATTGCTTCACGTCTTCGTTCGCAAGAGCTACTTGTTCTAATTCTTCTTTTGAACAATCTTTAGCGACCGTGATTTTCGCCCGGATCTTACCGTTGATCTGAACAGCCACTTCTACTGTATCATCGAATAGTTTCGTTTCGTCATATGTCGGCCACTGCGCGTAAGCAATCGTCTCTGTATGACCAAGCTTCTCCCAAAGTTCTTCAGACAAGTGAGGTGTGATTGGTGAAATCAATAATAAAAATCCTTCGATATACGCTTTCGGTAGCTTTTCCGCTTTATAGCATTCATTAATGAACACCATTAATTGTGAAATCGCTGTATTATTACGCATAGCTTCGAAATCCTCGGTAACCTTCTTGACTGTCTGGTTATAAACTTTCTCCAAAGGACCGCCTGTTTCATCCGTCAATTTATCTGTCAATGTATCATCCTCATTGACTAGTAAACGCCATACACGATCTAGGAAGCGACGTGAACCATCTAAGCCGTTTGTTGACCATTCTTTAGAAGCGTCTAGTGGTCCCATGAACATTTCATAAATACGCAATGTATCCGCACCATGTGAATGAACAATATCGTCCGGGTTGATAACATTACCTAGTGACTTAGACATTTTAACATGCCCTTCTCCTAGAATCATGCCTTGGTTGAATAACTTCTGGAATGGCTCTTTCGTTTGTACGACACCAATATCGTACAATACTTTATGCCAGAAACGTGCATACAATAAATGCAGAACTGCGTGCTCCGCTCCCCCAACATAAATATCAACTGGCAACCAGCGCTTCGCAAGTTCCGGATCGATCAACTGCTCATCGTTGTTCGGATCGATATAGCGTATATAATACCAGCAGCTTCCAGCCCATTGTGGCATCGTATTCGTTTCACGACGACCTTTCATACCTGTTTTTGGATCTACTACATTGATCCATTCTGTAATATTCGCTAGTGGTGACTCACCTGTTCCGCTCGGCTTAATATTATCCGTTACTGGAAGCGTCAATGGCAATTCGGATTCATCGACAGTTGTCATCGTTCCATCTTCCCAATGAATAACAGGAATCGGCTCGCCCCAATAACGCTGACGGGAGAATAACCAGTCACGTAAACGATACGTGATTTTACGTTCGCCCGTACCTTGTTCTTCAAACCATTCGATGGATTTTGTGATTGCTTCTTCTTTGCCTAAACCATTTAAGAAGTCGGAGTTCACATGCTCGCCTTCACCTGCATAAGCTTCTACTTCAATGTTGCCACCCGCTACAACTTCAACAATCGGCAAATCAAATGTCTTCGCGAATTCATAGTCACGCTCATCATGCGCAGGAACCGCCATGATTGCACCAGTACCGTAAGTTGCTAATACATAGTCTGCAATCCAGATTGGCATTTTCTCGCCACTTGCTGGGTTGATTGCATATGCTCCTGTAAATACACCCGTTTTATCTTTAGCTAAATCGGTACGCTCTAAATCACTCTTAGACTTCACTGCATCGATATAAGTTTTTACGGCTTCGCGCTGCTCTTCTGTCGTAATCTTGTCGACCAATTTATGCTCAGGTGCCAATACAGCATAAGTCGCACCAAAGATTGTATCTGGACGCGTCGTGAAAGCTTCGAATGAATACTCAGTATCCGCGATTTCAAACTTCAATTGTGCACCTTCCGAGCGACCAATCCAGTTACGTTGCATATCTTTTAAACTTTCTGGCCAATCCAAATCATCTAAGTCTTCGAGTAAACGATCCGCATACTCTGTAATACGCAAGACCCACTGGCGCATTGGGCGACGTTCTACTGGATGATTTCCACGCTCAGATAAACCATCGATTACTTCTTCATTGGCAAGCACAGTTCCTAACGCTGGACACCAGTTAACCGCCACTTCATCGATATACGCAAGACCTTTATTATACAATTGAATAAAAATCCATTGCGTCCACTTATAGTAGCTTGGGTCTGTCGTATTGACTTCACGATCCCAATCATAAGAGAACCCAAGATCTTGCATTTGACGCTTGAATGTAGCAATATTTTTCGCTGTGAATTCAGCCGGGTCATTACCTGTGTCGATCGCATACTGCTCAGCAGGTAATCCAAACGCATCCCATCCCATTGGGTGAAGGACGTTATAGCCTTGCTTACGTTTAAATGCACTCAAAATATCCGTGGCGATATAACCAAGTGGATGGCCAACGTGTAAACCTGCGCCTGACGGATACGGGAACATATCCAAAGCGTAAAACTTCGGTTTAGATGGATCGTCAATCATTTTATACGTGTCGTTTTCTTCCCAATACTGTTGCCATTTCTTCTCAATCTTCGTGTGCTGATAACTCATCTGAAAATTCCTCCAATTCAAATAAAAAGACTCTCGTCCCTACGTAAGGGACGAGAGCTAGTATAGTTTCCCGCGGTACCACCCAAATTGACGGATTGCGCCGTCCAACTTGATTCCTTAACGCGGATCACGGTATTAGTTACAAACATTCACCAATACAGGCTCCTAGGCGAGTTCGTTCTTCACTATTACAGACTCGCACTGACCGTCTGCTCTCTAAAAAATAGCGAAAGAAGTACTATTCCTATTCAAAACCTTCAATATTTTCTTCAGTTTACCCGAAACACAGAGCGAATACAAGTCTTCTTATGTGGCATTTTGTCGGAATCCTTGAAGTACTCTGGCTTGGTAGGTGATGTATTGTCATAATCCGTGGTACAATGTCTGATGTAAAGGAGCTGTACATAATGGAACAAACGATTTTTCCGTTCCCGAGTGAAGGGAAACGGTACCATACATGGTCACGTCATTTAAAGGATACATTCGGTTGTAAAATAGCGAAAGTCGCACTGGACGCGGGTTTTGACTGCCCGAACCGTGATGGCACAGTAGCACATGGCGGTTGCACGTTTTGTAGCGTAGCAGGTTCTGGTGATTTTGCTGGTGACCGAGTCGACACCATCGACCTTCAATTTGCCGAAATCAAAGAACGTTCGCAGAGAAAATGGAAAGACGCAAAATACATGGCTTATTTCCAAGCGTATACCAATACGCATGCTCCCCTTCCTGTACTTAAGGAAAAATTCGAAGCAGCCTTAGCCCAAGAAGGTGTCGTTGCGTTATCAATTGCTACACGACCTGATTGTCTACCGGACGATGTGGTTGAATATTTGGCTGAGCTTAATGAACGTACCTATTTATGGGTGGAACTTGGTTTACAAACCGTCCACGAATCCACAGCAAAATTAGTCAATCGCGCGCATGACTTTGAATGTTACAAAGAAGGTGTCGACAAGCTACGCAAACACGGGATTCGCATTTGCAGTCACATCATTAATGGGTTACCTGGCGAAACAGAAGAGATGATGATGGAAACCGCTAAAGCCGTAGCGAAGTTAGATGTGCAAGGGATTAAAATTCATTTGCTACATTTACTTAAAGGCACGCCAATGGTGAAGCAATACGAAAAAGGAAAACTGGAATTCCTGACGAAGGAAGCATATATCAATCTCGTTGTGGATCAGTTAGAAATTATACCACCAGAAATGATTGTACACCGCATTACAGGAGATGGCCCGATTGATTTATTGATTGGACCGATGTGGAGTGTAACGAAATGGGAAGTATTAAACGGCATTGATATGGAACTTGAACGACGCAATAGTTGGCAAGGAAAAAAGTATTTACAAGAGGTGACGATGAATTGACAAACATTATCTTGCATCGTGTTCTACCGATTGCGAAGCGACTCATTTCAGAACGAGTGATGCCTGGCGAAACAGTAGTAGACGCGACAGCGGGAAATGGCAATGACACGCTTTTTCTCGCAGAATTAGTTGGAGATACCGGCCATGTCGTTGCATTCGATATTCAGCAACAAGCACTTGAAGCAACGCATGCACATCTCGGAAGTTTAGCGAATCGTGCTACGTTAGTTTTAGATAGTCATGCAAATGTCCGGCAATATGTAACAGAAGAAATTGGTGGTGCGATGTTCAATCTAGGCTATTTGCCTTATAGTGATGATCACAGCATCATTACAAAACCCTCTTCAACTATTGCGGCACTCGATGCTTTATTAGGGCTTTTAAAGAAAACTGGCATTATTACCATTACGGTCTATGATGGACATGAAGGTGGAAGCGAAGAACGTGATGCGTTGCTCGCGTACGTAAGCACACTCCATCAAGGAGATGTCCATGCCATTCGATATGAATTGTTAAATCAGCGTCGCAATCCTCCGTTTTTAATTGGGCTAGAGAAAATGAAAGATTTTACAGAAGTTCGTAAAGTCAGTGAAGAATAATAACATGCCGCTAGAACTTGATTATACAAGTTTCAGCGGCATTTCTATTTAATCGATATGACGAATATCCGCAATAGTTTCTGTCCTCATAAAATCCGTTTCCCGAACAAATCGTAGGATGTTACTAGCAGTATCTTCAGGCGTGCTTAGCAGTCCTTCTTTCTTATAGGAGATAAACTTCTGCAAATGCGGGAATTGTTTGTTTGAAGCGGACCGAATCGTCTCTTGCATACCGGTATCAATAATACCAGGTGCAATGGAGACAATGCCTACTGGGTGTTGTGCAACTTTCTGTTCTTCTGAAACAACTCTGGAAAAGTGATCGAGCCCCGCTTTTGTTGTGCAATAAATACTCCACCCTTCATACGGATGACGACCTGCACCAGACGAGATATTCAAAATCTTCTTCGTCCCTTGATAAGTTGCTAATGTCTCGATAAACGTATTAGTCAGCTGAATAGGTGCAGTCAAATTCACTTTCATCGCTTGCTCAACTTCTATAGAATCCAGTGCACCTACTAAACTGATTGGATCGATAACACCGGCATTATTAATTAATGTAAAGGATGTCGCTTTTTCTTTATGGCGAACTAAAATCTCTTGCAACGTATTTTTTGCATTTTCATAGTCTGTAATATCTACTTTTTCCATGCGTTCTAACTCGTCAGGATTGGTTCTTGCAAAACCATACACAACCGCACCCGCTTCATTGAATTGCTTATAGAGTTGTAGGCCAATCCCTTTTGACGCACCTGTAATGATTACTACTTCCACAGTAATCTACCTCCTTCTATGTATTCTACTAGTCGACCTTGTGCTGTCTTATCAGGTAGTTCGAAAAACAAGATCCAACAATATATAGCGATGGCAATACCAATGATGATCAGTAAAATCGTCTGACGTCTATTCATTCAGTCACGTCCCTTACAAGTTACTACAGCTACTATAACATACTAGAAAAACAGCCCACTATTCAAGCTCACTGAATAACGAGCCGCTTCATATGGATTAACTTAGAGGTACAAATTTATGTGCGCCACCATTTTTGATTCGTAATAAATCTGCAAGTGTTTTCACGCCTTGTCGATCAAGTTTCTTTAATAATGCTGTGAACACATAAGCAGTTGTTAAGGCATCTCCTAACGCCCGATGGCGCTCGAAAGTTTCTGTACCAAACAACTTTGCATAGTCTCCTAAATCTTGCTGTTCACCCGTCGGATCTAGATAGCGAATCAAATGCATCGTATCAAATGATGTTGGCATTTCAAACGTACATTTCTGCCGTCCTAATTCCTTTTTGATCACCATTTCATCGAAGCTGACATGATGTCCTACCCAGCCCGCGCTTTTGTTTTTTTCAATGAATGCAAAGTACTCTTCAATCGCAGGTAAAGGCATAGGTGCTGTATCGACTTGTGATTGCTGTATAGTAGTCAGTTTGCTGATGACAGACGGAATCTCTCTAGATGGATTGACAAAGGTTTGAAATACACGATCCGTTACATGGAACCCTTCCACTTGTACAGCGCCAATTTCAATCATTCGATCATTCGCCCCAATAGCAAAACCAGTAGTTTCTGTATCGAATACGGTAAAGCTCATATCTTGCAGTGGTGTATTCAGCTGAAGCGATTGCTGTAGCTCATAGGTTAATTTTTTCTTTTTCCAGAACATACTATTGCCCCCTCTGTTTGTATAGTACAATACACACTGCATTTGCACAGGAACTTTCATTTATATCATCTTACAGTTTGGATAATAAATGCGATTGAAGCGCACGGACTGTATCTAATGTAGTACGTAACTCATTCAATTCCCAACGTCTAAGTTTTCGTAAATCAATTTCAGTTGAAATCGATTCATTTCGTAAATGTTTTTCCCATGACATAGAAATGCGAATACTCAATGAAATTTCATAGGCATGACGTATTTCTTCAGCGAAGTCTTTTGTAATCTTCTTCTTTTTCTGCAATGTAGAAATAATCTCCAAAGGAGTCGCATTAATAATCCCACTATTCACACCTAATATTTGCAAACAATGATGCAATGGGAATAAGGCATGCTTTTTAATATCAATGATATCTGTTTTACCGCGACTTCTAAAGATTGTTAAGAAGTTTTGCTGTAGTTGCGGAATCGGCTTCTCTTTCTCCTGTTGTGCCATATAGTAGATGAAAGTTGCTGATTTCCGTAGTTGATTATTCACCATATCAACAAAACGAGCATCAACCGTTGATTCACCATAAAGGAAACGGAATGATAAGAAGTTATAGCCAAGCAAAATTTGTTCAGGCGTTGAATGTAAAGCCCATTGGCGAAGTCGTTCTTGCCACACTGCCATCGTGCCTCGCCACTGTGATTCACTTGCCATCATAAATCCTAAACACCTCGTATAACCTGCCTTTTCTAAATGGATAACAATTTCATTTCCAAGAAGTTCAAAATACTCCTCAACTTCCTTCGCACGATTGGCGGGCACATCTTCATAAACGAGGAAATGATCTTGATCGGTAAGCATGAATTGCTCGCCTCGTGCACCACTTCCCATCTGATACCATGCAAACGGCACGGGTGCCACTTGACCTTTACCTTCTATAGACTGTATAGCAAGCATGACACAGTGTTTGGCTAAACGGTCATAGAACTTCGTAATAATTTCCAATGTATGAATCGTCGAAATTTCATCTTGTATCAAGTTAGACAACACATCGTAAATTGCCGCTTTGACAACAGGCAAGTTTTCAAATGAAGCTTCTTCAATCGTCTTTAATATATTCATGGAATTCCGATCACGTTTTGTCATTAATGTAGCAAATGTTACGATTCCTATGGGCTTTCCTGCTTTGACGACCGGTAAATGTTTGATGCCATGCCTATAGAACTTTGATAACGCTTCATAATAATAATCCGTTACTTTCAAAGTATGCGGTTTTTTTGTCATAATATCCTTCGCAAGTAGCAAAGTTGGTGAACCTCCACCCGCAATTACTCGTTCCACTAAATCTTTTTCTGTTACAATACCAAGCAGTTTTCCTGCCTGATCTGTCACAACAATGGAGCTTACAGAACTAGCAATCATCAACTCTGCAATTTCTTTCGCTTTCGCCTCTGCATGAATCGTAAGTACTGGTCTACTCATAAAATCTTGCACGCGGCGAACATACGGCTCGCTTTCACCATACTCATCCGCCAAGCGAACTTGCTCTCCTAGAGAGGTATAGATATTTGATAAACGTGAGGACATTTTACGCAATACATAGTCACGTACACTTTGATGTTCCATTCGACGTTTAATTACTTCATATGGAATTTTGAGACAGATGGAGTTTTCCGCAACTTCCATTTCGATGTGATGTTTATCAAGCGGTCTAGCCATTTCACCTAAATAATAAGCAAAGTTAGAGAATCCGATAAATTCATTTTCTTGAATCACTTCAAGCATGACGGAACTTCCATCCTGTCCCTCAATTAACACTTCTGCTGATCCTTGCAAAACGAGCAACAAGCCCTCTTCAGGCTTTTTAAAGTAATTAGATTTCTCGGCTTTGTCATAAAACCTAAGTTTGCAGGCCGTTAGTAATAGATTAAACTCTTCTTCCGTCGTATTAACGAACAAAGGGTTCTTATGGATTCTGTCATACAACTCACGATCTTTTATCATCTGTAGCATTTCTATACCCCCTTTTAACACTCAAGGAATCATAATAGTAATTATAGATACATACCCGTACTTCACATTTTATTATCGCAAAGATTCATTCAGTACAAAAAACAGCCCCCTTCTAAATAACTAGTAGAAGGGGGAGCGTTAGTTGAATGTCAAAATAGATTAGTTGCCAAGCTCTTTGTATCCAGTTTCTGCTTTAAAGCGAACTTCTGCATACGTGATCTCGTCTTTCTCAATACGTTTCGCTCCAACAAGTGTACCGATCCACGCAGCAAGGAAACCTGCTGGTACGGATACTATTGCTGGGTTAGCATAAGGGAAGATTGGGTTACCAGTGATTAGAGTAGCTCCTTCAACTGGATTCATAACACTTGGACTGATTGCCACTAGTACTAGTGCAACGATCAAACCTGTAAGCATTGAAGCTACAGCGCCTGTTGTATTAAAACGCTTCCAATAGATTGTTAAAAGAATTGTTGGAACGTTGGCGGATGCAGCAACACAGAATGCAAGTGATACTAGGAACGCTACGTTTAGTTTCTCAGAACCTAATGCTAGAAGGATAGAGAATACACCAATTGCAATAGATGCCCAACGCGCTGCATTTACTTGCTCCTTCTCTGTTACTTTACCACTTTTGAAGATTTGTCCATAAATATCGTGTGCGATTGCAGAAGCACCAGAAAGTACAAGACCTGCAACAACTGCTAGGATTGTAGCAAATGCAACTGCTGCTACGAATGATTCAAGTGCATCTCCACCCAGAACTCCGGCAAGCATAGGTGCTGCCATGTTTCCAGCGGCGTTTTCTGCGATAATTGCATCTGCTCCAACGAATTTAGCTGCACCAAACCCAAGGAAGATAGTCAATACGTAGAAGATACCAATGATCCATACAGAATAAATAACGGAAGAACGTGCTGTTTTCGCATCTTTAACTGTGAAGAAACGCATTAAGATGTGTGGAAGACCAGCAGTACCTAAAACTAGTGCAATCAATACTGAAATTAGTCCAATTGTGTCTTTATAAACTACTCCAGAGTTAAGGAACGCTTCGCCATGTGGAGTAGCAGTCTTCATTGCATCAAACATACCGATGAAGTTGAAGTTGAATTTCATTAGAACCAAGAAGGAGATAATAATTGTACCAGCCATCAATAGAACGGCTTTAATAATTTGCACCCAACTTGTTGCAGTCATTCCACCGAACAGAACGTAGATTAACATCATTGTTCCAACGATTAGAACTGCGATCCAATATTCAATCCCGAATAATAATTTAATAAGAGCCCCCGCACCAACTAATTGTGCAAGCATGTAAAACATAACGATTGTAATTGTGTTCAATGCTGCAGCTCCACGCACTTTCTTTGCGCCGAAACGAGCACCGATCATATCTGCCATCGTAAATTTACCTAGGTTTCGTAGTGGTTCAGCAATTAAGAATAGTACAACAAGGTAAGCTGTTAACCAACCAACACTATAGTAGAAACCATCAAATCCGTTAAGTGAAATCGCACCTGCGATACCTAGGAATGATGCTGCAGATAAGTAGTCACCAGCGATTGCCATACCGTTTTGCCAACCAGTCAAAGAGCCGCCAGCTGTATAGAAATCACTTGCTGTTGTCGTCTGCTTTGCCGCCCAGTATGTAATGTAAAGTGTTAACACAATTACCGAAAAGAATATAACATATGAAATCAAACTCATGAACACAACCCCCTTATTTTAGAACGTTTTTCTCTATAATCTTGTCTACATCATTGTCAAAATGCTTTGCTTTGTTCATGTAGATGGAAGTGAATACCCATACCATAATGAACATGGAAAATGCATAAATCCAAGTATAATTCATTGAACCAATTGCGGGTGTTTCTAAAATTTTTGTATAACCTGTTAAAAGTGGTAGTGCAAAGTATGCTGCGAAGAAAAACACCACATAAGGTCTTGAAAAAGTCTTCTTCCTTTTTACTAGCGCTTTGAAATCTTCTGTTTCGACGATTTTTTCATAGTCTAATGTGGATTTCCCATGTTTTGATTGATTACCCATTTGATAATCCCCTTTCCATTTGATATAACTAGTGAAACCGTTACTAAATCCCTCCCCCATCTGAAACCGCTTTCAACATTAACTAAAATAAATGCTTTATCACAGCGGAGTGATAATCTTTTGTTATAGTACACACGATAACAATACCAAATGTTTACTACATTTGCAATATTACCTTAAATATTTGGTATAAATATAAATCTATCAAATACACGGCAAAGTTACAAGGGCAATTTTGAATTCAATAAATAAACTCTTTAATAGACTAAATAATCACTATTCATTTCTCAACCTTTTTTTATTAATACTGTTCAATAACAGCAAAAAGATGTAGTATATTGTATATCGGCTAATGTTGAAATACTTTGTAAAAATAGACTTATACTAAAGAAAGATGGTGTAATACTTTGCCTATACCTACTAACCATGCACAACCTGTTCGCAAGACTGCAAAGGAAAATGCATTTAGTCAATTGCAAAAGTGGATTATTGATGGAACACTGCAGCCTGGCGAAAAATTGAATGATGTAGAACTTGCAGAAGCACTTGGTGTTAGCCGAACGCCAATTCGTGAATCTCTCCAGTTGTTAGAAGTTCAAGGTTTTGTTCAGATGTTCCCGGGAAAAGCTACGCAAGTAACGGATGTGGATCGTGAATCCATTTCGGATCTATTGCCTCCGCTAGCTGCATTACAAGCATTATCAGCAGAACTTTCTATTCCTAATTTGACTGATAATATAATTAAGAAACTACGCGATACAAATAAACGATTTGCACAAGCCGTTGAAAAGGAAGACTATTTTCAAGCGTTGAAAATTGATGAGCAGTTCCATCAAATCATCGTGGACACCGCTGATAACTCGTATATCTCTTCCCTACTTGTCTCACTGCAAGCACATGTACGTAGACTCTTTTTCCACAATTCTATTATTTTGACGGAGAAATCGATTGTAGAACATGAGCAGATTATCCATTTAATGAGTACACGTGATGGCGAGAAAGTAACGAAAGTCATGCGCGAGAATTGGTTACGAGCGATTGATGAGTTTCATTCACAAGAAAAAGTAAATACATGAAAACAGGAAACGAATCAACTAGATTCGTTTCCTGTTTTTTTATTAAATAGCACTGCTGGAAGTGCAGTGATGAATGTAACGAGTAAGACGGGTATTAACCAGCCGATTCCTTGCTCATAGTACGGTATAAAGTCTACATATAGTTCCTGAATGAAAGCCAACCAATTCGGCATCTGTTGTTCGATCAAGGAATAGAACTTCACAAGCGCTTCAACAAAACTGACGACAAACGCTGTAATAGTTGCTGCCTGATAAACTAGTCTAGATTGGCGGAATAAAGGTCCAGCAAATGTCAGTAACATCAATACCATCGCAAGTGGATAAAGCAGTACTAGCACGGGAAGAGAGAACTTAATAATATTATGTAAACCGAAATTCGCAACAATTAAACAAAATGTTGAAAAGAATACGACGAAAACCTTATAGCTAATCCGCGGAATGATGGAATGGAAATATTCACCACACGCTGTAAGTAAACCGATTGCTGTTGTCAAACACGCGAGCATGATGACTACACTTAGCAATACAAGTCCAATAGAGCCAAAGAAGTGTGAAGCGGTCTGACTAAGGACAGCTCCTCCCCCATCTAAATAGCCAAATAACTCAACCGACGTAGCACCAAGATACGCTATACCTAAATAGATAATTGCCAAGAATCCAGCTGCAACAAATCCTGTTTTTGCAGTAGATGTCAAAACTTCCTTTTTACTCTTGATACCCATTACATGTAAAGCTTTAATCACGATGATTCCAAAAACTAGCGATGCTAATGCATCCATTGTATTGTATCCATCGAGAAAGCCTGCGAAGAATGGTGTCTCTGTATATGGTTCTTGCGGAGCTTGAATCTCCCCTATCGGATTAATGATTGTCATCGTTATCAAGCCGATTAACAGAATGATAATCAAAGGCGATAAGTATTTACCTACTCTATCAACGATTTTCGCTGGATTCAATGATAACCACATGCTAAGACCGAAAAATATAATAGTGAAAATCAAGCGTGCAAAATCAATAGACATTTCATTTAGGAACGGTGCAACTCCAATATCAAAGGCAACTGCTCCCGTACGTGGCGCGGCAAAAAAAGGGCCGATTGTTAAATATAAAGCGGCAGTAAAAAAAACTGCATAGACAGGATGAATCCGACTAGCTAAGTCCTGTAAATCTCTTTTTCCTGAAAAACCTATAGCTAAAATACCTAGGAAAGGTAATCCAACTCCAGTTACCAAAAATCCTAGCATAGCTTTCCATGTATAGGTTCCTGCGAGCTGACCTAATTCTGCAGGAAAGATCAAATTGCCTGCACCGAAAAATAAAGCGAATAGCATTACTCCTATGACTAGACTTGATGAAAACGATAATTTCTTCTCCATTTGAGCAAAAAACCTCCTACTAACAACTACGCCTTTATGTATGCAATATATTGCGCATTTTCATAGTACGCTTACCCAATGAGAAAATCAATACATCTATAAATCATTTAACTATTGGCTTTATTTCTAACTCACTGACTATTCATTCATGTCCTTTCTTTTTAAGCTCCTTCTTTTTAATAGTGATATAAATATGAGTCAATTCAAAAAATCTAGCTGCAGATGCAACTAGATTCCTCTTTTTTTCATTTAATTCAAGACAAATTTCGTCTTACTATACCCTTCTCTCATCTTCGTCACTACTAAAGTTGCAGGGATCGCTTCTTTCATCTCCTCTATATGGGAAATCACGCCAATCATTCTACCGGATTGTTGAAGAGCAATTAATGTATCAATTGCTTTTTGGATAGCTTCTTCATCTAGCGCTCCAAATCCTTCATCGATGAACATCGTCTCCATACGCACCGCACCTTGGAAGCTCTGGATCACGTCAGCCATGCCTAGCGCCAAGCACAGCGAAGCATTGAATTTCTCTCCACCAGACAATGTTTTCACGTCTCTTGTCTGCCCTGTATACGAATCATACACATCGATCCCAAGGCCACTTTGCTTCCCTCTAGTCTCTTGACGGTCACTACGGACTAATTCATATTGGCCGTTTGAAAGATCACGTAATCGGATGTTTGCAGCTTGAATAATCCGTTCTAAGTATTCGATTTGAATATATCGTTCAAAAGAGATTTTGAGTCGATTTTGGCCGCGAACGATGTCGTATAGATTCGTCACTTTACCGTATGTATCTTCTAATGTAACGGCGCGAGATTTACTTGTTTCTAGTTGCTTACAAAAGTCCAGAGCAGCCTGTTGCCACGTACGTGTTTGATTACATATTTCGAATGCTTTCTCATATTGTTCTTTCAGTTGCTGTACTTGTTGCTCTACTATCTCAATTTCAACAGGTTGCTTTCCTTCAGTCACTTGCTTTAATTCATCTACAGCAGCTTTTACTGTATGTAGCTGTTGTTCATGCATTTGTAGAAGTTGCTGAATTTCCTGTCTGCGACTATGAGGTAGCTTTACTTGTAGATAGCTAGCTTCCGTATCAAAACCTTGTTCTTTCAGACGTTGCTCAAAAGCTTGCACACTATTCACTAGTTTTTCTTTCATTTCTAAGTTAGCTTGTTTTTCCATCTGTTGACGTGATTCCAGTTTTGTTTGCTTTGTACTAGCTTCCTGAAGTTGCTGTTGGGTCGTTTTCCACACATTCTCCAACTGTTCACTAGCCATTTCTTTTGTTCGAATTTGTTGCTGCAAGGCTGGTAGTTCTCTTAGCTTTTCTGGTACTCTTGCAATCGAATGATTATAGAGCGCTCGCTTTGTTTCAAACTCGCTATTCGTTTCATTACGTTGTTGTTGTAAAAGTTTCGACTGGGTATATCGATCTTCCTGTGCGGTTTCAGCCTGGGAATATGCCTCTTTTTTAGATTTTAGCACTTCACGATTTTTTCTTAACATCGCTACTTTTTGTGTTAATTCTACTCGTTCCGTTTCGTAATCATGCGCTAGTTCGACACGCCTTTCTGTTAGTTCAGCTTTGATTGTTTCTATTTGTTGTAGAAGTTGCTGTCTTTCTGCTTGCTTCGAATGAAAATATTGGTCTTTTGCCTGCAATTCTTTCTTCGCATCATCTACTTGTTGCTTCGTCACCTGACGCTCTCCAATGCTTGTTGCTTTTGCAGGATGATCGACACTACCGCACACTGGACAAGTAGCTCCATCGTACAATGATTCAGCTAACAGAACAGCCTGGTTACTAATCCAATGATCTTCGAGTTTCTGGTAAGCAACCGCACTCGTTTCATTTTCCTCTTTAGCAGCTTCATATTGTTGATCAAGTAACTTACAAGCTAGGATTTGCTGTTGAAATTTTTTTAAAAGCTTCGCAATATCCGTAACGTTTGATAGTTCGTCCACATGTAGCTCATAGTCTTCTAATGTAGATTCGAGCTCTTTAATTTCATCCTTCTGCGTGTTAATGGAGCGTCGTTGTTGTTCGATTTCTTGAAGATTTTGTTGTACTTGTTTATCAAGTTGCGATACATTTTTCTGTAACACTTCCATCTGCTGAAGCTGCGCAGCAAGGCTTGATACTGTTGGCAAGAGCGCATTTAATTGGAGCAACTGTTCTTTTATAGCTGTGCGCTCAGGTTCCTTTGCTTGTTGCTCTTTATAATTAGCGGTTGTTAGGACTAGTTTTTCATTGGCAGTCGCAAGTAAAGCTATAGCTTCTTGATAGCTAGCTTCTTTCTTTTGCGACTCGATTTTGTTCGCTTTCACTTGTTGCTCTAAGTCTTCAAGCATAGCTGCACGTTCTGCTTCTTGGAGTTGTTGCTTAAGGCTAGCCATTTCTGCTGTTTTCATTTCAAGATGCACAAGTTCTTGCTGACGCTTTAGAAGTTTATCAAATTGTTCATTAATGGAGCGCGCATTGTATAATTCTTTTTGCTTATCATCATGCGCTTTATAAAGATTCGTATATTCTGTGTTGTATTCAGCAGTTCTCACTTTATAATAGCGGTTCTCTTCTTGAAGACCGACGATCAATTGATGGTAGTTTGGATATTCTGAAGCTAGTTCTGTGAACAGCAATGATTCTCGTGCTGGTAATTTCGCAGGTATTTGATGAAGTATTGTGTCACCCATCTGTTTTTCCTGCAAATACGCCACATGCGCTTCATCTTTTTTCACTTTTAATCGATCTACAATTTTTTGATACGGTTCGGTTTTAAAGATTTTACGCATAATCGCTTCTTTATTTCCTGTATCAGACGTTAGAAATTTTCGGAATTCTCCTTGCGGCAACATCATGATTTGGCTAAATTGTGCATACGTGAATCCGAGTAATTGCTCGATTTTTTCATTTACTTCCGTCACGATTTGCCTATCAACTACAGGAATTGATTGCTCTTCTTTTATTTCATATAATTCACAACGGCCAAGTGTATCCGATTTATTGCCTTGCTTTCTGTAAGGGATTTGGCGCAATACGCGAAATCTACGTTGATGAATGTCAAATATCAATTCTACGGTTGTCTGAACAGCATCATCTGCAAATTGACTACGCAATGCTTTCGTATCGGTTCGGTCTTCACCGCTCGCTTGTCCGTACAACGCAAAACAAATGCCATCGAATATCGTTGTTTTCCCAGCTCCCGTCTTTCCGGAGATAACAAAGAGACGATGCTCTTTTAAGTCGCGAAAATCTACGATTTCAGTATCTTTATACGGACCGAACGCCGTCATAGTTAATTGTATAGGCTTCATACGTTTTCCTCCTCATTTACTTCCCACAACACTTCTGCGAATAACTGTGTTGTTTCAGCGTCGGCCTCTTCCCCTTGTAACTCTTTATAGAAGGAAGAAAACATCGCACGGTCATCTTGTCGTTTTTCTACATCCACTGTACTGCCAAGACTGTCTGTTGAAGAAGCGAATAGTTTACGCTCCACATGCATCGCATTAGGAAAGACGGAGCGAATTTTCTCCATCGGTTGGATGATTGGTACGGTATCGAGGAGTTTAACGAAAACGTAATCTTCATTCGGATCCATCGCAAGTACTTCCTCCATCGTCCCTTCAACTGTACGAATATCATGTAATGGAGTCAGTAATCTTTTCTCAATCTCTACTTGACCATCTTCTTGTAAGTTGACAATCAGATAACCTTTTTGATGATTCTCTTCAGATATAGAATATTTCAAAGGAGAGCCTGAGTAACGTATCGTTTCATTGTCTACAAAATGCGCCCTATGCAAATGGCCGAGTGCCGTATAATGGAACGGCTCAAATAAATCAGAAGAGACATATTCTGCTCCTCCGATGGATAAAGGTCGTTCCGCATCACTTGTATTGTCTTCCTTTTCACCATGCGGCGTGATAAACGCATGCCCGATGAAGACATGTCTCGCCTCTTGATTCATTGATTGCTGGATACATTCGATGACTTTCTTCATCGCTTGCTGATGGCTAGTGATTGTATCATCTTCAAATAGGTGACTAACAATCGTGGGGTCCGCGTAAGGTATGAGATGAAAATTCACGTCACCAAACGTATCTTGCAATACTACAGGTTGCAAGTCTGCACGCAGTTCACCTGTTATGTAGAGTCCTTGGTCTTTCATAAATGTACTACCAAAATGCAGTCGACTGGGGCTATCATGGTTACCTGCTATGGCAATCACCGGGGTCTTTAGACCAATGACTATTTCATGTAAAACTTCATTTAACAGTCCGACAGCTTCTGTTGGAGGGATGGCTCGGTCGTACAAGTCTCCTGCAATAATGACGACATCTGGTTGTTCCGTCTTGATGTCTTCGATAAAAGCCTGTAAGATATAACGTTGGTCTTCTGTCATGTAGACACCTTGAACAAGTTTTCCAAGATGCCAGTCAGCTGTGTGGAATATTTTCAAAATAGTCACCTCTTATTTTAATAGAATTAACTAGTTAATGTATCATCGGCTTCTTTAAGCACTTCGCCAATCTTCCGGTCATGGATGACTAAGTCTGCTAGATGATCCATTTCGGTTGGTTCCATGTTGATAATTACGAGTTTAGCACCCGCTTGTTTCGCCATTATCGGGAATTGGTTCGCTGGCGTGACAGTTAAGGATGATCCAAGAACGATAAATAAGTCCGCTTTTTCGCTTTCAACTATCGATTGGATGAATGGTTCTTGCGGCAACATTTCACCGAATAAAACAACGGATGGGCGTAACTTCCCTCCGCAATCACAATAGAAGTCATCTTGTGCATAGCGCTCATTGCCGTAGACTTCCCCACAAGTTTCGCAATGAACTTTGCGCAATGTACCATGTAGTTCCATAATATTATTCGAACCAGCCATCGTGTGGAAACCATCAACATTTTGTGTGATGATGCCGTTGATTAAGCCTTGTTGCTCCCATTTCGCCAAGATTTCATGTCCTTTATGTGGACCTGTTTTCTTTGCAGCTAGGACGCGGTGTTTATAGAATTGGAAAAATTGTTCGACGTGTTGATTTAGCGCTGTAACGCTTGCAACCTTTGACGGATCTTCCATTTCCCACATGCCTGTCTTTGCGGAACGGAAGTCAGGCAATCCACTCTCTGTTGACATTCCTGCACCCGTGTAGACAATCGTACGCTTCGATTCCTTCAATAAATCTGCTAGCATTTCCTTCATCCTTTCCATTTATACGAAATTATGTTCTATATATAGAATAACATATTTTGTTTTCAGCGGGATTGACAATGGCTTAAAGATATAGAATAAGTGGTTCGGGATTTACGCTACAGACGGGCGCTTTCCGTGGGGCGGGAGGGAGCCTCCTCGGTCGCTATTCGACACTGCGGGGTCTCGCCTATCCCGCTTAACCCCACAGGAGTCGCCCGTCTTCCGCTCCAATCCTATAGCTAGATGACAAATACTTATAGAGTCCATTTTAATTATTTATTGATTTAGTATTTGTTCTTTATCTTTTTAAATGCAAAAGAAAATACAAAGTGCAAAGTTAAAGATCTCACTCGCTATCTTCAGTAAAATACACTAGTAAAGCGTTAGGATCATCGGTTTTCAAAGTTGGCTCACTCCGGATCCTCCCGAACATGTTCGCATTGTGTGCTGTGTAACGATAGCCTTTCCACTCCTCCTATTCTTTTAACCAAAAAACGAGCATCCACTTTAGGATACTCGCTCGCTTTTATTTAGATGTAATCTCATTAATTACTTTTAAATCAATCAGACCGTTAATGTCGTTCGTTTTAATATAGTCTGCTTCTTGACTGATGTCAGCCATTTCTTGTAAAACGTCTTCGTTAACTGCTGTTGTTACTTCGATACGGCTGAATGCAGCTTCTAGTTCGGCTGCTTCTAGCTCTTTACCTGTTAGATCCTTAATATGCTTTACGACAAGTGCTTGTGCTTCTTCTGGCTCGTCACGCACGAATTGTACGGCTTTTGCGTGCGCTGATAAATAAGCTTTTACTAAATCATCATGCTTCAAGAAATTATCGCTCGTTGCAACAACTGTGTTCGTTGATTCTTTACCCCAAGCGAAGTCTTCCCAATCCAATAATAGTTTTCCGCCTGCCTGGTTTTGCAAAATATAGCCCCAAGGTTCTTGTGTCGCTGCACCGTCTACTGAGTTTTGGATGAACAATGTCGCTGTATCTGCCGGAGCAGCTGCGAATAAATCTACTGATCCACCATTTACTTTTGCCTTCAAATCAACGTCTTTCAACGCTTTACGTAACATTACATCCTGAGTACTACCGATTACTGGAATCGCAATTCGCTTACCATCTAAATCCGATAATTCATTAATATCACTGTCACCATCCGCAACCAATACCGCACCACCATTTACTGCTCCAGAAACAATATGGTATTTCGGGTCTTTGACGAAATAGTTGATGATGGGTCCAGGACCTACTGTTCCTATATCAATCGAGTTTGAAGCCATTGCTTCCATGAACAATCCACCATTACTTACCGTTTTCGTTGTGATTTTAATGTCTTCACCAAATTCTTCTCCGAAATAGTTCTTCTCTAACCCAATAATTGTTGCAATATGCGTTAAGTTCGGAAAGTAACCGATCTTTACTTCATTTTTTTCAGCATCCACCGCGTCCTTATTGCCACATCCAGCTAAAAGTCCGGCAACCGCCACTGCTGAAAGTAATCCACCTAGTAATTTCTTTTTCATATTCTATTCCCCTTTTCTAATTCAGCGAGTTACGCTCGAATTCCCCATTTTCTTTCTACACTTCGTTCCAAACGTAAGAATAATACATTATCCATAATTGTACCGATCACACCGATGATGATCATGACGGAAATAACTAAATCCATTTGACCTAGTGCCCGGCCAGCTTCAAGTAGTTGACCTAACCCGACACTTGCACCAAGTAATTCCCCCGCCATGAGTGCGCGCCAGGAGAAAGCCCAAGCAATGCGTAAACCCGATATTAATTGTGGTACGGATGCTGGTAAGATTACTGTACGTAAGAAGTGAAATCCGCCTGAGCCAAGCGATTTCGCCACACGTTGGTAAAGCACGGGTACGTTTTTGAATCCACTTGTTGCATTGACAATCATCGTCCAAGTAGCCCCTAATGTAACAATGAATAAAATTGCAAAATCATTTAGGCCAAACCAGATGATTGCCAGTGGAAACCATACGATACTTGGAATCGACTGCAATGCAGTTACTAGAAAACCAAGCGTATCTTCAACTAGTTTATAACGCCAAATCAAGTAACCTAGGATGAGACCGAGTACAGAGGCGATTGTAAATCCAATGAGCAAGCGACTAAGGCTGGCTCCAATGGCGATTAAAATCTGACCAGAGAGAAGTCCTGAAAACAAAGTAGACATGACTTGTGTGAAACTCGGAAACATAAAGTCTGGTAACTCTGATAGTCTAGATGTGACTTCCCATATCGCCACTAGTATCCCGAGAAACACTATTCGTCTTAAAGCTGTAGTCATCGCCCATCTCCTCCTTCAACACTTTCTCTATTTCATCTTGCAGTTCAGCTAAAATTTGCTTTTCCAGTTGCAACATAACATCATTTGGTTCAATGCCGTCCTTCGAATCTTTCGAATTAAAAACCGCTTTAATTTTTCCAGGTCGAGTAGCGAACACAACAATCTTTTGTGAAAGTAATACCGCCTCTCGGATATTATGTGTAATGAAGAAAACTGTCACTTTCGTTTTTCTCCAAATTTCCAATAACTCTTTATGCAAAACCATGCGCGTCTGTTCATCTAGTGCTGCGAACGGTTCATCCATTAATAAAATATCCGGCTCCATAACTAGTGCTCTCGCAATGGATACACGTTGTTTCATCCCGCCTGATAATTGGTGTGGATAGGAATTAATATAGTTCCCTAAGTGAACCATTTTCAGCATTTCAATCGCTTTTTGTTCCGCTTCCTTCTTCGGCATCTTCTTTAGTAGCAAACCGTACGTCACATTATCGAGTACAGTTAGCCAAGGGAATAATCCCGCTTCCTGAAAGACCACGACACGATCAGAACCTGAACCAGTTACTTCGTTGCCATTAATGCTAATTGATCCTGAATCGGCTTTTTCAAGTCCAGCTATCAAATACAGCATCGTGGACTTCCCACAGCCGGATGGCCCAACGATTGAAACAAACTGCCCCTTTTCTACTTCCAGATCAATATGATCCAACACTTTGACTGTTCCCTTTTCTTTGTGGGGAAAGCTCTTTTCTATCCCTTTGATTGATAAGTACATCACGATTCCCCCCGCATCTCATATGTTCATTTGTTTTTAATTCCTAGTATCTTTATATGCTTTACTATGTATATAATCTACCATTCCTGTAGGTTTTGTCAACTCTATTTTAAAAATTCTTTTTTTGGATGCTTTATTTCTTTTGAAAAACTATTGAAAACACTTTAAGTATAATGATTTCTAATGAAACTTTTTTCAAAATCAAAAAACCTCTCCCGCTAATTCCGGAAGAGGTTCATTCTATTCAATCATTGAAATAAGTCACTAGATAAATATCTTTCACCTGAGTCAGGCGCTATGCAAACGACTGTATCTTCAGGCGTCAGACGCTTTGCTACTTGTAATGCAGCGTATAGTGATGCGCCACCAGAAGGACCTAATAAAACACCTTCTTGTTTCGCAAATTGGCGAACCGTTTTGTACGCATCATCATCTTCAATACGGAAAATTTCATCATATACATCTGTATTTAACACTGACGGAATGAAACCTGGGCTTGTGCCAACTAGTTTATGTTTACCGGGCTTACCGCCAGATAGCACTGGTGATCCCGCAGGTTCTACTACATGTACTGTGACGTTCGGGTCGTGTTGTTTAAGCGACTCCCCCGTTCCGGTCACCGTTCCACCCGTGCCAGATGTACAGACGAAAGCCGTTAGTTTTCGATCAATCGAAGCTATCGACTCGATAATCTCAACCGCAGTTGTATGGCGGTGACTATCTGGGTTCGCTTCATTTTCGAATTGCATAGGGATAAAGCTATTTTTGATAGACTCCGCAATTTCATTCGCTTTCGCAATAGCACCCGGCATACGCTCAGCGCTTGGTGTTAGTATAACTTGTGCTCCGTATGCTTTCATTAAGTTGATCCGTTCAATTGTAGAATTATCCGGCATAACAAAAATCGCAGGATAACCCTTAGCTGCCGCATTCATCGCAAGACCAATACCTGTATTACCGGATGTTGGTTCGATAATCGTAGATCCTGGTGTTAACACGCCACTTTTTTCAGCTTCTGTAAGCATTTGATAAGCAGCACGGTCTTTAACACTTCGGCTCGGATTAAAGTATTCCAGTTTGACGAAGACAGACGCACCGTTTGCGTCACCAAGCGTTCGAACTTTTACTAACGGTGTATCGCCTATCAACTCTGCCATATTGTTTACTACTTTCATTGTGCACACCTTCTTTTCATTAATGGACTTAGTATAGCAAATAATTAATTACTTTTAGTTTATATTCAGTAAAACCCTTATACTGCTTTCACTTTCTGATCCCGCGGTAAGCCTAAACCGACCAAGCCGATGAACGGTAAGAAAGATGTGATAATCATCGTTTGATAAATCCCTACAGAGTCTATTAATTGACCAATCACTACCGCACCGATAGCTCCCATACCGAATGCTAGTCCTACAGTTAACCCAGCCATCGTACCAATTTTAGATGGTACAAGTTCTTGAGCATAGATTACCGTCACCGAGAAACTAAGCATCAAGAAAAATCCAATGACGAGAAGGAGCATCATCACAGCCCATAATGGAGCATAAGGAAGCAACAGGCAAAGTGGAAGTGGCACAATCAGCGATAGTAAAATCACATTTTTTCGTCCTATTCGATCGGCCATAGGTCCACCAAAGAATGTCCCCACTGCACCAAGTGCTAAAAACAAGAAAATATATAATTGACCTTTTGTAATCGTCAGCCCGTAATTTTCTATCAAATGAAAGACATAAAAACTTGTAATATTCGTTACATAAAACGAGCGTGCAAATATAATAGCCATTAATAGAATGAGTGCAATGATTACTTGATTCTTCGTCAGATTTTCCATCGTCGTCAACAAGACTTTCTTTCGCTTTCCTAGACGTTCTTCATCCAACTGCTTCTTATACCAAAATGAAATCTTCGAAAGTAAAGCAATTCCCGCTGCTGCTACTAATACGAAAAAGGCTGCACCGATCTGGCCCATTGGCACGAGAACAAACGCACTAATCAACGGAGCCAGTGCTTGCCCTGAGTTCCCCCCTACCTGATAGATCGACTGGGAAAGACCCCGTTTATTGCCCGCAGATAAAAACGCTACCCGTGAACCTTCCGGATGAAATATAGCGGAACCAAGTCCAAGAAACAGCACAGAAATGATAATCAACGAATAGTTTGGAGCTAACGCTAGCCCCGCCATCCCGACGAGAGAAAATGTCATACCGATTGGTAATGCAAAAGGTTTCGGCTTCCTATCACTAAAATAACCGACGATTGGCTGTAATAAAGAAGCCACGATGTTCAATGAAAACGCGATAAAACCCAATTGGGTATAACTAAATTGATATTCTTCTTTAAGTATCGGTAACATCGCTGGAATCACAGATTGCAATGTGTCATTAAATAGATGACACACCGCAATCGCAATCATAATAGGAAATACAGGCTTATTAACTTGTATAGATTTGTTCATACAATCTATTCACACCTTGTCTAGTTGTCTAATTTATTTTGTGAAGGTCGCAGGCATGACTACACCGACTACTTCTCCTGCTGCGCATAATTCATCCCCCGCAAAAATTTCTACATCTACTTTCCACTTCTTCGGATGGATTTCTGTTACCTTTCCAACCGCTTTCAACACTTGCCCTTGTGGTGTCGGCTTGCTATATGTAATCTGCAATGAAGCCGTAACGAAGCGTGGCGGAATCGCCTCATCTCCTGGTTCGTGACCATTTTTTCGATGGAGAGCTAATGCACAAGAACCTGTGCCGTGACAATCCAGGAATGATGCTAAAAATCCACCGTAGACAAATCCAGGAATCGCTGTATATTTCTCGGGTGGCAATGTGTATGTCACCGTTCGGTCGCCTTCCCAACCGGTTCTAAAATGATTTCCTTCTTCATTTAACCGACCGCAACCATAACACCATGAAAATTCATCCGGGTATTGATCCTGAATCGCATCTGTTATATATTCCTTCAAAAAAAAACCTCCTTTTAGATGAATTCTCTCTATTATACATTCCGAAAATTGAAATATCGACCTAAATGAAAACATAATATAGGTAGACTGTGCTTCTGTGCGTATCTTTGCGACTACGCTCATATACTAGAAAGACACGATAAAGGAGGGAACCCCTATGAAAATACGTGCCGCTTTACTAGCTTTGTTAGTGGCTAGCGGTTTTTACGTTATGATTCAAACACTTAATGAATCCTCTTCCAATCCATTAGAATGGTTACATGCGGAACATACAGACACACCCTTTTCAACGATTACTTTTAGACAACCTAGCCTGCATGAACAAACCGCTACTACGTGGGAAGTAGATCAGGTTGAAGAAGTGGATCGGTTACTGCAATTTCTACAAGCGTATGATTACGAGCGCGTCGATCCGAATACACTAGAACTGTTTGATGATCAACCGCTATTCGTAATTGACCTTCGCGATGATTCAGGAAATCGGATGACCATTCTAATAGAAGAAGGTATTCTCATCCAAAACGATCAGCTGTATTACGAAGTTGTTAATGGTCCATTGCAAGTCGATTGGTTGATGGAATTCATTCTCTCTAATAAACCGTAATTTTGTACTATAGCACTTTCTGTACTATACTATTTATTAATTCGGCAACCGAATAATCGATTTGAAGGAGAGATTCACAGTGGTCAAAAGCTTACCTAAACGTGCACAAGTAGCAGAGCAAGAAACATGGAATCTACAGACTTTATTTGAAAATGAAGAGGCGTATCAACGGGCAGTTGAAGCGGTTGAGAAGGAGGCTACTTCATTTGCTTCACAATATAAAGGCACTATCACTGATGCAGTATCCGCTATTAAAGCGTTAGATATCTATCGTAGCCTTCAAGAGAAAGTCATACCGATTGCAAGTTATGCTGAATTGGCAGCAAGCGTTGACTTAACAAACGACGATGCCCAAATGAGAGAAAGTCGATTCGGCTCACTCGCTGCGAAAATCGGCAGTCAAACGTCATTTGTGTTGAGTGAGTTGTCTGAGCTACCTGAAGAAATCTTGCAACAAGCTAGTGAACAATCTGAGGACTATTCGGTATTATTTGAGAAAATCATCCGCGAGAAACCTCACCAGTTACATCCCGAAGTAGAGAAATCACTCGCTGCGCTATCCTCTACTTTCCAAGCACCCTACTCTCTGTATAACACGACGAAACTGGCTGATATCAACTTCCCTGACTTCACAGTAGATGGCGTAAAATATCCGTTAAGCTATGTGTCATTTGAAGGCGCATGGGAATCTGAGCCGGATACCACTAAAAGAAGAGCAGCGTTCCAAACGTTTTCAAGCAAATTAAGAGAGTATCAGCATACTACAGCGAAAACGTATGATATGCATGTGCAAACGGAGAAAACGATTGCTAATCTTCGTGGCTATAATTCCGTTGTCGATTATTTATTGATGGAACAAGAAGCAGACCGTGCGATGTACAATCGACAAATTGATGTGATCATGGAACAATTGGCACCACATATGCGTAAATATGCAAAGCTTCTCCAAAAAATCTACGGCTTAGATGAGATGACATTTGCTGATTTGAAAATGCCAATTGACCCTTTATACGAGCCGACTATCACTGTTGAAGAATCCAAGACGTATATGAATGATGCACTTGCTGTTATGGGCGACGACTACCTTGATATGGTCAACCGTGCGTATTCAGAGCGTTGGATTGACTTTGCACAAAACGAAGGGAAATCTACAGGCGCCTTCTGTGCAAGTCCATATGGCAGCGGTTCGTTCATTCTAATTTCTTGGACTGGTAGTATGGAAGACGTTTTTGTATTGGCGCACGAACTGGGTCACGCTGGACACTTCTACCATGCCAACCGCACACAAAACTTATTCAACTCTGAGTCATCACTATACTTCATCGAGGCACCGTCTACGATGAATGAAATGTTGATGGCCAATCATTTATTGAAGAACTCTGATGATCCGAAGTTCAAACGTTGGGTACTTTCTTCCATTGTTTCACGAACATACTACCATAACTTCGTGACGCATTTACTAGAAGCTGCATTCCAGCGTAAAGTGTATGAGCGTGTCGATGCTGGCGGCAATGTCAATGCGACCATCTTAAACGATTTGAAACGCGGTGTACTTGAAGATTTCTGGGGTGATACAATCACGCTAAATGATGGTGCTGAGCTGACATGGATGCGTCAACCACATTATTATATGGGCTTGTATCCATATACGTATAGCGCAGGGTTAACCATCTCAACAGAAATGGCAAAACGAGTACTGAACGAAGGCAAACCAGCAGTTGAAGACTGGTTAAACGTCTTGCGTGCTGGCGGCTCTAAAAAGCCAGCGGAACTTGCGAAGATGGCAGGTATCGATATCACAACCGACAAACCATTGCGTGACACCGTTGCCTATATTGGTGAGTTAATCGAGCAAATCGAGCAATTGACAGAAGAAATCGAAGCATAATAAATATTAAAAGCATCCGCTACGCAAAGTTTTGCGTGGCGGATGCTTTCGTTTGTATACAAAAGAATGGGAGAGTAATAGAGTGGGCGACTTAACAAATATACATTTTCCACTTATTTTCTATCTCACAAAATCAATCCATTAATTCACTTATAATTTCATACGAACGCAGTCGGTCTTCATGGTTGAATATGCCTGAACTAATGATCAGTTCATTCGCTTTCGTCAGATCAATGAACTCCTCAAGTTTGCGACGCACGGTTTCAGGCCCGCCAATAATAACGGACGGTGCTTCACTCTGTTGCGCCACAGCTTCTTGCTCGAACGGCGACCACGTAGCATCAATATCTTTAATCGGCGGCATAAACTGTGTCATTTTGCCTTGCCGGATATTCAGGAATTGCTGTTGCATTGATGTGGCTAGGTACTGTGCTTTTTCATCAGTATCGGCTGCAATCAAGTTTATGCCCATCATCGCATATGGTTTTTCAAGATCCTTGGAATGACGGAAGTTTTGGTGATACAGTTGTAATGCCTGCATCATATAAGCTGGCGCAAAGTGGCTGGCGAATGAAAACGGTAAACCGAGTTGTGCAGCCAATTGTGCACTAAAACCGCTTGAACCTAATAACCAAATCGGCAATTGTTGACCCGCTCCCGGAAACGCACGTACGCGGTCAGTAGGATCTCCAGTGAAATACGTACGCAACTCTTCTAGTTGTTGCGGGAAGTCCTCTCCTCCGCTATGCAACGTACGACGTAGCGCATAGGCTGTGGCTTGGTCACTTCCTGGCGCACGACCTAAACCAAGGTCAATACGTCCTGGATACATTGCGTCTAGCGTACCAAACTGTTCTGCAATGACAAGCGGTGCGTGGTTAGGTAACATAATCCCGCCTGATCCTACCCGAATACTTTTCGTCTGGCCTGCCACATGTCCAATGATAACTGATGTTGCTGAACTTGCAACCCCCGGCATATTATGGTGCTCCGCTAGCCAATAGCGGTTAAACCCCCAGTCTTCTGCATGTTGCGCAAGACTTACACTATTCTTAAATGACTCTCCCGCATCGCTACCTTCATTAATCATCGCTAAATCTAATATCGACAAAGGAATGCCTTTATATTTCTTCGCTTGTTCTCTAATCAATTCTTTCACTCCTTAAAGCGTGTACCTATATAGCTTACTATTAGTAACCTTACCAACTTAATTACGAGATGTACAATCATTCGAATCGAAATACAAAGTGTAGCGCCCCTTTCTAAAGCGTAAATACAGGAACACTCTCCAAGTAATTATTTTTATATTCACTCTTTCCACAACGTACGTGAATACAGTAACCCCGCCACACCAACGACGATAAATAGAACGGATCGAATGATGATGGAAATACTGTATAGATCTACAAGAAATAACTTGATGATACAAGCCCCTATGAGGACTACGCCAAGAACTTTGACCGCTCTCCATTGCATTTTGCTCCCGAACGTAATGGACAGAAACGCGAAGCCAAACAGCCAAAATGTATGGACGAGCAAAATCCACTCGGTTGACCAATTGTTCATCCAAACAAGCGCGAAATACCATTTATTCAGGAAGATGAAAGAAATAATTTGCATGCACACGGCAAGCGCACTCGTTTTTATCTTCATCGAGAGATAAAATCTGTTGGTCACAATCGATAAGAACAACAGCATCAAAAGCGCAACATAGACTAGCTGCACAGCGAAATTGAAATAAAATACATTCCCTATCGTGCTACCGCCTAAACTCGTACCTAGTAGGATAAAACAAGCTAGGAGAAACTCTATGATGACTGCGTGTGTGATAAAACGGCCATGTTGCCATTTCCGTAATGTGTAGAAAGCGCCTAGCACAATCGCAAGAATTCCCAACTGGATATGAAGCGAAGTTTGATAAGATCCATTCATGTCTTCTAGGAATAGCCTTACTATTTTAAATACATATACTAGAAAAATAATCTGACCGAACACTAACGATTGGTCTATATGGATAATGTCCTTAATAAACGATGGGCACCATCTATAGAACGAATAGTACAACGCGCACATAGTAACAAGTAGTACGAACCATACGAAATGTTCTATAGTCCACAAACTTGTAAATACTACTGCCGTAACAGTTGCATAGGCTGAAAACAGATAGACAATTCCACCTGTTATGATTGGTCGGATCGTTTGATAATATAGGCCAATCCACACGCCAATTGCCCCATTTAGTAGTAATAAAATTACTTTCACATACATTTCATCTGCTTGGAAAGCTAAGATAAATGCACACATTGCAAAAATGGCAACTGCAGATAATACACCGTGAAGTATTGATTTTTTACTAACAAATGCGATAACTGCAAGTGTAATATACAGTGCCGCAAACAAACCAAACAGGATAATTTCCTGCTCGTACTCTAAAAGTTTAATCCACCCTAACGCAAATACAAAGTTTGTATAGATCAAAGTTTCTGTAAATACTTGTCTTGTAATATAGCCTTTCAAATAGACTACGAGAAGTACAACATGTTGAATGAGCGCTGTTGCAACAATTACTTTCTCATTGACTTCAAATCCGCTAAGAACAACATAAGCAACTAACGTCAAATGGAATAATAAAAACGTCGCATAAAATGAGTACTTATGGTGATTCCGCAATGAAACGAAATATAACGAAGAGAATAACAATAATACATACAGACAAAATTGAATGTCAGTCGCGCCTTGCCCTTGCAATAAAAACGGCAGTAAAAATCCGGCAATCGCTGAGAAAATAGTCAGTGTTTCCGATGTTGTTTTCAATGATAAATATAAACCGCCTACTATAAAGCCAATTCCCACAATGAATGCGATGAAAAAGTTCAAATAGCCATACAAATAATGCGCTGCAAACGTAGTTAGAATCCCGAGTGCGATAAATCCACCTAGTAATGTCAGTCCGAAACCATTTTTCCCTAACTTTATATAGCGCATACCGAGGATATAGAGTGCCGCTGAAGCAATATAACCTAATACAATTCGAGCTACACCTGTAATAAGACCATACTCCATGCCTACTTTTAATCCCCAAAGAACACCTAATAGTAAAATGAACATGAACACACGCGGTAACCAAACACGCAGTAGCTTCTCAAAATCTACTTCTTTTTTCTCTTTTGGCGGCGGGACTGCTTGTTCAGTCATCCATCTTTCGCCATCTAAATCAGAAGAAGGTTTTTCATACTTTTTCTCTTTATGGACTATATGCTGACTCGCCTTACCCCGTGCCTTCCCTTCCTTTAACTGATCTAATTCTTGCCTGAGAAAATGCACTTCCGATTCCAAGTCCGATATCCGCTGTAAAATTTCATTGCTGTCATCCATTGACTTCCCTCCTTCTTCCCTGTTTTATTCGAATGAAAGTCTTATAGTACCTACGCTTTTGTTGACAGAAAAGTTTCATTACTCCATGAAAAGAATCACCATCCAACACGACTCCTGCGTTAGATGGTGATTCGTTATACTTGTTCGATTGTTACAGTACAACCTGTCTCATCATACTTTCCATAAGCTGCATGATACGTTGGTCCAACACCTGCCTTGAACATTAGCGAGTGACGAATAGCTGCTGTTATAAATTTCTTCGCTTCTATTACCGCGTCTTGCACAGTATGTCCTTTTGCTAGTCCTGCTGTAATGGCTGCCGAATAACTACAACCTGCTCCATTCGTATTGATTGTGTTAATACGAGGCGCTTTAAGTAAATAAAATTGCTTCCCATCATATAATACATCGATTGCTGGACCTTCCAAACGCCCACCTTTAACTAGCACAAATTTAGGTCCTAATTCAATTAGACGACGAGCAGCTTCTTTCAAATCATCCACTGAATTTAATTCCATCCCATCAAGTAAATAAGACGCTTCTGGCATATTAGGCGTAATAATTGTTGCCAACGGAATCAAATCATTTTTCATCGCGTCCATTGCATCTTCTTTTAATAAAGCTGAACCCATTTTACCGATCATTACCGGATCCACTACGATATTCTGAATTGTCGTTTGCTTAATCCAATCTGAAACATGCTCAATGATGTCTTTTGTAAACAACATGCCTGTCTTTAATGCATCGACACCAATATCATCTTCAATCGTTACGAGTTGTGCTTCAATCGCGTCCCAAGATTGAGGAAAAATGCCTTGTCCTGTTCTAGGATTTCTTGCAACTATTGCAGTGACTGCTGTTGTACCGAACACATCAAACTCTTGGAATGTTTTTAAATCTGCCTGAATACCTGCCCCGCCACGTGCAGCAGAACCAGCAATTGTTAATGCGCGTTGTATATTCATCTTCACGTCTCCTTATTCTATGTACGTAATTCATTCATCAGTAGGAACTGCGTCATTGTAAAGAATAACGTGAGGTTGCTGAAAGAGTCAAATTGATGATTTGTTAAAAATCCAATGTGTTAACTTCCGTTTACACCATATACGATATATCTGAAGCGGCAGTCGGATAGGCAAACGGCATTTTCTTCAAATCATCTACTGGAATTTGAAAACGAATCGCTAATGCAAAATAATTGATCAAATCTTCCGCGACTCCACCTAGTAAATGAGCACCTAGTACAACGCCATCATCTTGATCAATAATCACTTTGAAAGCCGCCGCACCTTCATTTGTTAGTTGATGAGTAAACCATTCCGTCGTATTTTGAGCTTTTACATAAATTTTCTTTCCAGATTCCTTAGCCTGTTTCTCGCTCATCCCTACTGAAGCAAGTTTTGGTACGGTATAGACTACCGAAGGCACAATTGGATAATCCGCTGTTTTATAATTACCCTTCAATAGATTAGATGCCACTACATGAGATTCTGTCGTCGCGATTGGCGTCAATGGAGGGGCATTGGTAGATGCTGCATCTCCAGCAGCATAGACATGCGGATTGCTAATACTTTGCATATATTCATTTACTCGCACACCTTGCTTATTACGTCCTACATTGCCCTTTTCTAAATCCATATCAAGTACCGGAGCCCGTCCAGCCCCATGGATGACCAAATCAGCTTGCAAATCGACCACTCTATCCTCCTGTTCAGCATGTACAATATAGGCGTCTCCACATTTCTCGATACTATTAACAGCAACTTCTAAATGAATGTGAATACCTAACTTTCTTGAATAGTTAATGAGCGACTTGACTAAATCAGGATCAAAATGCTTAAGCGCACGTTCACTTCGATGCAAAATATGCACTTCAGCACCGGCACGAGCTGCAATATGGGCGAATTCAAATGAGATTAATCCACCACCTACAAAGACAATTTTTTTCGGTAATATATCCAACTCGAGAAAATCATCACTCTTCCGCAGATGTTCTTCCCCTTCGATTCCCATCTTCACAGGCTCTGCACCCGATGCGATTAAAATAAACTTGCCTTTAAGCACATCGTTACAAACTCTCAATTCGGTTTCGCTTTGGAAAAGAGCTTTTCCATGATATAGATCAATTCCCACTTTTCCAAACTTCTCTTCGGTATCTTCAGGAATGGATTGTGTGAATGTCCGTTTGAACGCCATTAATTCTGGCCAATCAATCTTACTATCTTCCACAATTCCTTTTCCGTGCATTCTCTTATTCCAATCAATCAATTCTGCAGCTTTTACCAATACTTTCTTTGGATCACAGCCACGTTGTGAACAAGTCCCGCCATATGGACGATCATCAATAATCGCGACACGCCAACCAGCCTTTTTACATTTCATAGCTGTAATAGAACCCGCATTGCCTGTACCGATGACTAGCAAATCGTACTCTTTCATACTATAGATTCTCCTCCTTCACTATGTATACATACTCAATTCTCTATTCTGTAATGATATACCCTTTATTCTCATTCTTTACACTTGTATAGATTGCAAAATGTAGGCACTTCATCGATTTTCAGCATACTGTATAGTAAATGCTCAAAAACATCATAGAGGAAAGGTTTGATTGAACTGATTTCCAAAGTTGCTCGTTTTGCTGCTGATGCAAATAAACATCCGTTTTTCATTAAGGATGAACAGAATTTCATCAATATTATTAGCGTACAGCAAGTTAATACATTAGATAATCTGTCGATGCTCGATATTTTCCTAGGTAAAGATAGCATCATTGAACCGCATTATCATCCGAATGGATCGGAGCTGACGTATTGCGTGTCAGGTTCTGCAACAATTTCTATGATGAATTTAGATACAAAGAAGTTTCAACATTATAAGATTACTCCGGGTCAAGTGGTGAATATTCCACAAGGTTGGTGGCATTATCAAATCGCCCATACCGATGATACGCATTTGCAAGGGATTTTCAATGTAGGTAGTCCTGAGGTTGTGCTTAGCTCGGAAGTTTTGACGCAAACTCCAGCAGATGTTTTTGCGTATAGTTATGGACTTAATGAAGAGCTATGGAAAGCAGTGACCAATGATATTCCACCTTCTATGCTGATCGGTCCGCCGAAAGAATAAGTACATGGAAAAGCGACGGCGTAATTGCTGTCGCTCCGCACTTGATTCATTCCACTTGTCCTCCACCGAACGGACATGCCTTCTGAGATGTTGATTGCGCCTATGATATTCTTCTTGATAACTAAGACGTAAGCAAAAGAACTGATTAAATCGTTCTGGTTGTTCAAATGTCGGCGCTTCGATTCATCGCAAGTTCTGGCATTTCTTTATGAGGCGACGTTTATTGGATTAACAATCTTTATTCATGTAGTCTAAGGTGGTTCAGTATCGAATGCAGGAATAATCTTCATTCCAATATTGCTAGGTTCGGTCGTGAGAAGTGCAATCGTTTCTGTATCACCGACCACCATACTTACACCACCAAATGATCACCCCCACGATCTTTTGCAAGATATAGCTTACGATCCGCTTCTTTAATAGCATCATGTACTGTTGTATTTTCTACCCAATCAGCCAACCCGATCGATACCGTGACTGGAACTGTATGATTTTGAGTCACACGGAAAGCTGTGTTGCGAATACGTTCTTGAATATTCTCAAGTAACGTAATCGCTACCTCCCGTTCTGGTGCACATATATGCATCATGAACTCTTCTCCACCATACCGTGCAATGTTTACTTGATCCGTTTCAAATGATTTGAAAATCTGTGCCATTTGAATGAGCGCTTCATCACCTACCACATGACCATATCGATCATTTAGGCTTTTGAAATTATCAATATCAAACATCGCAATAAAATGCTTGACGTTCTTGCTATTCGATTTTGCTTTCACTTCCGTAAGACGTATACATTCTTGTCTATTCAACAACCCCGTCAGTTGATCATGTGTTGCAAGAAATACTAATCGTTCTTTCATTACAAGACGGTTATTTTCAATTTGAATCACTGTATAATAAATCAGTGTGGCAAGTAAAAATGAAGAATAACGCCAAAGTCCAATTTGCTTTAGTATTTCGAATCCATCATTAAGAATAAACATGAGAGGTATATCAGAAAGAGTCCAACAGACGGACACGATGACAAACCGATCCCAAAACCGTCCTTTTCTACCGATTATTTTTGCATAAAGTAATGCAAAAACTGTAGGTAACAGCATTCCATACACTACACCTGGAATCGCTCCGTCGCCTCCCATGGATAGTCGCCAAAGACAAGCTATTAAAAGCGTGGAAAGCGTAGTGCGCCAACCACAAAATATAGCTAGCATCATAAGGGGAATCAATCGTAAATCGAAACGATAATCGTCAAATACAATCGGTAAATAGAACATCGAAATAATTGTAATCGACATTAATAAAACAATACTTATTTGTAATAGTAGCTTGGAAAAACGTTCACGGTAGTTGATCAATGTCGTAACAGCTAAGTGGCTAATTAAAATCACTGCTAAATTAGATAAAATTGATTGAATCACTTAACATTGCTCCTTTTACGTTAGAGCCAAAAATATTTAGGATGGCGACTAGTTGCATGTATGTATCATTCGTTATTTCACATTACGGCATTCAATCGACAAGAATAATTTGGCATATAAAGATTCAATCTTTGTCACCTCAATGCCTGAATGCGTAATCATATTTAAGGTATCGCGATTTAATTGACAGCCATCACAAATCATTTCCCAGAAAGGATTCAAGAAATCTTGTGTCTTTCCTAATAGTCGTTGCTCCATCCGAACATGTTCGAAAAATAAAATTCGTGCATTTTCTTTTCCTACACGTTGAATTTCCTGTAAAGCTTTGAAAGGATCTGGAATCGTACAAAATACTAGTGTTGCGATTACAGTATCAAATGTATTATCCGCAAATGGCAAAGATTCTGCAGATGCTTCGTATACTATTATTCGTACAGATGCATTCTTTCCACGTCTTGTTGCTCGTTTACTCATATATGGATTCGGTTCAACCGCCACCACCTGATCAGCCTCTTGATAATAGGGGAAGTTAATACCCGTTCCAGAACCTATCTCTAATACATTCCCTTTAGCTGTTCGCACCAATTCAGTTCGCACTTTTTTAAACCGAGTCGCTTCAAGCGGCCTCATCGCTAGATCATATAGCTTTGGAAATAAACTGTTCATATCATTCACGCCTTCTTTTTTACTAGTATCCTATCTTACTTACTTCATTGAATGTTTACATGTTGCAATTTATGGTACGCTAGTTGTACTAATAAACAGGGGGAAACACATGCTCACAATACATAATGGTTGTGATAGATTACTAATTGTAATCCATGAAATTTACGGCATTAATCAATATATTACAGATATTTGTAACGAATTAGCTGCAGAGGGTTTTGATATTCTCTGTTCAAACTTGCTAGAACGAGAAGTTCCTTTTGAATATTCCGAAGAGAAAAAAGCCTATCATTACTTTATGGAAAATGTCGGATTTACCAAAGGAGTCAATCAAATAAAAAAGATTTTACGGTATAATCAAAAGAATTATTCGAGAATCTACATTTTAGGATTCAGTGTGGGTGCTACGATTGCCTGGTTATGTAGTGAAGAACCTGGCCTCGATGGCGTGGTTGGTTACTATGGTTCTAGAATTAGAGATTATACAGAATTAGAACCTGTTTGTCCTGTGCTCTTATTAGTATCCGCAACAGAAAAATCATTTACTGTTCCTAACCTAGTTACCACTTTGAAAAAGAAATCAATCAGCGTAAAAGTATATGATGCACATCACGGTTTCAGTGATTCCTACTCTTCTGTTTATAATGAAGAATTAGCTGAAGATGCCCGCAACACTACATTAAAATTCCTTTTAAATAATTAAACATACTTCTCAATCGCATCTTTCACGGTCGCCTCTTTAATATGATAATGCGTCGCTTGCCAAATCCCTTTTTTGTCTTTCAAGATCAATAACTGGGGTGTCTCATGTTTAACGCCTAAATCAGTTGCTATTGTCTCTGATAACGTTTTACTGAATTGCACAATTACCACAACTATCGGAAGGTCTGTTTGCAGTTTTAGCAATTCCTTTTTTGCAGTTATACTTGCTACACACGTCACGCTTAATTTTACTAATAGAAAAGGTTGTTCATCTGATTTTTCAAGCAGAGCTCTCCACTCATCTATCTTTTTAATACGTCTCATATATTTTCCCTCCTAATCTATAGAACATTCGTCAATACTCACTATTCTATAATGTCCGTTAGAGTATCGCTCACTTTTTGCTTGGCAAACAAATACCCCAAAAGTAGAATTCACTCTACTTTTGGGGTGTGTTAACTTATTTAATCAGACCTAATACTTCCATCATCTCTTTATTATTAATGGAAGCGTTTTCAATAACTTCTGAAAAATCTTTTGAATCCGCATACGCTGAGGTTAGTTGCTGATTCACCATAACTTCTTGTGTTTCAGGTTTTTCTAAAATTTCTTTAATCGCATCATGCAAAATTGATACAATTTCGTCTGGTGTGTCTTTTGGTGCAAGGAAACCAACATAATAACTCGCTACTGTTTCAAGTCCAACTTCAGTAGTTGTCGGAATATCTTTGTAAAAATCTGTAGCTCCTTTAGAAGCTGTATCGAACACTAATGGGCGAATATCCCCACCTGTTTCTGTATCTGGACTAAGAAGACCACCCATAATTTGACCTGACAAAATCGCATTTTTCACATCAGCTACACCTTCAAAAGGTACGTGCTTTGTCTTGACACCTAATTCATTACTAATCTTCTCCATAGAAATGTGGCCGCCACTACCTGTACCACCTGAAGCACCATACGTAAATTTACCTGGGTTTTCTTGTACAAAAGCTAACCAATCTTCATATGTTTTTAAAGGTGAATCATTTTTCACAGAAATAGCTGTTGTAATTTCATAAGCTTTAATAATAGGCTTGAAATCTGCAATTGTATACGCTGTTTTTCCGTAATGCGGTTGAATATCTAAACCTGAGCTTGTTGAGATCGCAATACTATAGCCATCTGGTTTGGATGTGGCCGCTTCCGTTAAGCCGAGTGTCGTTCCTGCACCTGGTTTATTAATAACGGCCACTTGTTGTTTATGTGGCAAGTAGTTTGGTAGTTCCTTCGCAATCATTCTCGCCATAACATCTGTGGATCCTCCAGGAGCAAATGGTACAATTAGTTCGATTGGCTTTTCTGGATAAGAAGGGGTGTTATCTTGCGATTCCGCTGCAACCTTAGTTCTGTCAGTTTCTGGTTGTGCCTGTTTATTCGAGCAACCTGCAATAATTACTAATAGTGCTGCCACAAAAACAAATACGATTTTTCTCATAAAATACATCTCCTTTTTCTTAAAAATTATACATCCACATTTAACCGACCGAATATTCCGACTACTGTTTGTAAAAAAGAAGGACGCATACCAGGCATCCTTCTATTCTTCACTGCATTTACCTACTATATTAAACAGTCACTATTTCCCGAGTGATATAGGTTTCCAAAAGATTTGCTAGTTTTTCCGGCTGTTCTAATGGAATTAAGTGACCCGCGTCTTCTATTTCTTTGACGATTGGATGTTGCAAATGCTCCACCATATTTTGTTGTCTTTCAAATGGTACGACCTGATCATTCGGACTTCCTACAATTAATACAGGATAGTCGATAGTCGATAGTAATTCTGCGCGATCTGGACGAGAAGCCGTTGCGCGTAAGTGTGCACGGTACCGATCAGCTCCGTACTCTTGCATCATCTGTTCACGAATCTCTGTAATATCTTGACGATCAACATGATCTGGATGAACGCCTTTAGATGCTGATGCACGAACCATTTCTTCATACTCTCCTGCTTCGACTCTTTGAATCGCAGCTTCTCGCACTTGCTTCATCTTGTCATTATCCGCATTCGCGACAGATGATACTAACGCAAGACTTTTCACACGCTCAGGTGCTTTATCTAAAATGGCCAGTGCAATATATCCACCAAATGAGTAGCCTAATAAATGAAAATCAGCTGGTAATTCTTTAAGCAACTGATCTGCAATGCTCTCCACATCTTCTAGCGCAGGTACATCCACTGCAACACTATTAATCGACGGACTTAGATGTTTTTTTACACCATCAAAAATTATTGTTGAGTTATTTAATCCTGGAATCATCACCAAGTTCTGTTTAGTTTCGTTCTGCATGTATTCTATCTCCTTCCACCCAAGTTGAATGTATACCATTTGAAATTCGCGCCGGTAAAATTACGCGTGCTACTGGTCCTGCTGAAATGTCTTTCGCGTCTAAGATTAAACATTCCGAACGATTTTCTATCATATCGGTAATGAAAGTTAGAACATAGCCATCATCTTCTTCAACTGCACCTACACGTTTGGCAACAACTGGCTCACTTCCATAGCGCTGATCGCCGTATTCAAAACGCATTGTGTCGCCATTCTTCATGTCATAGCGTTTTAATCCAACTTTCAACCAATCATCTTTATGGAACAATGTATTATAGCTGAAGCGGTAGTCATAGCCCATGTTTTCATTACTAACTACTGGGAACTCAGTCACTTCGTCGTCAATTAGTTCCTCAACTGTTTGTCCTGTTCGCATATTGAATTTCCAACGGTACATCTGTGTTTTCGCTTTATGCTTATTCAAATTCGATTTAATTTTCTCATAGGCATCGTTTCCTTGGACACCGATTGGTGGTTTCCCCGGTGTTGTTAATTGGATACAACCATCTTGAATGACCCAATCGCCCTCCTCGTAACAGTTTGCTAAGTGCAAAATGAAACATGGCTTTGCATTGAACCATTTAATTTGAGAATTGTCGCCGTGACGAGGAATAACACCAAAACGTGCTGGACGATCATTATAGAAACGAACACGTCGAATATCTTTCTTTAATAGATCTTCATCTAAAATAAATGGTAGGTCATGCAATATCGTATAATTCTTTGTAATTCCTAAATCATGTGGCCAACGAGGTCCTGGTAATTCTACTGGTACATAGTGAGCCAAGTTTCCGTTACGATCAAGAACTCCATAATTCAAGTATGGATGTTGCTCGCCATAATTGAAGAACATTAACTCGCCCGTGTGGACATCCACTTTATAGTGTGAAGCGATTCCACGGGGTAAGATTTTTTGGTTAATCTCCGCATCGACACCTAATGTTTCCAATGTAAGTGGGTCTAAGCGCCAAGGTTCACTACCTTGAGACATCGTAGCAAGTAATTTACCTGCATGCGCAATAACATCTGTACCTGCATTATCCTTCATCTTCCCGATACTTCCCCATCCACGTGCAGTTGCTAGATGAGGTTCAAGCATACCTGGCCATAAGGATTTACCTGCTGCTTTTTCAGCTAAATAACCTACTGTTTGAACGAAACGGTTACGATATTCTGCTTTACCATCTTCAAAATGAATCGCATGTAACATGCCGTCACCATCGAACGGATGGTAGATACCTAGTGGCTCATGCACTTGGTTATGTGTGTTACGAATATATATTCCGTGCAGATCTTTTGGAATTTCACCAATTACTTGCATCGTATCTGTAGTCGCTGTATATTCCGTATCCATTGGCGCAAAGAACCCTTGTAAATACGGGTGATCAGTATCCTTAGCCACAGTAACATTAATCTTGTCATGAACTTCTAACATTCTACAACACTCCTTAATTTTATAGTTTTATAGGTTATTTCATGAAACGCTGATTTCTTCTATACTTTCAGTAAGCTCGATAATGAACTTCGCTGTCGTTTTACGTTTAACTTCTTCTATCGTGACACCTTCAGCCAGTTCACTAAGAATTAACTGTTGTTCCTTCACGCGAAATGTAGCCAATTCAGTAATAATTAAATCTACAGATCGCTGGGATGTTAATGGATAATGTGCATGTTCTACGATTTTTGGAAGACCGTCTTTCGTCGTGTGAGTAGTTGCAATAATAACTCTACCTACACCCTCTACTAAATCCATCGCGCCTCCAACACCGAGAACGTTTTTTCCAGGTACACTCCAGTTTGCGATGCGACCTTTTTCGTCTACTTCTAATGCACCAATAACGGCAACATCAACGTGACCGCCACGGATCATGGCAAAGGAATCTGCACTGTCAAAAAAGGAAGCACCTTCATTAATCCCAACAGGAATCTTTCCTGCATTGACGAGATCAAAATCTGGTTCTTGTTCTTCTGGGACAGGGGCTACACCGAGAATCCCATTTTCTGAATGTATATAGATCGATGAATCATCGTGTAAATAGTCTGTTACTAGCGTTGGGATACCTATTCCAAGATTTACTATTTCACCTTCATTCAAATGTTTAGCAACAGTTGAGGCAATGATTTGTTTTACATTCATTATGCCCCCTCCTTTCTATGAAGGACGACATAGTTGACGTATAGATGAGGCGTTACAATCTCGTCAGGCGTTAGCTGTCCAACTTCAACAATTTCTTCTACTTCCGCAATAACAACTTTTGCAGCGGTTGCCATCGGAGGATTAAAGTTTCTAGCAGACTTTCGATAAATTAAATTACCTAATGTGTCGCATTTATATGCTTTAATGATTGCGACATCTGCTTTCAATGCTTCTTGGAACACGTACTTTGAATCCCCGATGACGCGCATTTCTTTTTCTTCGCTCAGCAGAGTATCTACACTAGCTTTTATATAAATCGCGCCAACCCCTGCCCCGCCTGCACGTATGGCTTCAGCCATCGTTCCTTGTGGCAAAAGCTCCACTTCTAGCTCACCAGCTTGACTCGCCTTTACAGCGTCAATATTAGAAGTGAAAAATGAGCCGATTGCTTTTTTAATCTTCTTTTGGACAAGTAATTTGCCAAGTCCTTTACCAGGTTCCCCAAGATTATTACTAATCACTGTTAACTCTTTTACCGGTGAGTCTCCTAACATTTCGATTAACGTTAAGGGAGCACCTGTTAGACCAAACCCACCAACCATCACGGTATGACCATTTTGAATTAACGGAATGACTTGTTCCTTGGTTATTAGTTTTTTCATCGTCTTGCCTCCAAATAGAAAAACCCAGCATAAGATGATTACGAGCATGAATAATCCATTCATGTCGGTTTCATCAAATACTGGGTTCTATTGATAGTATAAGAAGAGGTTGTCTTCTTATCGCAATATAACCGTATCTTCTTCAGTTTTTAAATTATCCCAAAAGCGTTGAACTGCTGATTGTAGTGCAACGATCACTGATTGTTGGGATGGAGCGATATAATGATATTTGATTCTTTCGATTAATGATTCTAAACCATCATTGAGACAGTAACCAATCATCAATTTTTCAAAAAAGCTATTTGTTAATCCTGTTATAAAAACAAACTCTACATTTTCAATTATATGTGTATGTTTATTAATTTCAAGAACAATACCTGTATGTTTATAAACTTCATACATCGCGGTTCCTTGAGGTGCTTTTGAATATCCAGTTACGAGAACGGTATCTAGCTTGACCAAACTTGAACGGCCTCCTTCTCTTATATTGTAAGAGAATCTTAGCATTCTATCATTTATTAGTCAATACCGAATTTTCAGAAACGGAATTAATTTTTACCAATGAGTGTTTCCCATCCCGTAAGATTTTGATGTCTAGGAGGCCATTCGCTTAATTCGAATGGAAAATCTGATCCTGGAACGACACGATCTTCCCCTACTACATTCACTAAATAATCCAATGCATCATCACTCCATAAGACGGAATCATACCAAAATCGGTTGACATAATCTCCTGGTTGCGAGTTCAATTCGGCAGAAATAGAATCCCATACTTCATATCCTCTATTCAACCGACCCACTTGATACGGAAAATAACCACCACCATGGGCAAGCAAAATCTTTACACGTGTATAGCGATCCAATAATCCGCTCAAGACTAAATCAGTAGCACAAATCGTCGTTTCCCAAAGAACACCACTTAGCGTAGACATTCTTCGTTGATTCATTCGTTCATCCCCATGTAATAACGGATGAATAAATAAAATCGCGCCTAAGCGATCGGCTGCTTCCCAAAACGGTTGGCAACGTTCGTCTGTCAATAGCATTGTGGATGAACCTACGCCAATAATCGCACCTTTCATCCCCAAATTCATTGCGCGCTCCAACTCAATCGCCGCTTGTTCAGGATGATTCATCGGTATTGTTGCTAAGGCCGAATATCGTTCACGATTATGTTTTACTTGTTCAGCCAAGCTATTATTATAGACAGTAGCTAGTTCCAGTGTAATTTCACTAGGAAAATCATACAGGAACAATTGCGGTAACGGTGATACAAGCGAATGACTAACATTCGCTTGATCTTGCTGTGATTCAAAGAGTTCTTTATTGATAAAAGGCTCATTTAAAGAAAACGGCCATTTTCCATTGATAATAAGATGTTCTTTTCCGAAACGGTCTTCCCATTTGGCATCAATGGTCTTTTGATGGTCTTTCAACCACTGCATGACGTCTGGTGGAATGAAATGTGCATGAGCATCAATCATACGGTTTCCTCCTTACTAATCAATACTTATACTGTTTTAGTTAAAACATAACAGAAACAGATTTTGTATCTAAATAGTCTTCTACTCCGTACTTTCCACTTTCACGGCCTAGTCCACTTTCTTTTACGCCGCCAAATGGTGCTTGGATTGCGAATGGTGCAGGATCATTCACTCCGACCATTCCATATTCCAACTTCTCAGATACGCGGTACATACGACCAAGATCTTTTGTATAGAAATACGAAGCGAGTCCATACTCTGTATTATTGGCTTTTTCAATTGCTTCTTCTTCTGTTGTAAAGCGGATTAAAGGAGCTACTGGTCCAAACGTCTCCTCATGAGTAATTTTCATATCTTCCGTCACATTAGCAAGAATCGTTGGTGCATAGAAACTACCGTTTTCGTATCCTTCACCTGTCAAACGATCGCCGCCACATAGTAATTCTGCGCCTTTTGCTAGTGCATCAGTTACTTGATCGTGGACGCTAGTAATCGCTTTATCGTTAATCAATGAACCCATTTGGTTCGATTCATCCAGACCATTTCCTACTTTCATACTTTCCACTGCTGCTTGTAACTTTTCTGAAAACTCATCATAAATCGCGTCTTGAATATACACACGGTTCGTACACACACATTGCTGACCTGATGAAGCAAATTTACTGCCAATTACACCTTGAACCGCAAGATCCAAGTCTGCATCTTCGAATACGATGTATGGCGCGTGTCCACCTAACTCCATTGATACACGTTTTACTGTATCAGCAGATTGACTTATCAGTTTTTTACCTACTTCTGTTGATCCTGTAAATGAAATCTTTTTCACATCTTTACTATCCATTAATGTTTTAGCAATCGGCTCTGAAGAACCAATGACCAAATTGACAACACCTTCCGGTAAACCAACTTCATCAAAGATTTTGAATAACTCTAAAGACGATAATGGTGCTTCAGAAGATGGCTTCAATACGACTGTACAACCAACAGCCAATGCAGGTGCTAGTTTTCTAGCGCCCATCGATAACGGAAAGTTCCAAGGGGTGATTGCTGCCACGACGCCCACAGGCTGCTTAATGACATGCCCTCTTTTATTTGCGCCTACGATTGGCAACACGTCACCGTAGATACGGCGTGCTTCTTCTGCATACCATTTATAAAATGAAATCGTGCTTCCCACTTCATAGCGCGCGTTGTGGATAGATTTCCCCATCTCTTTCGTAATAACTTGTGCAAGATGCTCTTTCTTCTCTTCTAACTTAGCAACAATCTTCATCAAATAAGCGCTTCTGTCTTCTGCTGTTAAACCAGACCAGACCGGGAATGCTGCTTTAGCTGCATCAATTGCTTGCTGTGTTTCTTCTGCACCCACTAAACCTACAGTCTCTACCACTTCTCCATTTGCCGGATTCTTAACTTCCAATGTCTCTTTCGTATCGATCCATTCATTATTAATATACATATTCATTCAACCACCTTTTCATAGTTTTAGTATTCTTCTTGCTGTCCACTTTCTTCAATGCAAAAAACCAAGCATTCATAAGTAAACCCCGACAAAATCGTCCAAGATCTGCTTATCAAACACTTGGTTGCATTGTTGGCATAAGAAGAGGTTGTCTTCTTAACACAATAAAACCGTATTCGATCATCTATAGTACTTTATGATTCGACTTTTTATTGCATCGAATAACTACAAGCTTAATCAATGATTTCTGACTTGTCAATCATTCTTATTAATTTTTTCTTCTCTTCATTAACAAGAAATGTAAGCGCTGTTTTAATTTAAATTTCTGAAGAATAACCATTGACTTATGGATAGGTCGTGTTGTAGATTATAGTTAGTCAAACAAACTAACTTATTTTTTCGAGGAGGAACAATAGATGACTGGATGCCCTTATTCCCAAAAAAAAGTAACTTACCTAATTCCAATTAAAGAACTACGCACTGAGGAAGATTTCCTCAATATACATACATGGCTAGCGGACATGCGAAAAAATTCGCCTGTACGTTATGATGAAAGTAGAGAGTGCTGGGATATTTTCCTATACGAAGATATTGATACGATTTTCAGAAACTCGAAAGACTTTTCAAGTGTCCGAAAATTCCATGCCCCTACTCCACTGCGCAGCATCCTGAATATGGATCCACCAGAACATACGAAACTGCGAAAGTTAGTTAGTAAAGCGTTCACGCCAAGAGCACTATCTAAACTTGGACCTCGTATCGAAGAACTATCTAACGAGTTAATTCAAAAGGCAATTTCTCGTGGTTCTCTTGATGTAGTAAACGAATACGCTTACTCTCTAACGATTAATATGCTGGTCAACCTTCTAGGTGTTCCAGAGAAAGATAGCGAGCTATTCAAAACATGGTCTGCTGATCTTCTTGCCTCCCCTGCAGATGATTCAGACGAAGCCTATAACGCATCTGTCGCACACGTCAAAGAAACGATGGATAAAGTAAATGCCTATTTACTAAATATCATTAATGAACGACGTGAATCACCAAAAGAAGATTTAATCACTGAATTGACACTAGCAGAAATTGATGGCACGCACTTAACAGACGAAGAGATTCTAGATTTCGCAGGGATCTTACTACAAGCCGGTTTCGGAACAACGGCAAGATTGATCTCCAACTTTGTTCGTTGCATGTTGGAAAACCCAGGACTATTCGAGAAATTAAAAAATGATAATTCACTAATTAATAACTCGATTGAAGAAGTCCTTCGACTCTACCCTTCCATCTATCGTACAACTCGCTATGCAAAAGAAACATTTACATTGCGTGACCAAACGATTAAGGAAGGCGATGAAATTCAGATTTGGGTAGCATCTGCTAACCGCGACGAAAATATTTTCGAAGATCCGAATTCTTTCGTTATCGACCGTAAACCGAATCAGCACTTAGCATTCGGTAAAGGAATTCACTTCTGTCTAGGCTCTTCATTGGCACGTTTGGAAGCGAATATTGCAATTGAAGTATTCGTCAACAGCGTAAGCTCTATCAAACAACTTGATCCTCAACTCAAACCGATCCGCAGTATGGTGGCTAACGGTCTAGAGGAATTAAATATTAGCGTAGAAGCGTAAAAGACTATTGGTTTTTGAAAGGATGAAAGGTAAATGGTTGAAGAAAAAAAGGTATATGATATTACAGTGATCGGTGGCGGCCCTGTTGGGTTGTTCACCGCGTTCTACGCAGGCATGAGAGAACTTTCAGTAAACATCATTGAAAGCCTTCCACAATTAGGTGGACAACTCGCTGCACTCTATCCAGAGAAATATATTTATGATATTGCTGGATTCCCTAAGATCAAAGCAAAGGATCTCGTCAATAACCTAGTAGAGCAAATGGCGATGTTCGAACAAACGATTAATCTTGGTCAAACCGTACAAGTGGTAGAGAAACAGCCAAACGGTGAGTTCCTCGTTCACACAGAAAGCGATTCCTACTTAACAAAAACGATTATTATTACGGCTGGAAACGGTGCATTCGATTATAAGCGCCTTCCTCATGAAAAAGCAGAACGATTCGAAGGAAAAAACCTTTCCTACTTTATCGATGACCTACAGAAGTTTGCGAATAAAAAAGTTTGCTTATTCGGTGGCGGAGATTCCGCGGTCGATTGGGCTATGATGCTTGAGCCAATCGCTGAAAAAGTAACGATTGTTCACCGGAGAGATAAGTTCCGTGCACATGAGTCCACAGTTACTCAAATGATGAATTCTAATGTAGAAGTACTAACACCCTACAATCCTAAAGATTTCATCGGCAACGAGCGGATTGAGGAAGTCATTATTGAACATACAAAGGGCGAAGATGATATTCAGCTCGTTGTAGATGATGTCATCGTAAACTACGGATTCTCCTCTTCCCTAGGCCCAATCAAATCATGGGGTCTCGAAATAGAAAAGAATAGCATACTCGTCAACTCTAAAATGGAAACGAATATTGAGGGTATCTACGCAGCTGGCGACATTTGTACGTATGAAGGTAAAGTGAAGCTGATCGCAACTGGTTTTGGCGAAGCACCAATCGCAGTTTCTAACGCCAAAACACATATCGATCCATCCGCTAAACTTCAAGCGTTGCACAGTACTAGTTTAATGGAAAACAAAGAGAACGAAAAAGCTACAGTATAACCTCTATAATTAAGGAGTGCTTCTATGACTAAATATTCTATGGTAGATCAAGAAAACTGCATCGCTTGCGGTGCTTGTAATTCAGTAGCAGAAGAAATTTTCGGATATCATCAAGATGGAATTGCATTTGTAAAATTCGGAGACAATAATGGCCAAGTTCCCATTCCTGAAGAACTAGAAGACGATCTAGAAGAAGCATACGAAGGCTGTCCAAGTGAAGCCATTCTTATTCAAGACGTTCCCTTTCCATCTGCATAACAATCTATGCATCTACGGCTTGAAGGCATCACCTTCAAGCCGTAGATGCTTTTTCTGAATAGAAAATCTTCGGTATTTAAGAAAAGAGTGTGGACAAATGGATCAATCTAAAAAATTATGGACGAAAAACTTTATCGTCCTCTTTATAATCAACTTTATACTGGCTCAAATCTTCTTCTTACTCGTCTCAACTGTTGCTGTATTCTCCGTTGTGACCTTCAATACGTCCACGAGTATAGCTGGTCTATTATCGGGTACATTTGTCATCGGCGCGCTACTAGGACGATTAGGTTCAGGACGACTCATTCATAAAGTCGGCAGTCAAAAGATTTTATTTATTGGTTTACTTAGTTTTTTAATAACGACGGGGCTGTATATGCTAGCTTCAAACCTATCGCTGTTCTTTATTAACCGCCTGCTTCACGGTATCTCATTTGGTATAGCAAGCACTGCTTCAGGAACAATCATCGCCCAAATCATTCCCCCATCTCGTCGTGGTGAAGGAATTGGCTATTACAGTTTAAGTACAATATTGGCTACAGCAAGCGGACCGTTTCTAGGAATAATGTTCGTTACACAGACAAATAATTTCTTCTTAATCTTTCTTCTGAACTTTGTATTGGCAATTATTATTTTAGGACTCTATTTCTTTGTAAAAGCACCTGCAATGGAAATCGCACCAAAAGAAAACAAAAGTTTCAATATCTCGCAATTTATTGAAATAAAAGTTTTACCTATTGCAATTGTCGGTATGTTACTTGGTTTTGTTTACTCATCGATTATGTCTTTCATCACCTTTTATTCGGAGGATATTGGACTAGTAAAGTCTGGTAGCTTTTTTTTCCTTGTATATGCTTGTGTTGTGTTAGTTTCACGCCCCATCACAGGTCGATTGATGGATCAACGAGGCGCGAATATTGTCATCTATCCTTGTCTCGTGATATTTGCGGCAGGTATGCTCGTCTACAGTCAAGCACACTATGGATATATGATTATCCTAGCCGCTATACTGATTGGTTTCGGTTATGGCAGCTTCAACTCCATTGCCCAGGCGATTGCAATTAATGTGACCCCAAAGCATCGTTTAGGACTCGCGACTTCGACATACTTTATTCTTTTTGAGTTAGGTTTGGGTTTGGGACCATTTACATATGGATTATTGATCCCACAACTCGGTTTTCGGGGAATTTACTTAGTTGCATTTTTCATGATTCTCGCTTCCATTTTCCTTTACTATCTTTTGCACGGAAGACGTGATCATGAATTGACTCCAATCCCTACTGACGAATAACAGCAAACTCCTCAGGACTACGTTCCTGAGGAGTTTGCTGTTATTGTATATTAGTATTAGAATTCACAATTCTAGCCGTTTACACGTATGCTAACGCTCTAAAAACACAAGCTAACGATACACGTTCCTTCTATTATATAGCACCCGATTCTGACCCTAATTTTTCATCGGACAAAAAAATAAAGCAGCAAGGGTTTCCCTCACTACTTTATTTACTATTCACGTGATCTTACTTAATTAATTCTAACTCTTCCATCGTCTTCTTGTTTTTATCAGAATACTCTTGCATCGTTTTTCCGAAGTCTTCACCGTTCGCATACGATGGTACAAGATTTTGTGTGACCATCAAGTCTTTAATTGAATCCAATTCCATAACTTCTTTAATTGCATCATGAAGAATCATTACGACCTCTTCGGGTGTTCCTGCTGGTGCAATAAAGCCTGAATAGAATTCTGTGCTCGTTTCTAAACCAAGCTCTTTAGTGTTAGGTATGTCAGCATAGTAGTCACTTACACCTTTAGATTCTGTAACAAATAACAAAGGCTTCAATTCGCCACCTGTTTCTGTATCAGGTCTTGATTGTCCTGCGACGATCTGGCCGCTCATTACCGCGTTCATAACATCTGCTACTCCTTCAAATGGTACGTGCTTCATCGTAACGCCTAGTTCCTTACCTAGGTTCTCCATTGCGATATGACCACCACTGCCTGTCCCACCTGATGTTCCATAAGTGAATTTACCTGGATTCTCTTTTACATATGCTAACCAATCTTCATACGTGTTTAGCTCTGAATCTTTTTTGACAACAATTGCTGAATTCAGTACATATGCTTTAATGATAGGTTCAAAGCTATCTAGTTGGTAAGATGTTTTTCCGTAATGTGGTTGAATATCCAAACCAGAGCTTGTTGTAAATCCTAGTGTGTAACCATCTGGCTTAGCTGTTGCAATATCTGTCAAACCTAGTGTCGTTCCTGCACCTGGCTTGTTGATCACGGCTACTTGCTGTTTGTTCGGTAAGTAAGCTGGAAGCTCTTTCGCAATAGCACGGGCGAATACATCTGTCGGGCCACCTGGATTAAATGGTACAACTAATTCAATTGGTTTTTTGGGATAATCTGAAGTCGCTTCTGCTTTTTTCCCATTATCTTTGTCTTCCTTTTCTCCATCAGTTGATTTACCTGATGAGCAACCTGCCACAACCAACATAAGTACAGCGAGTATTACTAGTAATTTCTTTTTCATCTTCTTATCCTCTTTTCTAAATTAGCGTTTTTAAAGTTATTTCCCTTGAATAAAACACTTACTATTAGTCAACCTTGCCAACCATATGTACTGAATACGATCCTCTCCTTCTACTACCAGTCTTTCACAATTATGTAGAGAATTCCGCACCTGAAATTCTGTTTCAATGTGTAGATTGATAATACACGATAATTGTAAGCGGTGCCAATACGTGTTTCAGAAAATTTTAATTTAGCAATATAGTTTATTTATTCCTACTATTCATAACGATTTTACTTGATTTCATTGACGCACACTTTTGATTCTATTAATATAAATTTCATATAGAGAATTAGTTTTCACTATAAAAATAACATAAAAGTGAGGAGTTAACAGATGAGAGCAGTAATAGCGAAGAACGGAAAGTTACTGATACAGCAATTTCCAGAACCTACCCCACATGCAGATGAGTTATTAGTTGAAATAAAAGCAACAGCGTTAAATCGGGCTGATCTTGTACAAAAACAAGGAGACTATCCACTACCTGAAGGCACTTCGCCAATCATGGGTATTGAAATGGCCGGTATTATTAGAGAAGTCGGTTCGAACGTGACGGATTGGAAAATAGGCGATCGCGTTTGTTCAATTTTACCGTCAGGTGGCTATGCAGAAAAAGTAACCATTCCTGCTGCGATGGCGATTCCCATCCCAGGGAACTTTTCATTTGAACAAGCGACAGCGATTCCTGAAGTATTTTTAACGGCTTACTTGAATTTATATACGTTAGGTAATTTACAAGCAGGCGATGATGTATTGATCCATGCAGGCGCTAGTGGAGTTGGTACAGCCGCAATCCAATTAGTTCGGGAAGCAGGTGCTCGTTCGATTATTACAGCAGGAACGGAAGTGAAACGTGCTTTTTGCATGGATCTAGGCGCAAGCAAAGCCATTGATTATAAAGCAGGTCCATTCGTCGAAGAAGTGCTACACGCTACCGATGGTAAAGGTGTCAATACGGTTTTAGACTTTGTTGGTGCTCCGTATTTCGAACAGAATATCCAATCTCTTGCCGTAGACGGAAAGTTGATATTGGTCGGTGTATTGGGTGGTCGAGTGGTTCAAGAACTTAATTTAATGGATTTAAAGATTCCACGGATTCAGTTGATTGGAACGATGTTACGCGTGCAACCTCTTGAGAATAAAATTAAGCTGACTAGAGCATTCAGTGACTATGCCATTCCTTTATTCGAGAGCGGCAAGCTACAACCGATTATCGATTCTGTTTGGGAGTTAGATAAAATTAACGACGCCCATGATTATATGGAAGAGAATAAAAATATCGGTAAAATTATTATAAAAGTGCAAGATTAAAAGAATTAGAAAAGTAAAAAATTAGTGACTGGTCCGGGATTTAAACTTCTCGAGAGGATGGATAATCAAAAAAGCGAAGTTATGAGAGAATGGGTCGGGTCTATGAGCGTGTGGCTGGGTCTATGAGCGCGTGAGCTGCGTCTATGAGCGCGTGGGTTAGTTCTATGAGCGCGTGGGCTAGTTCTATGAGCGTGTGGGCTGGGTCTATGAGCGCGTGGGCTAGTTCTATGAGCGCGTGGGCTAGTTCTATGAGCGCGTGGGCTGCGTCTATGAGCGCGTGAGCTGCGTTTATGAGCGCGTGGGCTAGTTCTATGAGCGCGTGAGCTGGGTGGTTTATGAGCGCGTGGGCTAGTTCTATGAGCGCGTGAGCTGGGTGGTTTATGAGCGCGTGGGCTAGTTCTATGAGCGTGTGCGCTGGGTCTATGAGCGCGTGGCTAGTTCTATGAGCGTGTGGCTGAGTCTATGAGCGCGTGAGCTGCGTTTATGAGCGCGTGGGCTAGGTCTATGAGCGTGTGGCTGAGTCTATGAGCGCGTGAGCTGCGTTTATGAGCGCGTGAGCTGCGTTTATGAGCGCGTGGGCTAGGTCTATGAGCGCGTGAGCTGCGTTTATGAGCGCGTGAGCTGCGTTTATGAGCGCGTGGGCTAGGTCTATGAGCGCGTGAGCTGGGTGGTCTATGAGCGCGCGAGTGTGTTCCTTGAGTATATGGAAATATGTCTATGTGCTAAACCCACCCTTACCAGCTGATTTCCATAATCCCCGGAACTTAATTACAAATCAAAAACCCCCTTCCTACATGAATCCATGTAGGAAGGGGGTTTTCTTTATTTTATTAATGCATGTGACCGTGGCCTAGATCTCCCATGCCTTCCATAGGATCTCTGCCACCAACGTCAGCGATTACCGCTTCAGTCGTTAATAACATCGCTGCAACAGATGCTGCGTTCTGTAATGCCGAACGAGTTACCTTTGTTGGATCGATAATCCCCGCTTGTACCATGTTAACCCAGCTATTATCTGCTGCGTTAAAGCCCATGCCTAGTTCTTCGCGTTTTAGACGATCTACAATAATTGAACCTTCAAGACCAGCATTGTTTGCAATTTGACGTACAGGCTCTTCCAATGAACGTAGAACGATTCTTACGCCTGTTGCTACATCGCCTTCTGTCTCTTCTAAACATGCTTCTACTTTATTATAAACATTGACCAGTGCTGTTCCACCACCTGCTACGATGCCTTCTTCAACAGCTGCACGTGTAGCGTTCAATGCATCTTCAATACGCAATCTAAGTTCATTCAGCTCTGTTTCAGTCGCTGCTCCGACTTTAATAACTGCTACACCGCCAGCTAGTTTCGCTAGGCGTTCTTGTAATTTTTCAATATCAAACTCTGAAGTTGCATCTTCTAATTGCGCACGAAGAGCACCTACACGACTAGCGATTGCATCTGATTCTCCCAAACCTTCAACAATTGTTGTACCATCTTTTGTGACAACAACTTTTGCCGCGCGTCCCAATTGAGTAATAGTAGCAGTTTTCAAATCCAAACCAATATCTTCTGATACGACTTGTCCGCCAGTTAAAATAGCGATATCTTCAAGCATTGCTTTACGACGTTCGCCGAATCCAGGTGCTTTTACCGCTACTGCAGTAAATGTTCCACGTAGTTTGTTAACAACTAGTGTAGCTAGTGCTTCACCTTCGATATCTTCAGCAATGATCAATAGAGGCTTACCTTGCTGAACAACTTGTTCCAACACAGGTAAGATATCTTGTGGTGTCGTGATTTTTTTATCTGTAATTAAAATATAAGGATTCTCGAGAACTGCTTCCATTTTGTCCATATCCGTTGACATATACGCAGAAGCATAGCCACGGTCAAACTGCATACCTTCAACTACATCAAGCTCTGTTGTGAAGCCTTTTGACTCTTCAATTGTGATGACACCATCATTACCTACGCGCTCCATTGCTTCTGCAATTAAGTCGCCTACTTCATTGTCACCCGAAGAAATAGATGCTACTTGTGCAATTTCTTGCTTGCTATCGATGACGTCAGAAATAACTCGAAGCTCTTCTACTGCTACAGAAACAGCTTTCTCGATTCCTTTACGGATACCAACTGGGTTTGCACCAGCTGTAACGTTTTTCAAACCTTCACGGATCATCGCCTGTGCAAGAACCGTTGCAGTCGTTGTACCGTCACCAGCAATTTCATTTGTTTTAGAAGCTACTTCAGCCACAAGTTTTGCACCCATATTTTCAAATGCGTCTTCTAATTCGATTTCTTTTGCGATTGTGACCCCATCGTTTGTAATCAATGGTGAACCGAATTTTCTTTCCAAAACTACGTTACGTCCTTTAGGTCCAAGTGTTACTTTTACTGCATTTGCTAACGTATCTACACCGCGCAACATTGCGCTTCGAGCATCTTCATTAAATTTAATTTCTTTTGCCATCGTTAGTGTCCCCTCCAAATAATTTCTATTTTATTATCCAATAACAGCTAAAATATCATTTTCATTAAGGATCAAGTATTCATTACCTTGGAACTTCACTTCTGTACCTGCATATTTTGAGAAGATAATTTGATCGCCTTCTACTACTTCTACCTCTTTGCGTTGTCCGTTTTCAAGAACGCGGCCGTTACCTACAGCAATGACTTTTCCTTGCTGTGGCTTTTCTTTTGCAGAATCGGGTAATACAATCCCGCTAATCGTCTTTTCCTCTACTTCCATTAATTCAATCACAATACGATCTCCAAGTGGTTTCAACATAGTCATCGTGCCCCCATTACATTATTTTTCATAATTACTGATTAACTTTTTCGATCCAGTTCGCTAGCTTTTCTGCTGATACAAGCGGTTGCTCGAGTGGTATCATATGACCCGTATGAGAGATTGTAGTGTACTCTGCGTCTGTCACTTGATCCGCAACCGCTTTCACTTTTTCAGCTGTAATCACTTTATCAGATTCTCCAGCAATCAACAACTTCGGAATTGCAGCATCTTTTAACACTTGCGTACGATCCTGACGACCGATCATTGCTTTGACATGCGGAATATAATTTTCTGCACCATAATCTTCAACAATTTTCTTGCGTAATTTAAGTAATTCTTCATTTTCAAGGCTGTCTGGATGGAATGTTTTGGGAGCATTTGCTTCTGTCATTTCGAAGTATTCTCCATTTTCCGCACGTTCTATAGACTTCGCACGATTTTCTTTTTGCACATCGCTATCAGCTGTTGTTAATGACCCCATTAAAGAGATACCTAAAATTCGCTCTGGTGCTTGTGAAAGCATTTCTAATGCTACATAGCCTCCAAATGAAAATCCACATACATAGAATTTTTCAGGCAGTTCTTTTAATAATTCATTTGCAATATCACCAATAGCTGGTATTGCAGGTACATCCACTGCAATTGCTTCAATCGTAGATGGTAAGTGTTTTATTACGCCATCCCACGTTTCAGCTGTGTTATTTAATCCTGGTATTAATACTAATTTCTGTCCCAACACATTCACTCCCTATGATTTGTTAAAATGAGTTTCTTCTATATAAATAGTGTGTTAATAAAGTAACTAGAAATAGGTACGTGTAAGATACCATTTCACTTATGTTTGATCCTAAAGATAAAGAGTACAATAATCAGCTGACTACCTATTTTTTTAGTTGAACTTTTCAAAGTAATGAACAAACACTAAATGAGTTGATCACTACAATGAATTCTCAAAATACTTGTATTCTAATAGTAGAGTTGAAGGGAAAGAAAGACAGACTCCAGGAGGCTCAGTATGCGCCTTTTGCCACCGCAGTAAGTATAGCGTTGGAAACACATCCTTGACGAGAATCCCGGACTCTTCTTCAAATACATTCTCTAACCATTCAATTATCTATAGACTGCACAACAGTATTTAAATAGCTGTATTTTCTTTCATCGCTTTTTTATTTTTATTGGCGATAATTGTATTACGTAAGCTTTGGATAAGGATCAATACAGAGATTATCGCTAATACCATAAAGATTGGACGATTTAGGTAGAAACCGATTTCGCCTTGAGATAAGATGACCATTCTACGTAAGCTTGTTTCAATAATCGGGCATAAAACAAATGCTAAGATGAAATAAGCTACTGAGAAATCGAGCTTGCGAAGTATGTATGCAACGACTCCGAGACCCAGTGCTAACCATAAATCAAAGTGTGCATTTTGGGATGTATAAACCCCAATGAGTGAGAATACTAAAATTGCTGGAACAAGGAATGACTCACGTAAAACTAATACTTTTGCGAACATACCTGTCATGAATTTACCCATGATATACATACCAATTGTTGTAAACATGAAACCTATAAAGATTGCGTTGATCAACTCTGGATTATTATTCAATACTTGTGGTCCAGGTTGAATTCCGTGGATGATGAATGCTCCTGCAATAATCGCAATGGAGGCAGATCCTGGAATACCTAGTGTTAACAATGGAAGCAATGCGCCTCCAACTGTTGCATTATTCGCAGCTTCTGGTGCTACAATTCCATCTGGATTCCCTTTCCCGAATGTCTCAGGATTTTTTGCTGTTTTCTTAGCTGCCATATAAGCGAACCAGCTAGATGCATTAGCACCAAGTCCCGGAATAATCCCGACGATTGATCCAATCGTTGCACCAATTCCAATGGATTTAGTTACACCTCTAAGTTCCTTGAACGTTAACTTTACTTTTAAATCTTTCGCTAGTATCTCTCTTTTTTTATTCAGATTCCCTGAAATCATTTTGAAGATTTCTGTGAATGCAAATAAGGCTACAACTAACGCAATAATGTTCATGCCATCGGACAGTTCCAGTATATCTCCTGTAAAACGAGGTAATCCTGTAAACATATCAATTCCTACAGTAGCTGCCATTAAGCCTAGAATGATCGAGATAGAAGCTTTCATTGCATCGGAAGATCCTAGTGCTGCTACTGCTAATAATCCAATGACACCTAACATGAAGTATTCAGGCTCGCCTAACTTCAAAGCAAATGCCGCAAGTGGTTTGGATAAAAAGATTAGCACCAGACCACCGAATAGTCCACCAATTGTAGAAGCTGTTAATGAAAATGCCAATGCCTTACCAGGTGATTTTTTTTGGGCGTACGGCTGTCCATCTAATTGGGTCGCTGCGGCCATGGCCGTACCCGGGATCCCTAGTAATATAGCGGAAATTGAACCACCATACTCAGCTCCTTGATATACTGCAAGAAGCATAAGGATTGAGCTAAGCGCATCCATATTGTAGGAAAGGGGTAAAAGCAATGAGATCGCTAACATTAACCCTAGTCCTGGAAGCGCTCCCATAAGCATACCAACGAAAAGACCAACAAAGATGGCAACCCCGCAGGCTATAAGTACTGAAATGTCCATAGTAATTCCACCTTTATTTTAGAAGTCGATATACATCAAGTTATTGAATAAGACATAAATAAATGCCATTAATGCCAGTGAGACGAGAAGATTGACCGTGATCATTCGAGATTTTTTTATTGCCAATGGCCAACGGAAAACCGTGAATAACACGAACAATAAAATGAATGTTAAGATGTAGAAGTATCCGATATATTCCCATGCGAGAAAATACACGATAATGATCGAAATTGTTAGTAGAATTTTTTTCATACCATCGAAATGAAGGATCTCATCTGTTTTCTTAAGCCATTTCAAAATACTAACTAGACAAAAACTAATAAGAGCCACTCCAAGAATGATCGGGAAAAATCCTGAACCAAGTTCTCCTTCAGGTGTACCTTCATTCGCTTTTACAGCAGTAGAGATATAATAAATTCCCATCAAGATGATTACAACGAGAATGGATATATCTAATTTTTTCTTGCTCATTTGATCACTCCTTATAAGACGGCTAGTTACTAAAGTAAGTAACCATCACATACTAACTGGTGTGATGGTTACTTTTTATTCAAAATTACTTAATCAATCCTAGGTCTTTCATGATTACTGTATTACGTTCTACAGCGCTTTTAATAGTAGTTGCGAATTCTTCTGGATTACCGTAAGAAACAACTAGGTTCTGTTTTTCCATCAATTCTTTGATTTGTGGTAACTCCATTACTTCTTTAATCGCATCGTGTAAAATCGTTACGATTTCTTCCGGTGTACCTTCAGGAGCAATGAAACCTGAATAGTATTCGCTTCTTGCACTTAAACCAAGTTCTGTTGTATTCGGTGTATCTTTATAGAAATCAGTTACGCCTTTTGAATCCGTTGTGAATAATAATGGTTTCAAGTCACCGCCAACGTCAGTATCTGGACGCATTTGTCCACCTTCAATTTGACCACTCAAAATTGCATTCATAACATCTGCAACACCTTCAAATGGAACGTGCTTCGTTTCCACACCTAATTCTTTACTTAAATCTTCCATAGCGATATGTCCACCGCTACCTGTACCACCAGATGTTCCATACGTGAATTTACCCGGATTTTCTTTTACGTATGCTAACCAATCTTCATACGTATTTAATGGGGAGTCTTTTTTCACAACGATTGCTGAGTTTAGCTCATATGTTTTGATGATTGGTTCGAAATCTTCTGGTTTATATGATGTTTTTCCGTAAGCAGGCTGAATATCAAGACCTGAACTTGTTGTAAAACCAATTGTATAGCCATCAGGCTTTGAATTCGCTACATCCGTTAAACCAAGTGTCGTTCCTGCACCAGGCTTGTTTATTACTGCTACTTGTTGCTTATTTGGTAAGTATGCTGGAAGCTCTTTTGCAACTGCACGAGCAAATACGTCTGTAGAACCACCTGGTGAAAATGGTACGATTAATTCAAGTGGTTTTTTGGGATAATCTGAAGTGCTTCCTGCTGTTTCTTTATCTTCATCTGTAGATTTGCCTGAAGAGCAACCGGCGATGATCAGCATAAGTGCTGCTAGTACGAAGATTATGTTCTTTTTCATGGTAGTTTTCAAATCCTATTCTATGATGTGTTTTTTTCATTAATCAAATATTAGGCTTTTGAGAAGAGTATTCTATTAAACCTGAATATAACAATTGGTAGTTACATTCACAACACCTATCTCTAGGTGTTGTGAATCTTGCATTTCCTATACTTACTTTGTATACCACCATGCAGAAGCTTCATTTGAGTGATTACATAGAAGAGCTTTTTTTCGAACGAATCGTTTAATCGAGTCAGTACCTAATCTTGAACCACCTAAACCAGATGCTTTAAAGGCATTCTTTTCTGCTACATCACGATCACCGATGAAGAAAGGTGCTAACCCACTGTCATTAATGCTGATTCCGCCTGCGTCTAGCTTTCTTGCAATGGCCAAGCCTTCTTCATTCGTTCCGGCAAATACAGCTCCACTCAATCCATAAGGAGATTCATTCGCTAGGTCAATTGCTTCTTTAATCGTATTAAATGGCATGATAGGCATGACTGGACCAAATGTTTCGTCATTCATAATTTTCATGGAATGATCGACACCTGAGATCACTGTCGGCTTACACCAAAGTCCGCCACCAAGGTTCTCGATTTCACCACCCGTTTGAACCGTCGCGCCTTTTTCTTTTGCATCCGCAATATGATCAGCAATGATGTCTGCTTGCTTTTCAAAAATCAATGGGCCGACTTCACCTTTATCAATTTCAGGGTAGTTGACGTTAATCTGTTTGGCTTTCTCCGTTAACATTTCAACAAATTGCGGATAAATAGACTCTGCTACATAAATTCTTTCTATTGAATAGCACTGATGGCCAGCCCCTAGAACAGAACCTACTAGAATAGCGGAAGTCGCACGTTCCAAATCTGCTGTTTCTGTAACAATTGCTGGGTCTTTTCCACCTAGTTCCAAAAATGCCGGAATGAATTTCTCAGCAGCTGCTATTCCTACTTTTCTTCCTGTAGCCGTACTACCTGTGAAACAAACCATGTCGATATGCTGGATCATCGCAGCTCCAATGTTGCCCGCTCCCACGACATAAGCGAAAACTTTAGCTAACTCCGGAACTTGTTGAATTGTCGCCAGCATAGGTTCGATAAATCTTGGAGTGACTTCACTCGGCTTCACAACAACTGCACAGCCAGCCAATAGTGCCGGAATTGCATCCATTAACGATAGGGAAAGTGGGAAGTTCCAAGGACTAATAATACCGATCACTGGATATGGTGAATAATCTGTCGTCGATTTTACGGTAGGTAGTGAAGTATCGGTAGTGAGTGGAGCTAGTTGCTGCTCAGCAACTATACTCCATTTCGTGATCCACTTCACGATATTATCCACTTCTCTTGTACTTTCTCTTCGACGTCCTGTATCAATAGAAACTGCGTCCAAGAGCACTTCTCTATTTTCGATCAACACTTGTTTCCATTGTTCGAGAACTTTAATTCTTCCATCTACGCCTAGTTCATTCCAAGCGACTTGTTCTTTACGAATGTTTGTACAAACTTCCGCTAGTTTTTGTTCAGTAATCGATTCAATAGTATAGTCATTTTCACCTGTACGTGGATTACGAACCGAAATTGTATTTTCAGATTGTAAAGCAGTCATTCTCTCACCCGACTTCCCTTCGTTTTATAGATGTCTTCAATTACTTAGTGTGTGACGTTTGCAATGGATTTTGAATGAGCAGTTTCACCATCTAAACGCTCTTCTTCAATCCAACATGCGTGTGTTCCGTTTGTGATACGTGCTGGTAAACTAACGATTGCCACTGGTCCTGCCTCAAGATCTTTCGCGTCCAAGATGACACATTCAGAAGTAAGTGTATTCATATCCGTGACGAACGTCAGTAAGTATCCATCATCTTCACTTTTTGCATCTTTGCGAAGTGCAATTACTGGTTCACTACCGAAGCGATTATCGCCAAACTCATAACGTTGTTGATCACCTGTAAACAAGTCAAATTTCTTTACACCCATCATATGCCAATCTCCAGCTTTGAATAATACGTTATAGCTATAGCGGTATGGCTTACCAACTATTTGGTTAGCAACTACTGGGAATTCTGTAATTTCATCGTCCAATACTTCTTCTGTTGTCTTACCAGTTTTCATATTGAAGCGCCATCTGTACATGTGAGTTCGCGTATGGTGCTTGTCCAAGTGCTTACGGATGCGATCGTATGGATTGCCATCTTGAACACCTACTGCTGGCTTCCCTGGGTTATCTTGGATACAACCATCCATGATTACTTCGTCGCCATCTTCATAACAGTTCGACAGGTGTAAAATAAAGCAAGGAGAAGCTTCAAACCACTTAACTTGTGAGTTATTTCCTCTTCTTGGAACAACACCGAAACGGCTTGGCTGATTCGGGAAGAACTTCAGCTTACGCACACCTACTTTTAAATCTTCCGGATCAAAATGGTACGGCAAATCATGAAGGATTGTATAGTTTTTCGTAATCCCCATATCGTGTGGCCATCTTGGTCCAGGCAATTCGATTGGCTCATAGTGGACTAGTTGCTCATTCTTATCGACAACACCGTAGTTCATGAATGGGAAATTCTCGCTAAAGTTAAAGAACATTAATTCCCCCGTGTCTACATCTAGTTTAAAGTGTGAACAAATACCAGTAGGCATTAGCTTGCTGCCCCACTTCGCTGTTCCAACTGTTTCTAGTGTATAAGGATCTAATTGGTATGGCTCGCCACATTGTGACATCGAAGCAATGATTTTTCCGTTATGCCCCATAACATCCACACCCGCGTTATCTTTCATCGTACCCATAGCACCCCAACCGCGGTAAGTTTCCAAATGCGGCTCTAGCATACCTGGCCATAATGATTTTCCACCTGCAGCTTGTTCAGCTAAGAAACCAATTGTTTCAATGAAACGATTACGGTATTCAGCTTTTCCGTTTTCAAAACGAATGGAGTGCACCATGCCGTCTCCATCAAATGGGTGGTATGTTCCAAGTGGCTCGTGTGCTTGGTTATGTGAGTTTCTAACATACATACCGTTCAAGTCTTTAGGTATTTCTCCAACAACCTTTAAGCTGTCTGTATTTGCTATATATTCGGTATCAACTGGTTCAAATAAACCTTTCAAATATGGGTTATCAGTGTCCTGACTAACTGTCACATTCACTTTTTTGTGGATTTCAATCATTTTGCCCACTCCTTTTAAGTTTTATGAAATAGTTTCTTTAGTATTACCTTCAAATGCTTAGTCAATCATTGTGCTACTAAACTACTCGATGTTGAAAAGTATTTTATATATGGATCAAAATGCCCCCCGTCAAGCAGCCACAACTTTTTTGACTCTTAAGCGTTTGCATACGCTTGCAAAACTTGTAAAGTTAAGTTGGTTGATGTCACATTATCTGTAGCTCTACTATTAAGCCTAGTGGAAAAGACGCAATAAAGGAAATATAAGAACTTGGAGTATATGAACGCCAATACTCTAGAAGACGAAAAGTTGCCTGATTTGTCCAGATAGGCGATCTCCCCCCGCTTCTGAACACTAGGTAACCGCTTCATCTAAATTGTAAACGGGTCGACCCTCACTATTGAAAGATAGTACTTTTCCAACGGAAGGTTCATGACCTTTCATTCTCCTGATACGATCTTCTGTATACGACTCATGCAAAGCAGTGATGCGTTCAGGCGGTACTCTTGCAGTGAATCCTGAAACAGCAAATGTTTCCGCTATATCCATGTCTTTTAGTAATAGCAAATTTAGGACCTAACCATAAAACAGTTCAAAATCTACTACATCTTCATAAAATCAATATATTTCACATGCGAAAATTGTTTTCAACATCTTAATTTAATATATACATAACAAAAATCATTTCGTCAATACCAATTTCGAAAATTCAAATGAAACGATTTTTTTGAATACTCTTGTCGTTTTATATCTAAATCACGGTTTTTCCTATCACCATTATAGAAGAAAATTGTTGGATAATGTCAGAATTTTAAGTTCTAATAAGTAAAAGTTCAGTCAAAATCATTAAATTTCTAATCTTCTGTTGACAAATTCTATTTTTATACTTTAAACTTAATTTCATATAAGGAATTTTTTCAAAATTAGGAGGTCATTAAATGTATACATTTACAGATAAAGTCGTATTAGTTACAGGAAGTGCAAGTGGGATCGGAAAAGCAATAGCAAATGAATATGCTAAATTAGGGGCAAAGGTAGTTCTGAACAATTTAGTTGAAACACCTGATGTTTTGGAATTCGCGGAAGAGTTGAAGCAACGTGGAACGGATGTTAGTTTTGTCGCTGCAGATGTCTCTAAAAGAGATGACGTTCATAAAATGAAAGAACATATTGAAAATACATATGGTACGTTGGATATTTTAGTCAATAACGTAGGGGCTTCATTAATAAAAAAACCTTTTGCGGAAATTTCTGATGAAGAATGGGACTTGCATAGTGATGTGAATTTGAAATCAGTTTACTTGGTCACACAAGAAATGCTTCCCCTCTTGAAGTCATCTGAAAATTCTTCAATCGTTAACCTTTGTTCAAGTGTTATTCGAAACGGCGGCATTATTGGTGGAAGTGCTTATACTGCAGCAAAAGGTGGCGTGGACGCATTGACTCGTGCACTTGCTAAAGAATTAGCGGCTGATAATATCCGTGTTAACGGTGTATCTCCTGGCCTAGTAGATTCTAATTTCCACGCAGTAAATGTAGAAGAGAGATATCCACATTTAATACAGGAGATTCCACTTAAACGCGTAGGCAAACCTGAAGACCTAGCTGGAGCTGTACTATTCTTCTCTTCTCCACACGCTTCTTATGTAACAGGAGAAGTTTTGGAAGTTGGCGGCGGCGCACGTTTGAAGTAATTTAACTTTACATGCGATGATTGATAATAGAAAAACTAATTATTACTGTAGCACCTACCGGAAGTAGATGCGGATTAGATTGTATCCGCCGAATGAAAAGGCAATCGATTACTTGTCTACACGCAACATTCGATTTTAACGGTAGATGAACTACGAAAGCAATTTCTAATTTTGTATAAGTAATAAATCCATCTTGCATATGTACGCAAGATGGATTTTCATATTAAATATAGCCATTAATCCTTGATTTGTCTTCTTCGTGAATTTCATCCTTTAGATCCTTAATACTTTCTTCTCTTCGTTCGTTGCTCTGTTTGATTTTTTCACGCTCCTCACCTGTCGCAAACTTCATCGCTTCTTCAGCAGCTTCCATATTACTGATGGTTTTGTTGAGTCGTTCTTTATTGTCTGCGGGATCATTCGGTTTAGGGTATTTTTTGGTCATTGGATTAGCCTTCTTTCGTTATTTTATAACTACATGATGTAGCATCTCCATTTCATTGCTAATTATTCTTTCCTCTATTTTCTTCAACCATAATTGCTCAAGATCTACTGCTTCATTTGCACGTAAGACATCGTCCATTGATCCGGTTGCTAGCACATATCCTTCGTGTAAAATGGGACCGTCATCTGCAAAGTTTAGTAAATGCGTTGAAAAAAGAACGGCACAGCCTTTATTTCGTTTTTCAGCCATCATTTTATTCAGCTCGGCAATCCAGTACGGACCAAGGCCGTTTGTCGGATCATCTAAAATAGGCAACTTGCCTTCCCCAATAAACTTTGCGCTAGATTTAGACGTTGTCGAATACCTTTTGAAAATTGTTGCACGCGTTGTTGTTGCCCTGTGCTCACTTTTTAGGAAGGCAAGCAATCGTAAAATTTCTTCTGCTGTTAATGTTGAAGTAAAGTCCACATCATATAGTCAATTTCATCTTTATGATTCTTAATACTTTCTTCTCTTCGTTCGTTGCTCTGTTTGATTTTTTCACGCTCGTTACCCATCGTAAACTTCATCACCTCTTCAGCAGCCTCAATATTGCTGATCGTTTTGTTGTGTCGTTCTTTATTGTCTGCAGGATCATTTGGTTTAAGGTATTTTTTGGTCATTTGATTAGCCTTCTTTCGTTATTTTCTAACCACATGATGTAGCATCTCCATTTCATTGCTAATTATTCTTTCCGCTATTTTCTTTGAATTCCGATCTGTTCGCTTCACTAACATATGGAATCAAATTCATGATAGTATGTCAGAAGAGTCAGATTATACATGAGGAGTGATGAATATGAATGAAAAGCAATTTGACAAAGTGAAAAACGGAAAAGGATTTATTGCGGCACTTGACCAAAGTGGCGGCAGTACACCTAAAGCATTAGCAGCTTATGGTGTTCTAGAAAACTCTTATTCCAATGAAGATGAAATGTTCACCCTCGTACACGATATGCGCACGCGAATTATTACATCCCCCGCTTTTGATGCGGCTCATATTTTGGGTGCTATTTTATTCGAACAAACGATGGATCGTGAAATCGAAGGAATGTATACTGCAGATTACTTGACAGAAAAGAAAGACATCGTTCCTTTCTTAAAAATTGATAAAGGATTAGCAGATGAAGCAAACGGTGTCCAATTGATGAAACCAATCACAGATTTAGATGAACTACTTAAACGCGCGAACGAACGTCATATTTTCGGTACAAAAATGCGTTCTGTTATTAAAGAGGCAAATGAAGAAGGTATTCAAGCAGTCGTAGACCAACAATTTGAAATCGGCAAGCAAATTATCGCAGCAGGTTTGGTTCCGATCATTGAGCCAGAAGTCGATATTCACAGTGCCGATAAAGCAGCATGCGAAGCCATACTAAAAACAGAAATTCACAAACATCTTGACCAGCTTCAAGACAACGAAAATATCATGCTGAAATTGACGATTCCGACAGAAACAAACCTATACAGAGAACTGATTGATCATCCGCGTGTTGTACGTGTCGTTGCACTTTCTGGAGGTTATTCAACAGATGTCGCGAATGAAAAACTCAAAGCGAACGACGGACTTATCGCTAGTTTCTCTCGTGCATTAAGCCAAGACTTGAATGCAAATCAGACAGACGATGAATTTAACAACTCACTTGAAAAAGCTGTGAAATCTATTTATGAAGCATCTATTTAAGTAGAATTATTGTACTAGATGAAAAGAGTAGTAACTAAGATAAATTAGCTACTACTCTTTTACAATTTCTATTCTTTAGGTTATTTCAACAGCGAATGCGGTAAATAAATCAGATTAGCTGTCGTACTTAACTGATCATCATTTACCGTCAGCACTACAACATAACCTGTTTTGTCCCATCCAGAATTAAATGAATACTCACCATCCGAGTCATAGTAATAGTCCGCTCCAAATTCACGTTGCGCATTTTCACTCAGTTCACTATAAATTGCAAACAACTCGTCTGAATCATGATACCACTCTTCTCCATTCATAAAATCATAACTAATAAACTGTAATTTATTATTTTCGAAGTAATAAATCAAATTTGTTCTGTAATTATATTTAGTTGTGCTATAGATTAATATAGTCGCATTTCCTTCTTTTTCATACGCAAGTAGCACCGCAGGAGACTTAGATTCAATACTTTTTACTTGTGTAGGATTCATACCAAAATGAATTCCTCTCGTCACCGTAACAGGTTGTGAAGGTCTAAACGCAGGATCCATCGCCCGTGCTACAAATGCCGCAATGTGTGAGCGAGTCAGTGTTTCATTTGGTCGAAACGTACCATCAGGATATCCTGACGTAATATTTTCGTAAGCCAATTTACGAATCGCGTGATACGAAGTTGAACCCTTCTTAACATCTTTAAATCGAATATCTTTCTCCTTCGTCAATTTAAATGCATTCGCAATGAAAGCAGCCATATGACCTCTCGTCACCTTTTGCGTCGGCTTAAACGTTCCATCTGGATAGCCATTTATAATTTTCGCATTCACCGCAGAATTAATATAGCCCGAAGAATACCTACTTGCTGGCACATCCTTAAACTTCGTCTTCACCTTCTTCCCATTCAATCCCGTAGCCTTGGCAACCATAACCGCCACTTCTTCACGCGTTACCTTATCATTCAACCCAAAACGCGCACTCGGCTCAATCACCTTATTCTCCAACAAATACATAATAGCCGTGTAGTTCGGATGATCTTTTGGAACATCAGTAAATACTTTAGATGAAGCTTCTGTTTGTGGTACTGCAGATACTATTAAAGCGATTGTTAAAATTATTGCGAAAATTCTCTTCATAACTAGTCAACTCCAATTCGTTTTATGATGTAGATACTATAGCATGTTCATTTGGGGAATAGTTGAATTATAAATAGTTTGTGGGAGTATTTTGAAAAGTAATAAAGGGGACATCTCTTTTACCAGTATATAAACAGTGGAGTACTAATGGTGGACAATGTGAATGTGAAAAAATGTTGAAAGTATACAACCTCGAAAGGCTCCTCAACAATGTCTTATTCTTTATTTTCTTTAGGAACCTTCTCTTCATCGTAGCCTTGTCTCACTTTAACCTACTTCAAGTTAACATTATTTGTTAGTTACTATAGAAGATTTGGCGTATGTACATAAAAACAACGAGCCTTTTTAAGCCGCCAACCTTGCCAACACTTCAAATCCATGCTAAATTGAACAATAGAAAATTTCATTACGGAATCATTATGTATAACCTCGATAATATGGTTCGAGGGTCTCTACCAGGAACCGTCAAATCCTGATTACAAAGTATTTTTTGTAATCGGGATTTTTCTATGGAGTTTATTAGATATTGGCAACTTAGGTAGGAGGAATTAATGTGGATGTACGTGTACTTTTATTGGCTATTTCGGCCATTACGGTTGGGCTTGTAGAGCTGGTCGTTGGAGGGATTTTACCGGTTATTGCGGATGATTTGAATGTGTCAATCGCTACCGCTGGACAATTAATTACGATTTTCGCGCTAGTGTTTGCGGTCGCGGGTCCTGTGTTACTTTCGTTGACTGCTAAGGTCGAACGTAAGAAGTTGTATTTGATTACGCTTATAGTGTTTTTAATCGGAAACATCTTAACGTATTTTAGCCCTACGTTCGGCTTGATGATGGCGGCGCGTGTGGTGACGGCTGCTAGCGCGGCGCTTGTGATTGTGCTGGCGTTGACGATTACAGTGCGGATCGTGGCGCCAAAGGTTCGAGCAAAGGCGCTAGGCTATATTTATATGGGAATTAGTTCGTCGCTTGTGCTCGGTGTGCCAACTGGGATTGTAGTGACAAATGCGTTTGGCTGGCGGTCGGTGTTCCTCGGAATTTCAGTTTTGACGATCGGTTCAATTGTACTAATTGCAAATTTTTTAGAGAAGATTCCGACAGGCCAAGTGCAACCACTCTCTGCGCAGATTAAGGCTCTTGCTAATAAAAAGATTTTCTTTGCGCATTTAGCAACGATGTTCATGTTAGCCGGACATTATACTGTTTACGCATATTTTACACCGTTTCTTGAAACGACGATGCAACTAAGTCCGTATTGGATTAGTGTGTTTTACTTCTTGTTTGGACTTTCGGCAGTCGGTGGCGGTGTGTTCGGTGGCGGACTCGCTTCTCGTTTAGGTTCGAAGAAGAGTATTTTGATCATTTTGGGGGCATTCGCTGTTAGCTTGTTCGCTCTTCCTTACTCGACGTTCTCGATTCCGTTGTTCATTGTATTCATGATGGTTTGGGGTGGGCTTAGCTGGGCGTTGGCACCGGCACAGCAGGATTATATTATTCAAAGCGACCCCGTGTCTTCCGATATTCATCAGAGCTTCAATAATTCCGCTCTGCAAGTCGGAATTGCGCTTGGTTCTGGTGTAGGTGGTATAGTGTTTAGTCAGACAGGTAGTGTGACGATGATGCCTACTGTAGGTGGCAGTATTGTCATTATCGCGTTTATCTTTGCCGCAATTTCGCTGAAGATGGTTGTTCAAAAGAGAAGTCAGCAAGTAGGTTCATAATCAGGAAAAATGGAGTCATTGTGATGTTGGCTCTATTTTTTATCGGAAATGAGGGTGTAGGATGCTTGGATTGTTAATTAATGTTGCAATGATGATTGTTTTTATCGTGTATGGGGCGATGCTATCGCAAGGAAAAGGGGCATCGTTACTGTCAGGCTATAATACGATGTCTCTGGAGAAAAAGGCAAAAATTGATGAATTCGCATTATGTAAATTCATGGCAAAGATAATGTACGCACTTGCTTTTTGTTTAGGTTTATTTGCGCTAAGTGAGTGGTTGGATCAGGATATGTTGTTTATTGTAGGTTTGGCACTGTTCTTTCTAGTCATTGTGTTTGCGATTGTTTATAGCAATACGGGCAATCGATTTACCAAGCAAGGAAGATAATAACGCTCTGTTCAACGGAGCGTTTTTTAGTGGGTAATTTTAAATAAATTCAATGAATTTTGTATAGTTTTTTACAAAGAAGTCCTCCAGTAATTCCGACAACTTGCCATCCAGATAATAATAATCTTCATCTGCTTTTTGGATTAGTTGATAAAATTCATCCTGTTTCTGTTCATCCTGCACCATCGCTACTGACAGTTGCCACAAATCCAGCCCGTATTGTTTAATGATCAAGGCATAATCAATCGCACCTATTTGTTCTAGGGCGTTGGCGAGCTTTTGGATGTATGATTCAATTCCTATCTCTTCAATATACTCACCGAACCAGTTAAGTAAACTTTCATGTCCGCCACTTTCCATGTCAGAATAATATTGAAAAACGATATTGGCTTCCTGATATTCCTTGTCCTTTGTTACATCGTATTCACTTAGCACAGCTATAACAGCATTCCATATGTCTTCTTTCGTTTCTACCGCTTGTCGCTTCATTTTCTTTTTCAATATATTCCTTCTCTCTTTTTTACTCTGAATTATATTTCACTAATTTGTTCCACCATATCTAGCACGGACTGAAGGAAGCCCGCAATCTCACTCATGTTTTCTTCTGTTAATTTCGGAATAAAGTCGATATCTATCGTATGAAGATAATCTGCCTCGCGCTGTCCAAATTCGTAACTGATAGTTTGTTTGTGTTGGATATCACCTTCCCACACAGCATCTAAAATTGCGGCGATTAGTTCGCATTGGATTTCTAAGTCTTCTACAAATTTGAGTACCCGTAATGATAGGTAACAGCCTGGATCTGTGTTTTCCGCTTCAAGTATTTCATCCGCTAGTTCTTGTAAAGAGGAGTTGAGTATCACTTCCACTGTGACTGCTGGATAGTGGACTAGCGAGAACTTTAAAGTGAATTTTCTTGCAAGTACCGCTAAATCGAGTTGGTCTGTACGATTGTGGATGTTAATTTTATGTGCAAGTGTATCTAAATCATATAGTTGATTTTCGAATGCGACTTTTAAGTTTTCAAATACGGTTGGATCGTATATCATGTGGTCCTCCTATTAATTTCGGCGTGGTGTATGAGCATGCAACGACAGTTTATGAGCGCGATTCATGGTTTCTTTGTATATTTTGTCGCCCTATGGCCATCTTATGTATAAATTATGAAAGGATGTTGTTTACATGACGAAAAAAGAATCACCAATCGCGCAATTGAGCAATGAACAATTGCATGTATTAAATCTCTTGGAAAAAGAATTAGGAGTAACACTCGTGGCGTATGAGACTGCTACTAAATAATTTATAAGTGGTGGTGCTTTCTATTTCAGAAAGCACCTTTTTCTTTTACGTGAAGAAAATTAGACACAAACAGTTGCTAATATTTTCTGGATGTCATAAATACTTTTGTCTTTTCTGAACTGTTTTTCTATTTGCGGAGTAGCTGAACTGGAAACCCATATTTTTAGCTCAGCATCCAGATCAAATGTTCCTGCTGTTTCTATACTGAAGTGAGAGATACTTCTAAACGGGATTGAGTGATATTCAACCTTCTTGCCAGTCATGCCTTGCTTATCAATTAGAATTAATCGAGTTTTAGTAAATACTATTAAGTCGCGGATCAACTTAAATGCCGCTTCAACTTCCTCATTATCAGCCAAAATAAGATGTAACTCCTTTTCCACTTCTCTATTTGAAGCGACCGAAGCATTCCCTAATAACGCATCAAACAATCCCATATACCCATCTCTCCTTTTCATTTATGTAGCTTATATTATCATACACTTCAGACGTTTAAGCCACTTTTACATTACCTTTAACATGCTGATTAAATACGTTGTATCCATTTTTCTTTGTCTACCGTTCTAGATGATTCGAATTGGTTTGCAAGTTTATTGTTCATCATTTCGCCAGCTTATATATATGCAATTTTGCACACTACTATTTAGAAGTATTTGATATCTTCTTCACTTTATCCGGAATCAATCTATCCTGTCCATTACTTCTACACACTAACTTGGCATAACACAAAAAACCCATGCCAACTTCCCTCTCGTTTGGTACACTAGACTATGTGTTAATTTTATAAAGGGAAGTGTAATAATGGTAGGAAGAAATGAACCATGTCCTTGTGGCAGTGGCAAGAAATATAAGAAGTGTTGTGAATCAAAGCAAGCCGTGACTGTGGAAGATGTGCAGACAGAAGAAATGGAGCGTCTATTGCAGACATTTTATGATACACATCCAGAACGTATAGATGTGAACGAATTTATCGAGTACTCGAAAGCTTGGAAGTCTTCATTAGATAATTATTTACCAGAAGAAATGATTCAATCGATTGCGCTAGATGAGTTTTTCTTCCATCAGCGAACAGATATATGGGCTAACTATGTAGCGAAACAGAAGAAGAAACAAGTACGACCTTCTATTTTGGAATTGTTAGACCTGTGGAGCGAACCACGTGTTTTCATTGGTGAAGTGATAGCGGTCGACAATACGTATTTAACCGCTACTAGCATTCTTGGTGACGAGACAATTAAGTTATGGAAAGAAAGCGATAAACCAATTCCAGCGGGTGTTCACTTCTATTGCTTCCTATTGCCAGACGGTACTTCAACAGGCAATTATCTAGCTGTTTCTAGTCTAATCTTCTTCCCAACAGATCATACGGAAGCAATCAAAACATTTGCGAAGTCCATTGCAGATGAACAATTGAAAGATCATACGATGAAGTTCTGGGAAGCACTTGGAGAAGATGGTTATTCAGGTGGTGAATTCACGGAATTTGAAGCAGGCGTTTTGTTGTCAGCGGATGAGTTTTTAGAAAAGAATGATCGTCAATCCGATGAGTTACTTGAACTACTAGAAGACTTTTTGGTAGACGAGCAGCCTAAAGCACGTAAGATGGTTGCGATTGCTGCAGGTGCAATTCGTTACGGACAAGAGAACGACTTCTTTACACCACTTGATATGACGTTAAAGGAAATTGCGGAAGCATTTGACGTGTCCCCTTCTTCGATGAATAAGTATGCGAAAGATATTGCGCAGTACGTGAGTGACAAGAACTAAACCGGGTTAGGAGTTTGGATGATGGTATTATCACAATCTAGTATGTTGGATCCGTGGGAAGCGTATAACGATGTAGATCTTTACGGTAAACAAGTATTATCAAGTATCGAATTCACAACAACATATTTATGTAATATGCGCTGTGAACACTGTGCGGTCGGGTATATGCTACAACCGAAAGATCCACAAGCTTTACCAGTTGAGCTATTGCTTAAGAAGTTAGATGAAATCCCTCATTTGCGCACGCTTAGTTTAACGGGCGGTGAGCCAATGTTCTCGAAGAAGTCTGTCGAGCACTATGTTGTACCCCTTTTACAATATGCCCATGCACGCGGTGTGAAGACACAAGTCAATTCGAATTTGACGATGCCGTTTGACCGTTATGAATTAATCGCACCGTATTTAGACGTGTTACATATTTCGCATAACTGGGGCACAGTCGATGATTTCATTGATGGCGGGTTTGCGATGATGGAACGAAAGCCACCTCGCGCGCGGCGTGCGGAGCAATTTGCGCGGATGATTGAAAATAGTAAAAGATTATCAGAAATGGGTGTCATGGTATCTGCTGAAACGATGCTAAACCGTCGAACATTACCGCACTTGCAGACGATTCACGAACAAGTAGTGAATGAAATGAAGTGTGGTCGCCACGAGATTCATCCAATGTACCCAAGCGATTTCGCATCTTCATTGGACGTGCTTTCGCTAGATGAAACGCGTGCAGCGATGCTTGATATTTTATCGTTCCGCGATCAAGATACTTGGATGTTATTCGGTACATTACCGTTTTATCATTGCAGTCAGGACGGGCTAGATCAAGAGCTGTTCGCGAAACTTGCGAACAGTCCGAAAGTTACGGTGCGAAATGATCCAGACGGTCGTTCTCGCTTGAATGTCAATATTTTCTCGGGAGACGTTATCGTCACAGACTTCGGTGATGTGCCGCCACTTGGCAATATTCAGACTGATTATTTGCCGGAACTATATGACAAATGGCAGCAACACGAACTCGCAAAAAGTGTTGGTTGCCATTGTCCAGCTGTTCGTTGTCTTGGCCCGAACTTACTTGTGAAAGATGCTTATTATCAAGACGTCGATTTCACCAAGCGACAAGTTATTGAATAAGACGAAAAACACCGTACGGCTTCTGTAAGCCCTACGGTGTTTCATTTTCCAAAACCTTGGAATTCTTTGTCAATCGCTAGTTTAAATGTATCGGATTCGACAGCTTCTTTCAGTGCTTTTGCAAAGTCCTGATCTGTATCCCCTTCTCTAACCGCGATAATATAATTTAATTCTTTACTCAACTGCTCTTTAGCTAATGCAGCATCTAGTTTCATATTGTTAACGATGACATAGTTATCCGGAATGACAGCTAAATCTCCGCTTGTTAGTGAAGCAACAAGCTGTGCCGTTAAGACTGGTTGAATTTGAAGTTTCTTAGGGTTACTATCAATTTGCGTTTCATTGACAGTATAAGTAGGTGCATCTGCATTTAAAGACAGCAAACCTTGTTGTTCAAGGAAGCGTAGTGCTCTTGCAGTGCCTAATTCATCATTCGGAATCGTAATCCATGCCCCGTTAGGAATATCATCTATGGATATCAGTTCATTCGAATAAAGGCCAAGACCGATACTTGGAATATCCGTTAGCGCAACGATTGGTAATTCCTCTTGTTGTTTGGATTGATCTAAATACAAACGTTGCTGAAACATGTTTGCATCAATTACTCCTTCCGCTAAGTTAGCGTTAGGTGTAATGAAATCTACGTATTTTTCCACTTTCATTTCATAACCGAGCTCTTGTAAGGCTGGAGCGAGTGCTTTGTCGATAACTTTTGCATAGATCCCTTCTGTCGTTCCTATCGTTATCGTCTGATCTTGATCTTTCGGGTTACAAGCCGTCAGCAATAAGACGAGTATCGTCAGCAGACCGAGTACTTTCTTTTTCATAATGTTCCCTCGTTCCTTTCAAATGCTACTATAATCCATCATATTCGTTGCAGATTTTGCTGTCAAACGGAATCTTACAAAAAAAAGATGTGTAGCCATGTACACATCTTTTCCTCACTATGTACTATTTACCAGACTACCGGTTTTTGCACCATAAGCCACAGCATAACTAGCATCAGACTAATGTAAATCCAAGCGGTGCGGCGTAGTTTTTTGATAATCGCGTCCTTATTGTTACCTGGTTCATGGAATTTCTTTAGTACCGCTGAAAAGCCAGTAGCTAGGAACACACCGGATAGTAGCATGACACCTAGCGTGAGGACAATCCACGAAGTATGCCACGGCCATGGACCGGACAAGATCAGCAAGATGCCCGAGATCACGAGTACGTGACCTGCATGCATGACGAGACGGATAATCACTCGGATGAATGCCAAATAGATATCTTCCGCTTCTGCTTTTGCCATGCGCAATCGGCGGATCAGCGGTAACAGTAGAAATAAAGGTCCTACTGAAATAACCGCTGATACTACGTGCGCAAAGACGACCGCTCCGTAATAGAACTTCATCTTTTACATCATTTCTGTACTGGGCTGTATTCGTGCACCCAAACTTTCATCTGTGGAAGCCAAGGCATTTTGTCGTGAATTGCGAGCATCGTTTGTTTGTACCCTTCGACAGTTTCATGGCCTTCTGCTTTGGCATCTTCATCTGTTAGTTCTCCGAGTGTTTGGACGTACAGTTTGTCGATTGTGAATTCTTGGCCTTCTAGTGTCATAATTTCACCTGGGTACGCATATACACCATTTCTTCTAGTTGCCCACTTTTTTCCGTCGAGTACTTTTTGTACATCTTCTGGAATTGTTACTAGTCGTTCGATCGAACAGGTCTTTTTAGGATAATCTGTCATATTTACACTCCTCTTGATTGGATAATCTTTCACCCTTCTTAGTGTACCGCTTTTCGACAAGGATTTCGAGCATTAGATTTGGTGGGGAAGCTTTCTATGAGCGGGAAGCTGCTTTCTATGAGCGCGGCGACCCGGGCTATGAGCGGCTTCGGGCTTTCTATGAGCGCGGTTACCTAGACTATGAGCGGCTGGGGGCTTTCTATGAGCGCGGTTACCTAGGCTATGAGCGGCTTCGGACTTTCTATGAGCGCGGCGACCTAGGCTATGAGCGGGCGGCCGACTTCTATGAGCGCATAAATATTCATCCCACAAAAAAACACCGTCACTGAATGTGACCGGTGTTCTATCATTTACTTCACTTCTACTTTATGTTCTTCATGTTCATGAATTGTGTCGTTTTCAATATGGATTGTTACTTTATACGTTCCAACTTCAGTAAATGAATGATCAGCTGTGTACTCCCCCGGCTTCGTTTCTTTTGTATCGACCCATTGGATTTCATTGGCAAGGTCTGCGATCTCGTAGCGTACTTTTGTGTTTTCAAGTGCTTTGCCTTCTAGTTGCACATGTGTCATTAACTCTGTCTCCGCGTCTACTTTTGCTGCTTCCGGCTGCACGAAATGAATCGACAAACCTTCTGTTGTGCTGTGGTCGTGATGTCCATCTGTTGCTTCATGGCTCTTATGCCCTTCCACATGACCTTCTACGTTAACTTCACCGATTTGAATTTGTTTTACAGGCATAACGTGCATGTCACGTGCGGTTACGTGAACTTGTACGTGGTAGACACCATTGTTTTCAAAAGTTGTTGTCGCTGAATATAGACCTTCTTTGTCATTTGTTGTTTCGACGGAAATGCTGTCTTCTTTCTTGCCTTCTTGCCAAATTTCGTACTCCACTTCAGTAGCGTCTTCTACTTTTTCTTCACCTTGTGTGACGAGTGTCGTAAGTGTAACGGGTTCCATTACGTCTGCCGTCACAGGCACCGTTAATTCTACTTCGATCGGTTCAGGTAATTCCGCTTCTGTTGGTACATCGTCTTGTCCACATGCCGCCAGCAATGCGGTCATCACAATACTTAAAGTTAAAATTCCGAAACGTTTCATGCTTTCATTCTCCTATCTACTCATTTTACTGTTATGATTATAAAATATGAATGCGAATTTTTAATGAAGTTTCGACAACTTCATGAAAGTTCATTCGGATTTCACAACTTTTCAGGAAAATAGAACGACAGACTGATCGAAAAGAGGAGTTTCCATGAGTTACACAATATTAGTCATAGATGATGAGCCGCAAATGCGGGAATTGATTCGCATGATTTTGGAAGATGCACGTTATAACGTACTTGAAGCCGGTGACGGTATTCAGGCCTTAGCAGTCGTAAATCAACAGAAAGTCGATCTATGTATTGTCGATGTGATGATGCCGTATATGGATGGATTTACGTTTGCAGAACAAGTAAAGCGCACATCATCCATTCCACTGATTTTCCTATCTGCCCGTGGAGAAGAGTGGGATAAAGTCCAAGGGCTGAAGCTTGGTGGTGATGATTATATCGTCAAACCATTCTTATCTGGCGAACTTGTGGCACGGATTGAAGCCGTGTTGCGTAGAACGTATCGATTGAATCCAGATCCAACCGTGTTGCAAGCTGGTCCATTGACGATTAGTGAAGATTCTTACACTGCGCAACTTGCAGGAAAACCGCTTAATCTAACGCTGAAAGAATTTGGCTTACTATTGTTGCTCGTCAAACATAAAGGTCGCGCTTATTCCCGTGAGCAATTGCTTGAATTAGTATGGGGCGATGATCATCAAAGTAGTGAACGGACGATTGATACGCATGTGAAGACATTACGCCTTAAGCTTGGTGATGCAGGAAAGATGATCGAAACGGTCTGGGGTATCGGCTATAAGCTTGAGGATTCCGAATGAATAATTTGAATCTCAGCAAAAAGATGCTGCTCGTATTTGTCGGCAGCATTGCCTGTACGATTCTATTTTCGTTCTTTTTCATTCATTATTTGTATACTGATCTCTACAAAGAACGGATTAAAGAATCAATCATGTATCAAGGTAATCGCACGGCTGCGCACTATCATTACGGTGAATTAAGCGATTCGATCATCGAGAAAATTCAGTGGTATAACATTGTTTCGGAATATGAAATCATCGTAGTGGATCGGCTGGATGATTTAACATCGTACTTCCCTTACCAGCTCAATTATCAGTCGCTTGTCGATGAAAGCGACGAGAAGCTATTAGAAACGGGAAAACCTGTCATGAAAGAAGGGTATGTTGAAGAGCTGAATCGTGAAATATTCGGTGGAATCTTCCCGATTAAAGGTGAACATGGACTCATTGGTTTCATATATATATACGTACCATTAGCCGCCATTCAAGATGTGTTTCGTGATAGTTTGCCAATCATGTTGCTTGTGGGCACCGCATTTTTCATTATCTTATTTTTAATCTTGCAACGCGTTTGGCGCTCGTTATTTGAACCTTTAAAAACATTACAAACGTACTCCGAACGCGTCTCTAAAGGGGATTATTCCAATCGCCTTGATTCTAGAAGGTCAGACGAAATCGGAAAACTCGCTTCGGCATTTAATGTAATGAGCCATTCATTAGCCGAACAAGACCAGCGTAAAAAAGAGTTCACATCGAATATTGTCCATGAATTGCGGTCGCCACTGACGTATATTAGTGGCTATGCACAACTTTCAAAAGACAAAATTGACTCATCCCCTGAAGATGTGAAGCAGTATTTGTCGACAATTGAAAAAGAAACAGAACGTCTAAAAAAGTTGATCCATGATTTAGTGGAACTCAATCACTTGGAGCAAGATCTCTACACGCTGGAAAATGAACCGATTGCGATTGCTCAATTATTATATGATACGTCGGAACTTTTTGCCATTCGATTAAAAGACAAAGGGATTCAGTTGCAGGCGTCAATTGATGAAGAACTGATTTTGCCAGGTGATCCGAAGCGATTACAGCAAGTATTTTATAATACAATCGATAATGCGGTGAAATATGCCGAGCAGGCGATTTCTATCCAATTAGTAGCGAGTGGAAATAGTGTAATTTATCGAATTGCCAACGACGGTGTAACAATTGGTGACGAAGATGTTGCGCGAATCGGCCAACGCTTTTTCCGAACAGATAAAGCACGTAACCGGACGACTGGTGGAACAGGCCTTGGATTATCGATTGTTAAAGAAATTGTGCGTCTGCATGACGGAACGTTCAGCGTTTCCAATGAATCTACCGAAACCATTGTCACCATTGCGTTACCTGTTTTTGATGAAAGGAGTGAAGGATGATATGAAGCGGCTAGCCCCTGCCCTTTTAGCTGTGCTATTACTAGTGGTTGGTTGCAGTGAGCCACTCGAAAGAGGTAAACAAATCCGTGATTTCACCTTCACTGATCAGAATGGCGAACCGTTCGGCACGGAGCAAACGAGCGGTAGACCATGGATTGCAGACTTCGTATTCACGAATTGTACAACCATCTGCCCTGCATTAACGAGTGAAATGGCAGAACTTCAGAAGATATTGAAAGAACAAGGAATTGATGTACAAATCGTGTCCTTTTCTGTCGATCCAGAAGTAGACACCCCTGCCACATTGAAAGCTTATATCGCTAACTTTACCGCAGATGAGTCCAATTGGCATTTGCTGACGGGGTATTCACAGCCCGAAATTGAAGCATTTGCACGTGAAGAATTTCAGACGTTCGTGCTAAAGCATGAATCGTCTACACAAGTCGTTCATGGAACCAATTTTTATTTACTGGATGCGGAAGGTACTATCCGTAAAGAATATAATTTTTCGAATGAATCGTATCAGAAGGAACTGCTTGCTGATATGAAGCGTCTTAACTAATCGACAGCGCGTGACGAATGGTAGCGATTCCGCTATACTAGGTAAGGAAAGCAGGTGTACGTGTTGGATTCTCGTTATTGGAAAGTCGGTTTTTTCACCGCATTGACTTCATTTGTCTTGCTCATTATTGGCGTTCGTACAGTGCTAGGTCATGAGCTTATCGTCAATAATTATTTGTCGTTCGCGGTGTTCGGGCTGATCGTCGGTATCGTCAGCTCCCTTTTATTATTTTATCAACTACATATTGCCTTTAAGATGTTCATGGTCGTGCTCGTCTTGGCATTTGCGGAGATGTTCAGAAGCTTTATCTTCATGGATAATGAATTCTCGGAAGCGATTGGAATTTTATCGTTGTTCATCATTTCATCATTTGGACTAGCGATTTCGCTAATCGTTCAATTCCTAGTAAAATTACTACGCAAAAACTAAAAGCCAGCTGGAGATTATAAACTGTACCCTTTGTAAAGGACAATTAAAAAAAGCCTATGCTAGTTGTTGAAGTTGCTGCCTGTATTTTGCAGGCGGCAACTTTTTTAAATTCCATTGCCCACGATAATGATTGTAGTACGTCATATAC